>NZ_JBTXLO010000009.1:0-138967 GCF_054871605.1 Myroides sp. LJL119
TCAAATGTTTGTTACGAAAAATCGGGTATTTAAAGGGTATAAAAAAATAGTAGCAAACTAAAGTCTACTACTATTTTTTATGTAATTTTATAATATTAATCCTGTATCGTTATTTCAGGACTAGACAATTATTGTTTTAAAACAAGAGATTTGTTAAAGTGTCTTTTTAAAGTTTTAGTTTGGAATAAAATGGAACAAAATAAACCGGTATCATAGTTTTTGGTTTATCTTTGCCAGTTGTAAATAGTTAATATGAAGTTCGATTTATTACATACCGATGCGCAAAGCAATGCGCGTGCAGGGAAAATTACTTTAGATCACGGTGTTATAGAAACACCTATTTTTATGCCTGTAGGAACAGTTGCTACAGTAAAAGGAGTGCACCAACGTGAATTAAAACAAGAGGTGAATCCTGATATTATCTTAGGAAACACGTATCACTTGTATTTACGTCCGAAGATGGATATTTTAAAGCAAGCAGGAGGTTTACATAAATTCATGAACTGGGATCGAAATATTTTGACCGATAGTGGTGGATTTCAGGTGTATTCGCTTTCAGCAAATCGTAAGATTAAAGAAGAAGGAGTGAAGTTTAAATCGCATATCGATGGTTCTTATCATTTCTTTTCACCGGAGAGTGTAATGGAATTGCAAAGAACAATCGGGGCTGATATTATTATGGCCTTTGATGAGTGTACGCCTTATCCTTGCGACTATCATTATGCAAGACGTTCGATGCACCGTACTCATCGTTGGTTAGATAGATGTATTAACCATCTTGAAAAAGTTCCCGAGTATTATGGTTATTCGCAAACATTTTTTCCTATCGTACAAGGAAGTACATATAAAGATTTACGCACGCAATCTGCTGAGTATATTGCTAATGCTGGGGCTTTAGGTAATGCAATAGGTGGTTTGTCGGTAGGAGAGCCGGCAGAGGAGATGTATGCAATGACAGATATTGTATGTGGTATTTTACCTAAAGAAAAACCACGCTATTTAATGGGGGTAGGAACACCAATTAATATATTGGAGAATATTGCTCTAGGGGTGGATATGTTTGACTGTGTGATGCCTACTCGTAATGCAAGAAACGGAATGTTATTTACTGCCGAGGGTACCATTAATATAAAAAACAAAAAATGGGCTGAGGATTTCTCTCCAATAGATGCTAATGGCTATACTTGGGTAGATACCGAATATTCTAAGGCGTATTTGCGTCATTTATTTGCTGCTGATGAATCTTTGGGTAAGCAAATTGCCACTATCCATAATTTAGGTTTTTATTTATGGCTTGTTCGAGAGGCTAGACGCCAAATTTTAGCTGGAACTTTTACGCCGTGGAAAAATAAAATGGTTCTTAAATTAGGGCAACGTTTATAATTGATTCAAAACATCAAATCAATAAAGTATGAAGATTATCGATTGGTATATTCTAAAGCGTTATTTGGTAAACTTTACGGTAATGTTAATGCTGTTTGTTCCTATTGGGATAGTTATCGATGTTTCTGATAGAATAAATAAAATTTTAAACAATAAGGTTCCTTTAGAAGCAGTGTTGCTTTATTACTTAGACTTTACAATCTATTTTGCCAACATGCTTTTTCCTATTTTTTTATTTATCTCTATTATATGGTTTACCTCAAAGCTTGCAAATAATTATGAGATTATAGCTATTTTAAGCTCTGGTATTTCATTTAATCGATTTTTAAGGCCTTATTTTATAGGAGCGACAATGGTTTCTATTTTCGCACTTATTATGTCGGTTTTCATTGTTCCTAGAGCTAGTGCTGGTTATAATGATTTTAGATATAAGTATTTAACTCGTAGTGAGGTACGTGAGTCTCAAAACGTCTATCGACAAATTAGCGAAAACGAATTTATTTTTGTTAGTAGCTTTTCTTTTGGTAGTCAAACCGGATATAATTTTTTAATGGAGCAAATGGATGGTAATACTTTAAAGAGTAAAACCACCGCTAGTCGTATTGTTTGGAATCCAGAGTCTCAAACCTACACTCTTCATGATTATTTTAAAAGAGAGGTAGGAAGTGAAAATGCGGGTGACACTTTTGAAAAGGCCAATAGAAAGGAAATGAAATTAGATTTTGATTTAGATGATTTAACACCTGTAGTATATGCAGCAGAGACTATGTCTTTAAAGCAGTTAAAGGCATTTATTGCCAAAGAACAAATGCGTGGTTCTTCCAACATTAGTACTTATTTAATTGTTTTATATAAAAAGTATAGTATTCCCGTGTCTGCTTTTATTTTGACAATTATAGCTGTATCAGTTTCTTCAATGCAACGAAGAGGAGGAATGGGGGCAAACTTAGCCATAGGTATAGCCTTGGCATTTATTTACGTGTTTTTTGACAAAGTATTTAGTGTGTTGGGAGAGGCCTCAAGTATTCCACCTTTGTTAGCAGTATGGATACCTAATATAGTTTTTGGTATTTTAGGATTATATTTATTAAATAATGCTCGCAGATAACATAAAGAGTTATATTTATCTTCATATAATAGTTTTTATATGGGGGTTCACTGCTATACTGGGACACTTAATAAGTTTAAGTGCCTTGCCATTGGTTTGGTATAGGATTGCCATAGCGGTTATTACACTTGTTTTAGTGTTTGTTTTTCGAAAGCAAAGCTTTCGTATTTCCAAAAAAAGATTACTACAAGTTCTTGGTGCTGGAACTGTGATTGCTTTACATTGGCTTACGTTTTTTTGGGCCATTAAAGTATCAAATATTTCGGTAACACTTGCTTGTATTTCTACTGGTGCTTTTTTCGCCTCTATTTTAGAACCAATCTTTTATAAAAGGAAGATTATATATTATGAGGTTTTTTTAGGCTTAGTAGTTATTGGAGCTTTAGGGCTTATTTTTAGTGTAAGTGGAGATTATGTAGAAGGAATAGCTTTGGCTTTAACAGCAGCATTTCTTTCCGCTTTATTTTCCATTATTAATGCAAAACTAGTGGTACATTGCCCAGCTTATTTGATAACTTTCTATGAGATGATTGGAGGATTAATCATTTTGAGTTTATTTTTACTTATAACTGGAGGCTTTACTTTAGAGTTTTTTCAAGTGAGTCTACAGGATTGGTTTTGGCTTGTTATCTTAGGGGTATTTTGTACAGCTTTTGCATTTTTGGGATCGGTTTATATACTAAAGGATTTAAGTCCTTATACGGTTATGTTAACGATAAATTTGGAGCCAGTTTATGGCATTTTGTTGGCGTTGGTTTTGTTTAAAGATAATGAGAAAATGAACTCAGCTTTTTACATAGGGGCAGCACTGATTCTCAGTACTGTAATTGCTAATGGAATTATTAAAAATAGAAAAAAGAGAAAACTTGTTGCTAAATAGCTTATCTATTAGCGGAATATTTTATCTTTGTAAATTGTAATTGAAACTAAAACCTATTCATAAATGGAATATTTAGATTTTGAACTTCCTATTAAAGAACTTGAGGAGCAGTTAAAAAAATGTACGTTGATCGGTGAGGAGTCGGATGTAGATGTATCAACTACTTGTAAGCAAATCGAGTCTAAACTTGAAGAAACCAAGAAGAACATATACAAAAATTTAAGTGCTTGGCAAAGAGTACAATTGTCTAGACATCCAAACAGGCCTTATACATTAGATTATATCAAAGCTTTGTGTGGCGATACTTTCTTAGAGTTATTTGGTGACAGAAATGTAAAGGATGATAAGGCAATGATTGGTGGTCTTGGAAAGATTGGTGATCAAAGTTATATGTTTATTGGTCAACAAAAGGGATTTAACACAAAGACAAGACAATACCGTAATTTTGGTATGGCTAATCCGGAAGGATACAGAAAGGCTTTGCGTTTAATGCAGATGGCTGAAAAATACAACATTCCAATAGTTACTTTAATTGACACTCCTGGAGCTTACCCAGGTCTTGAGGCAGAAGAAAGAGGACAAGGAGAGGCAATCGCAAGAAACATTTACGAGATGTTCCGTATTAAAGTGCCTATTATGTGTATTATTATAGGTGAGGGAGCCTCTGGTGGAGCTTTAGGTATTGGTGTTGGAGATAGAGTAACTATGCTTGAGAATACATGGTACTCTGTAATATCCCCTGAATCCTGCTCTTCTATTTTATGGAGAAGCTGGGAATTCAAAGAAACTGCAGCCGATGCACTTAAGTTAACTTCATTTGATATGAAGAAAAACAAACTTGTAGATGATATTATTGAAGAACCTCTTGGAGGAGCGCATTCTGATAGAGAAGCTACTTTTACTTCAGTTAGAAAGTATATCGAAGAAACTTACAAAGAGTTAAAAAAATTACCAGTTCAAAAACTTTTAGACAAGCGAATGGATAAATATTTTGAAATGGGAGAATACAGAGATTAAGGTTCTGCCTTTTTTATATAAATCCGAGATATGTTCTCGGATTTTTTTTGTTAATTGTTTTTCGTAACAAGAATTTAAGCAAGTTAATAACTAAAAAATACTTATTTTCGCATCATGGAACAAGCAAATGAATTTCGCCCAATAAAATCCTTCTCTAAAGAGTTAGTTTCTTTAGAAAAGGGTAAATTACCCCCACAAGCAATTGATTTGGAGGAGGCAGTCTTAGGCGCAATGATGATTGATAAAAAGGGAATCGATGAGGTTATCGATATCCTTCAGCCAGAAGCTTTTTACAAAGAAGCTCATAAGTATATTTTTGAGGCTATTGATCAGTTATTTGTAAGTAACCAACCTATCGATTTATTAACAGTAGCTGCGCAGTTAAGAACTAACGCTAAGCTTGAGATGGCAGGAGGGGAGTATTATCTGGTGGGATTAACGCAAAAGATTACTTCTTCTGCTCACATAGAGTTTCACTCACGAATTATATTACAGAAGTTTATTCAGCGTAGTTTAATACGTATTTCTAATGAGATTATTGCGGAGGCTTATGATGAGACTAGTGATGTATTTAATTTATTAGATAAAGCCGAGGCCAGATTATATGAAGTAACTCAGGGTAATATTAAAAAAAGTTCAGAAACAGCACAATCATTAGTAGCGCAAGCAAAAAAACGTATCGAGGAAATCTCTACTAAAGAAGGATTAAGTGGATTACCCACTGGATTCCATAAGTTAGATGAGCTTACCTCTGGATGGCAGCCAAGTGATTTGATTATTATAGCCGCCCGTCCTGGGATGGGGAAAACAGCCTTTGTTTTGTCCATGGCACGTAATATTGCTATTGACGCGGGGAAAGGTGTAGCCGTATTTTCCTTGGAGATGTCTTCCGTTCAGTTGATTACTCGTTTAATTTCATCTGAAACTGGTTTAAGTTCGGAGAAGCTTCGTACAGGAAAATTAGAAAAACATGAATGGGAACAATTAAATGTGAAAGTAAAGGATCTAGAACGAGCACCTCTTTATATTGACGATACCCCTTCTTTATCTATTTTCGATTTACGTGCAAAGGCAAGACGTTTGGCATCACAGCATGGAATTAAATTAATTGTTATAGATTATTTGCAATTAATGACCGCTGGAGGAAATCAAAAAGGTGGAGGTAATCGGGAGCAAGAGATTTCAACTATTTCAAGAAATTTAAAAGCCTTGGCCAAGGAGTTAGATATTCCTGTGATCGCACTATCGCAATTATCGCGAGCTGTGGAAACTCGAGGGACCTCAAAAAGACCTTTATTGTCGGATTTAAGGGAGTCTGGTGCTATTGAGCAAGATGCGGATATTGTTTCGTTTATCTATCGCCCAGAGTACTATAAAATTGATGAGTGGGACGATGAAGAGAGAACCCCTACCCAAGGACAAGCAGAGTTTATTGTTGCAAAACATAGAAATGGTGGCTTGGATAATATTCGTTTGAAATTCTTAGGACAGTTCGGAAAATTTGATAATCTAGAGGATGATTTTCTAGGAGACGGTGGTATGTACTCTTCAGCTATAAATGAAGCAGCACAAGGGGGAAACATGGGATATGGTAATCAGAATTTTACCAATAATCTACCTCCGGCCAACCAGGTCTTTAATGATGATGATGTACCATTTTAATAAAAAAAATAAGCTAGTTTATAAACTAGCTTATTTTTTTTGATATTGTTCGTTGGCGTATTCCCAATTTAAAGTTTTTAAACATTTTTCTATGTATGATTTCATATCATTGGGATAAGTTGTTACATAGGCATGCTCCCATAAATCAATTCCAAATAATATTTGCTTTGTAGCTGGTAAATTAAAAGGATTTTCATTGTTCGGAGTCCAAAGAATACTTAAGGTATTATCTGATTTTTTGATTAACCAAATCCAACCGGATCCAACGCTATTTAAGGCTATATTTTTGAATTGATTGTTAAACTCTTGTAAAGAACCAAATGAGCTCTTTAAAGCTTGTTCAAGTTCATTGCTTACAGTAGTTTGTATATTAGGCTCTAGACTTTTCCAATATATGTTGTGATTTAAATAAGCACCACTTAGATTTTTTATATTAGAATCATTATTACCAACCTTTTTGACTATCCCTACGATGCTGTCTTTTTCATACTGTGTATTGTGAATTGCAGTATTTAAAGCATTGGCATACCCCAGGTGATAGTTTTGATAATGAGAGTAAGCTGTTTTAGGTTCAACAATTGTAAATTGATCGAAACGATAAGCTAAACCCGGCATATCAAAAGGACCTTGTAATGTTTTTATACTTGCCGGATCTGGAAACTCTGTTTTTTCAACTATGAAGGTTTCTCTTTCCGGAATTTCTATTTCCGTTAAAGTCTGGTTATCATTACAACTAAATAAAATAATAGACCAAATCGATAAAAAAGCATAACGTAGTTTATTCATTACCTTTTGTGGAATCTAATATTTGATTTGCTAGTTTGATATACTCCTCTTTAGCTTGAGTGGGGGTTAGATGGCTTACTTGCGTCCAGGCGTTAAACTTAAAGGCTTGCTTTAAGTTACCTGACATATTTTCAAAGTCTCTATGACTTAGGCCGTTTGTTGCTTGTTTGTAGAAAGCATATATTCGCAGCATGACATCTGGAGCTAAATTAATTGCTTCATTGGAAATGCGAATATATGCTTCGTGGAATTCTTTATCTAAAGTGTTCATCACTTATTTACGTACAATTTCTGTTATATTACCTACTGCTTTTTGATTCAGTACTACCTCTACATTAGTTCCTAGTGGTAGATATAAATCTACTCTTGATCCAAATTTAATAAATCCAGCATCGTCCCCTTGTTCAACACGCTCTCCTACTTTAGCATAATTAACAATTCTTTTTGCTAAGGCTCCTGCTATTTGGCGATACATTACTTCTCCAAAAACAGGGTTATCAATAACAATAGTAGTTCTTTCATTTTCTTCACTAGCTTTGGGATGCCAAGCTACAAGATACTTTCCAGGGTGATACTTACTGTATTTTACTACTCCACTTAATGCATATCTGGTTACGTGCACATTTAAAGGCGACATAAAGATAGATACCATAAGACGTTTGTCTTTGAAATATTCAGGTTCGAAAACCTCTTCAATAACTACAACCTTACCATCCACTGGGGCTAGAATAGTATTGTCTTCTGGAGTAACTGTTCGGTTTGGATTACGGAAAAATTGTAGAATTAAACCTAAGAAAACTACAATTAAACCTTGTATTGAAATTTTCAACCAAACTGTGTCTATTAAAAAATAGGCCGCTATGAACAGAAAAATTGCTACAATTAGCGAGTAAAAAATAATTTTAGTTCCTTCTTTGTGAAACATGATTATAATATTTGAAAAATTATATACAAAAACGGGGCTACAAAAATAACACTATCTAAGCGATCTAATATCCCCCCATGTCCAGGCATTATTGATCCGCTATCTTTTACTTTCGCCTCTCTTTTAAAATGCGATTCGACTAGATCACCAATTGTGCCAAAAATTCCGACAAAAATAGCACTACTTATCCATATTGTAATAGAAAAAAAGCTAAAAAATTGACTTAATATAATAGAAGCCACTATACAGAAGAAAATTCCCCCTAAAAAACCTTCAATTGTCTTCTTTGGCGAGATTCTTTCAAAAAGTTTATTTTTCCCAATTTTTTTTCCAACCAGGTAAGCAAAGGTATCATTTGTCCAAATAAGTATAAACATGCCGATTATTATTTCTGGTTTATACTCTTGGTGATTAAAAGGAAGAAGTAAAAGACATAAGAATGGGCATATTATGTATCCAAGAAATATAATTAACTTTATAAATACTGATCTGTTAGGTTTTTGTGTCGTAAATAGCTCTGCCATTAAGGCCAAGAGAACTAAAATTGCAAAACCTGCGATAATACTACCAGGAATTAAACTAGGATAGAAGAAATAGACTCCTAAAGCTACTAAAGTAGTACTAATTGTTACTGCTTTTGGTAATGAAATTAGTTTTGCAAATTCGTAAGATGCAATAAGCATAAACAAGGCGAAAAGTATTTCAAAGGAAATACTACAGTACAAGGTAGCGCTTATAAGAAGTAGTATGTATACTACCCCTGATATGGCACGGGTTAGGGTTTCTGACATTTTATAAATCTTCTAAAAGTAGTAAGTAAAGGTTTTTAGGAGTTCTTCCATAACTTAGAAAATCACTTTCTACCGAAGATGGCTTGAAACAATTAAAAGCCGTTATGTTACTAGGTAAGCAACTTCCGTATTTCTTTTTAATTTCGCGTAATCCATCGCTTTTTGTTTTAGTAATTTGACTTGTTTTAGCCAAAATAACCATGTTTATTGGTAAGTGATTTGCTTTATTGTCTTTTAATTGACGATCGCTAAATAATATAGCACCATCATCAGCGATAAGACTCTCGCATGAAGAAATGAAAAAAGCTGGTTGGTTAACCTTTTCAAAATTAATGTTGTTTTCCTCTAATAAAGAAAAAATACTTGATTCATAAGTTTGAGCATCTTTCTCAAACCAATCGTTTTCAACAAGAATATTTACAAAAGTTTCTTCTAGTTCTTGGCTAGAATCACAATACAAGAATTTGCCACCATTATTTTTAAAATTAATGGTGAAAAGCTCGTCAACAGGCAATTCCTTAGGTGGCAAATATTGACCCCTTTGTTCTGTGGCTTGCTCTGGTTGCTCCTCCTTGGATTGAAAAACTTTGATTAGCTTCTTGAAAAAACTCATACGAATATGATAGAGGTATAAAATTTAATTAGTTTAGTAGTCAAAGATAAAAAAAAACTTAACTTAAAGGGTAGTTTAAGTTAAGTTTTTTAGTATGATTGTTTGTCTTAAACCAGACTTAGTTTTTCAAATCTGGGTTTGTTGATTGAGTTTCAACTTCTCCGGTGGAATCTTGCTGGTTTATTTGCGTGTCTTGTAATTTTTGTTCTTCACCAATGGATGCGGAAACATCTTGAAGATTAGTTTCAATATCCTTTACATCTGTATGGATATCTTGAACCGGCTCAAAAGGTCTTTTTCCAAATATGCGTTCTAAGTCCTCTTTGAAGATAACTTCTTTCTCACATAATAAATCTGCAAGTTGAATTAACTTGTCTTTATGTTCAAGTAAAATAGCCTGAGCTCTTTGATATTGCCCTTCAATTAACTTTGATATTTCTTGATCGATTAAAAGTGCTGTATCATCCGAGTAAGGTTTAGAAAAATTATATTCCGATTGACCAGATGAATCATAATAGGTTATATTTCCAAGCTTTTCATTTAATCCATAAATAGTAACCATAGCTTTTGCTTGTTTGGTAACTTTCTCCAAATCACTTAATGCCCCGGTAGAAATCTTATCAAAGATTACTTTTTCTGCTGCACGGCCTCCCATTGTAGCACACATCTCGTCTAACATTTGTTCTGTTCTAACAATTTGTCGCTCGGCTGGTAAGTACCAAGCTGCCCCTAGGCTTTGTCCTCGAGGAACAATTGTCACTTTAACAAGTGGTGCTGCGTGTTCACACATCCAACTCACTGTTGCATGACCAGCTTCATGGATAGCAATAGCGTATTTTTCTTCTTTCGAAATTATTTTATTTTTCTTCTCTAATCCTCCAATAATACGATCAACGGCATCAAGGAAGTCTTGCATATCAACTTGAGTTTTATTTTTTCTGGCTGCCGTTAACGCTGCCTCGTTACATACATTAGCTATATCCGCACCTGAGAATCCAGGTGTTTGCTTAGCTAAAAAGTCAATATCTAAATTATCAACCTTTTTTATCTTACTTAAGTGAACATGGAAAATCGCTTCTCTTTCTTTTACATCTGGCAGGTCAACGTAAATTTGTCTATCAAAACGACCAGCACGAAGTAAGGCTTTATCTAAGATCTCCGCACGGTTAGTAGCTGCAAGTACTATAACATTGGTGTGAGAGCCAAAACCGTCCATTTCTGTTAATAGTTGGTTTAGGGTATTTTCTCTTTCGTCATTGGATCCCGAGAAATTGCTTTTTCCACGTGCTCTACCCACTGCATCAATCTCATCAATAAAAATAATTGCTGGAGATTTTTCTTTGGCTTGTTTAAATAAGTCACGAACCCTTGAGGCTCCAACCCCTACAAACATTTCTACAAAATCTGAACCAGATAAGGAGAAGAAAGGTACTTTTGCCTCACCTGCCACAGCTTTAGCAAGTAGTGTTTTCCCGGTTCCGGGAGGACCTACTAATAAAGCTCCTTTTGGAATTTTTCCTCCAATAGAGGTGTATTTTTCAGGATTCTTTAAAAATTCTACAATTTCTACTATCTCTTCTTTTGCACCTTCTAATCCAGCAACATCTTTGAAAGTTACTTTTACATCATTTTTCTCATCGAATAATTTAGCTTTTGATTTACCAATAGAAAAGATTTGGCTTCCTCCGCCTCCAGCTCCTCCGCCTGACATTCTACGCATCATAAATAGCCAAAAACCAATCAGAATTACGATGGGTAAAAAGCTAAATAAAATATCGCCCCAATTACTTTCAGGTTCTGAGTTATAAACTGCCAGTTTGTCATTATTAACTGCTTGGTCTAATTTCTCTTGTAGAATTTTACTATCACCAATATCTGTCACGAACTGTGGGCCTGTGTTGTCACGGCCTAACATTGACTTTTTTTGAAGTTTCTCAAACTCTGGTAGAGAAAGGGAGTCTTTATTTATATAAATTTTTGCTACACTACGGTTAAAGTCAACCTTTTCTATGTAACCTTTATCAAGATACTCATACATCTTAGATAAACTAAGTTGCCTTGAATCTCCAAAGTTACTTCCATTAGTTAAAAGTTGAATAACCAAAATAATCATTATAACACTTCCGTATAGCACCCAAGGGTTAAACTTTGATTTATTTGGTTTTTGTTTCATATTTCCTGCCATGAAAAATAGTTTTAATTTAGTATTGGCTATCTATTCTTGTGATTTTTGCATCTCCCCATAAGTTCTCTATTTGGTAGTAATCGCGTATGTGTTTCTGGAATATATGAACAACTACGTTAACATAGTCCATTAAAATCCATTCCGAGGCTACCTCACCTTCAACATGCCATGGTTTATCGTGTAACTCTTTTGATACTGTTTTTTGAACAGAACCTGAAATAGCGTTAACTTGAGTACTTGAATTACCTTCACATATAATAAAATAATCGCAAGGAGTATTATCGATATCTTTTAAATCAATAATTGTAATGTTAGCTCCTTTTACTGCTTCAATACCTTTAATAATATTAGCAATTAATTCGTCGTTGTTTATTTTTTTCTCTGCCATCTATTTTTTTTCCTCTGATTTTCGCGATTAATTATATTTGTTGTCTAATTTTGGCTTCAAATATAGTGAATCAGTTTAGATTAGTCTATAATAATTTTCTATGAATATAATCAAACTCGATGCCATAGGTTCTACAAATACATATTTAAAAGAACTTTTAGTGCAAAGTAATCTTCCGAATTTAAGTGTCGTAGTGGCACAGCGTCAACTTAATGGGCGTGGTCAAAGGGGTGCGAAATGGGCTGTTAGTGATTCTAGTAGTCTAACCTTTAGTGTTTTAGTTAAAGATGTTCTTCGGGATGTAGGTCAGATATTTGACCTGAATGTGGCTGTAGCACTAAGTGTACAACAAGCCTTAGAATCCCAAATGGAACTTAGTTTTCATATTAAATGGCCTAACGACATTTTGTCAGCAAATAAAAAAATTGGAGGAATTCTAATTGAAAATAGTATAAAGACAGTTAATGATGTGCAAAGTATAGTCGGAATTGGTATTAATGTAAATCAGGAAGATATGAGTGATTTACCTAAGGCTAGTTCTTTAAGACTTTTAAAGGGGATTGAATGTGATAAAGAAAAAATTTTTGTAGATATATTAAATTTTTTGCAAGGTAATTTGGATCTAATCCAAAAAGGAGAAAGTAATTTACTTTGGGATCAATACCATAAAAAATTATTCAGAAAAGACATGGTAAGTAGTTTTCAAGATAGTAATGCAGAAAACTTCAACGGGATTATTAAAGGAGTTACTCGTTATGGTAATCTACAAGTTCTAACAGACAATCAGGAACTACGCGAGTTTGGAATAAAAGAAATAAAGCTCCTATATTAAAAAAGCTAAACACTGGTAGTTTAGCTTTTTTAATATAAAATTATTTAGAAGGTATGAACTTTAAAGCAACAGAGTTCATACAATATCTTTGACCTGTGGTTTGAGGACCATCTGGAAATACATGCCCTAGATGCCCATGACAATTGTTGCAAACAACTTCTGTTCTTAGCATTCCATGACTTGTATCTTCGATGTATTGAACAGTTCCTTTAATGGCCTGATCAAAAGAAGGCCAGCCACAATGAGCATCAAATTTATTAGCAGATTCGAATAACTTTGCACCACAACCAGCACAGTGGTAAGTTCCTGTTTCATAAAAATCATTGTATTGACCTGAAAATGGTCTTTCCGTTCCCTTATTTCGTAAAATATGGTATTGTTCTGGTGTTAGGGAGTTTTGCCACTGCTGATCGGTGGTGTTTTTATCTTTTTTCATAGGTGAAATATCTTGATAGGTTATTTTTTGGCAAGCTATGCTTAAAAATAAGAAAAATATCCATAGGAGTTGTTTAATCATGGTGGTTTTTAATGAATTCCATCATTTGTTCGATAACTTTTCGATCGCCTAGTATTTTTCTATGCCCTAGGTTGTTTGTAACAATCAATTTAGCTTTTGGTTGATGTTTTTTAATTTGGTATGCTGCTTTTATTGGAACATCAAAGTCCTGGGTGTCATGAATAACAAGCAAAGGAATTTCAATTTGTTTGGCTTGTAAGTGTACACAATAATCTTGCATGCTTTGATTAAATTGAGACTCAAATTTTTGCTTTAATCTTTTAGCTATTTCTGGTTTTAATTCAATTTGTTTTATAAAATCATCTATAACATCTTCTACAACATCTCCACTTCCAATAATAATAGCCATTTTTGCTTTTAGCCCTCTTGTTAAAGCATTTATGGTGGTCATACCTCCTAAAGAGTGTCCCACAACCAAGTCAAAAGGTCCGAATTGTTGCTGAACCTCTAAAGTGCTTTGAATAAATTCCGTTAGATTAGTTTTTGTTTTAGGACTTCTACCGTGACCTGGAGCGTCAAATGCGACCACATCATATCCTTGTCTTGCTAACATATTGGCGATGGTTACCAATTGGGTACCTCTACCGTTCCATCCATGAATTAATAAAGCTTTTTTATTTGCATCTTTATTGGTGCCATATTGATATACAGTAATGTCTTTGCGCAAATTCTTTACTGTAATTGTAGTGATTGTACTTTTATCTATCATTTCCTTCTCTCTTTTCGGAGCTTTAAACTTTATAGGAGTGATAAAAAGATTTTGAGCAAACTTTGTAGCTAGATTCTTTGAGAAAAATTGAATGAATTTTCCTGCTAAAATAATAGATTGAGGCACTTCTAAAGACTGCCTTTGTTTTTGCGTATTCATTACTTTAGGTTGTTTGAGGTAAAATTACGAAATTTTATGATGCTTTTAAACCGGCTGTGTTTATTGTAAAAAATAAAGTTGAATTACTGTATTGCGTGGTTTTGGTATGCGTATTATACCATGTCTATTGTAATTTATATTGTTTTTTTTTGATTTTGTTATCATAATTTTAGTTGCTTTGTGTTTTATTTGATGTTTTACATAGCGTTAAACAGTACTTTGTGTGTTACTTTGGACTGTGTTTTGCACACAGAGAAAACGACAATGAGATTTTGAATAAAAAAATTAGCTAATTTTGAGAAAAATTATATCTATGAGAAAAGCTATTTTACTTACAAGTGTTTTATTGTTAATTGGAGCATGTGCAACCAATCCTTTTACTGGAAAAAAAACGATGGCCTTAACGCCTAATTCTTCTTTGTTTCCTATGTCATTTCAGCAATATGATGAATTTTTAAAGGAACATAAGACTGTGGAGGGAACTCCTGATGCTAAGCGTTTACAAGAAGTTGGTAAAAGGCTAACTCATGCAGCTGATTTGTGGTTAAAGGCCAACGGTTATAGTGATTATTTAAAAGATTATCGTTGGGAATATAAGTTAGTGGAAGACTCCCAAATTAATGCATGGTGCATGCCTGGTGGAAAAATCGTGTTTTTTACTGGAATTATGCCAATTTGTGAAAATGATGCAGGTATAGCAACTGTTATGGGGCATGAAATCTCGCATGCTTTGGCCAATCATGGGCAACAAAGAATGAGTGCTAGTGTATTGCAACAAGGAGGGGCTACAGCTGTGGACTTGCTTACTCAAAATTCTAGCTCATTAGCAAAGCAAGTATGGACTACAGCCTATGGTGCAGGTACACAAGTGGGAGTAATGTTACCTTTTAGTCGTGCCAATGAAACCGAAGCAGATCAAATAGGACTAACTTTAATGGCTATAGCGGGATATAATCCCAATGAAGCTGTTGATTTTTGGTCTCGTATGGCTAAGGCTACCGGTGGAGATTCAAAAGGGTCGTCTTTTATGAGTACTCACCCTGGAAATGAGCAACGAATTGAAGAGTTAAAACGATTAATTCCAAAAGCTAAGCAAGAAGCGGCTAGATTTGGTGTATACTTTTCTAATTAAATAAAGATAGACGTTAAATGGTTTATCGGGTTTTTTATATATGAAAACATTATTTGAGAAAGGTAATAGAAGGTTATTAAAATCATGGGCTTTTTACGATTGGGCTAATTCTGTGTATTCACTAGTGATTAGTTCTTCGATTTTTCCTTTATACTATGGTTTTTTATTTCGAGAGTTAGGTGTTGATAGTTTTGAGCTATGGGGACAAAATATTAAAAGTGAATCTATAATAGGTTATACTACTGCTATAGGTTTTTTAATTATTGCAGTAATTAGTCCATTACTTTCTGGAATTGCAGATTATTTGGGTAATAAAAAATTTTTCATGCAGCTTTTTTGCGTGATAGGCTCTTTGTCTTGTATGGGGCTGTATTTTTTTTCTTTAGAATATTTGTCGTGGAGTTTGTTTGTCTATTTGATGGGACTCATTGGTTATTGGGGAAGTCTGGTTTTTTATAACTCTTATTTGCCTGATATTGCATTTAAAGAGCAACAAGACAAAGTGAGTGCACAAGGATTTGCATATGGTTATTTGGGAAGTGTCATTTTGTTACTTTTGAATTTAGCTATGATTATGAAACACGAATATTTTGGTATCTCAAGTGGTGTTATGGCTATGCGATATAGTTTTGTGCTAGTAGGAATTTGGTGGGCAGGGTTTAGTATTTATACCTTTAAAAATTTACCAAGTTTTAAAAATAAAAATAGATTATCTTCGAGTATATTTTTTAAAGGTTTTAAGGAGTTAAAATCTGTTTGGAATCAGTTAAAAGGGCAATTGGCAATAAAGCGTTTTCTGATTGCTTTTTTTGTCTATAGTATGGCGGTGCAAACAGTAATGGTTATTGCGGCATATTTTGGAGAAAAGGAAATTGCATGGGGAAGCGAGTCAGAACGTACCACGGGACTTATAGTGAGTATCTTGGTGATACAATTAGTTGCTATATTAGGTGCTTATTTAACATCGAAATTATCAAGTAAAATAGGTAACATTTATACGCTTTGTCTTTTAAATGCGTTATGGATAGTAATATGTGTGTATGCCTATGGAATTATTACCCCAAATGAATTTTATCTGGCAGCTGGATCTGTTGGGTTGGTAATGGGAGGAATTCAAGCCTTATCTAGGTCGACTTATGCCAAACTATTGCCTTTAACTAAGGATACTACATCTTTTTTTAGCTTTTATGACGTTACAGAAAAGATAGGAATTGTAGTAGGAATGCTTATTTATGCTTGGATAAGTGATTTCACAGGAAGAATGCAAAATGCTATATTGTTTTTAATTGTTTTTTTTGTTTTAGGGTTAATCTTATTACTGCGAGTTCCTTTTAAAAAGCAAAGAATATCAAAATAATATTAGTAAAATAAGACAAATAAAGATAACTTTAATCCATATTAAGATATATATATGAAAAGTATTATTAACGCCATTAGTGTTTTAATTTTAAGTGCAACTACTTGCTTACTAGTAAGCTGTGATAATGAACCTGTTGACTCTTATATCAAGGATTCTATAGAGGTAGGCAAACCAGTGGTTAGGGTTAATATAGACGAGCAACAGCAAATTATTCGAGAGGATATTTATGCTACGGTAAATAAGTTTGGTGAGTTTAAATTGATAATTCGTGATTTGCAGCAAAGGCAAGATTCCTTAACCTTATTTACTAGATTGTTTCAAGAAGGGTTATTTCCTGGAAGTAGTAATGCTAGTTATTATTGGAATCAAGAGTTAGATATTCATTATTCTACAGTAGATCCGTTACGACCTAATATGATGACGGGCTTTGTGACAATGGAGTATATTAACAAAAAGGCACATGTGGTTAAAGGTTCTTTTGATTTAACAATGATTCCTTTATCTCAAGATTCGGTGGGTACTGGAACAGGAAATCCAAATATTCAAAGTTTTAAGATAAGTGGAAGCTTTCAAGATCTACCATACAAAAGAGAGGAACCCTATTATTTAGAAGCAGATATCGAGCAACAAACCTTTAGAAATAACAATGCAACTATGTTTTATAGTAATAATAATTTTGTTATTCAAGCAAAAGGAGTTGAAAAGCCTGAGATGTTAATCGAACTTGTTTTACCTGTAGAACAATTGAAAAATGGAGAAACTTATGATTTTTCTCAAACAGGATTTGATGCTAGTTATATTTCAGAGAACGGAATTGAGTATGACTTGGGAAAACAAAATGGTAATTTTACCCCTAATTCCAGGCTTACTATAATGGAAATAAAAGAATTTGAGAAAGGGTATTTATTAGAAGCGGAGTTTAATTTAGAATTACATCCTGTTACCCAAGGGAGAGATCCTTTTATTATTTCCAGTGGTAGGTTAAAGTTAGTTAGTGAAATGTAAAATCTAGTAGAATTGTTATATAAAAAAGTCCCTAAAAAAGCATTAGGGACTTTTTTGTGGCATAAAGATTGACTTATTATAAGTAACAAAACCAGATATAAAATATAAAATACTGTTAGTTAATGAATTAGATGATAGGAGTTTGAAAAAGTATCCTACGCTATCAAATATAATAACTGACAAAATGACGCAAATATAATTATGGGGGATCAAAAAATAATAACATTGGACAATTTGTCGCTACAAGATATGGTAGATGGAGATTCAGAATTCATTCCATTACTAAGTCATGAAGACGAACAGGAGATGAATATGGAGGAATTACCAGATCAATTACCTATTTTACCTTTACGAAATATGGTACTGTTTCCTGGGGTTGTGATACCTATTACTGCAGGTAGGGATAAATCAATAGAACTCCTACACGCAGCAAACAAAGGAAATAAGACAATAGGAGTGGTTGCGCAAATTAATGAAGATACAGAGGATCCAACCATGGGTGATATCTATCATCAGGGAACTGTAGCAAAAATTCTAAAATTGTTAAAATTACCTGATGGTAATATAACGGTGATTCTACAGGGGAAAAAAAGGTTTGATTTAGTAGAATTAGTTCAACATGAGCCTTTTTTAAAAGGTGTTGTGGCGGAAAGACCTCAAAGTACTCCGGATGCAAATGATGGGGAGTTTGAAGCTTTAGTTGATTCTATTAAAGAAGTTGCTATTGAAATAATTAGAGAAAATCCTAATATTCCTTCCGAGGCAAGCTTTGCTATTAAGAATATTGAAAGTAATTCTTTTTTAATCAACTTTGTTTCATCAAATATGAATCTAAGTGTTGAGCAAAAACAAAACTTGTTGAACATTAATGATTTAAAGCAACGTGCATTTGAAACACTGAAACTGATGAATTTAGAGCTTCAAAAATTGGAGCTTAAAAACACGATTCAAAGTAAAGTTCGTTTTGATTTAGATCAACAGCAAAAAGAATACTTCTTACACCAACAAATGAAGACCATACAAGAAGAACTTGGAGGATTTTCAAATGAAGAGGAGTTTGAAGAAATGAAAAATAAAGCCAAAAGCAAAAAGTGGACTAAGCAAGTTAAAGAGAGGTTCGATAAAGAAATGCTCAAGTTTCAGCGCATGAATCCGCAAGTTGCTGAGTTTGGGATTCAAAGAAATTACTTAGAGTTACTCTTGGAGTTACCCTGGTCGGAGTATAGTAAAGATAACTTTGACTTAAAGAATGCTCAAAAAATTTTAGATAAAGAACATTACGGAATTGAAGACGTTAAAAAACGTGTTTTAGAACATATGGCTGTTTTAAAACTACGAAATGATTTAAAGTCTCCGATTCTATGTTTATATGGGCCTCCGGGTGTGGGTAAAACATCTATTGGAAAGAGTATTGCCAATGCATTAGGAAGGGAGTATATTAGAATTTCTTTAGGAGGGTTACGTGATGAGGCAGAGATTCGAGGACATAGAAAAACTTATATAGGAGCAATGCCTGGTAGAATTATCCAGAGTATTAAAAAAGCAAAAACTTCTAATCCAGTATTTTTATTAGATGAGATTGATAAACTTTCTTCAAGCCACAATGGAGATCCTTCTTCCGCTTTATTAGAGGTATTAGATCCAGAGCAAAATTCAGATTTCTATGATAACTTCTTAGAAATGGGCTATGATCTGTCAAAGGTAATGTTTATAGCTACTTCTAATAGTTTATCAACCATTCAACCTGCTCTTCGCGATCGTATGGAGATTATCGAAATGAATGGTTACACCATTGAGGAGAAAGTAGAGATAGGTAAGCAACATTTACTTCCAAAGCAAATAAAACTGCATGGTTTAACTTCGAAAGATTTGCAAATTGGTAAAAAGCAGATGGAGTTCGTAATTACTAATTACACTAGAGAATCTGGGGTAAGAGCTTTAGATAAAAAACTAGCACACCTTGCAAGGGGTGTTGCTAAAAATATTGTAATGGAGCAAGAATACGAATCTAAACTAACAGAAGCTGATATAATAGCTATTTTAGGAACTCCTAGATTTGATAGAGATAAGTATGAGTCTAATGAAGTAGCAGGGGTTGTTACAGGATTGGCATGGACTAGTGTAGGGGGTGATATATTATATATTGAGTCTTTGGTTAGTAAAGGTAAAGGGGGATTATCGATTACTGGTAATCTTGGAAATGTAATGAAAGAATCTGCCACTATTGCCCTGGAGTATATAAAAGCCCACGCTAAGGAATTAAATATTGCACAGGAAGTACTAGATCAGTATAAGATTCATATTCACGTACCAGAAGGTGCTACTCCTAAAGATGGTCCGAGTGCGGGTATTACAATGTTGACCTCTATGGTTTCTTCTTTCACGCAAAGAAAAGTTAAAAAGAATTTAGCAATGACCGGTGAAATTACCTTGCGTGGTAAGGTTTTACCAGTTGGAGGTATTAAAGAAAAAATTTTAGCGGCAAAAAGAGCCAATATCAAGGAAATAATATTGTGTAAAGACAATAAAAAGGATATAGATGAAATTAAGGCTGATTATTTAAAAGGACTTACATTTCATTTTGTTGATAAAATGGAAGAGGTTTTGCAAATCGCATTAACCGACCAGAAAGTTAAGAATCCTATTGTTTTTGACATCGAAAAAAAATAAAAGCAAGTTTTAGTATATAAAAAAGCACAACATATCGTTGTGCTTTTTTAGTTTTTGACGCTTTTTATAGTATGTGATAAAAATACTTGGTTAAAAAGGGGGAGAAAAGAGGATATTTGCTATTAGAAAGCTAAGTGTTTATGGTGTTTTATTAGAGCTTTTTAAATAAAATTTGCAATTTTTTTGTAAATTATAGTGCTTAATTATTTGATGATTAGTTTTTTATGTAAAAAAGGACAATACTTGACATAATTTGTCTACCAAAAGCGCGAGATAATGTACCTTTGTCAAGCTCAAAAAAAAGGGAAATACATTTTTCATACAAGATTTTGTATAAGAAAAATAGGAAACTAGCAGTAATGGATTTTCGTTTTAAACATATAGATCTTTTTTTTGATTTATATTGCCAAGAATAATATTAGGTTAATTTAGTAAACTTGTATGTTTGAGCACAATTAACTATAACATAATTTAAATTTTTCAGTTTTGAAGAAAATTACAATAGCAATCGATGGATTTTCCTCTACCGGAAAAAGTACATTAGCTAAATCACTTGCTAAGTCTTTAGGCTATGTGTACATCGATACAGGAGCAATGTACAGGGCTGTTACTCTTTTCGCAATGCGAAAAGGCTTTATAGATCAAGAACATTTTGATCAAGAAAAACTCATTGCGTCTTTAAATGATATTGAATTGCATTTTCAATATAATCCAGAAAAAGGTTTTGCTGAAATTTACCTGAATCACGAAAACGTAGAAGAGATTATACGAACTTTAGAGGTATCTGGTTTTGTAAGTCAAATAGCTGCCGTGGCTCAGGTTAGGAGAAAACTAGTTGAACAGCAACAAAATTTCGGAAAATCCAAAGCAGTTGTAATGGATGGGCGCGATATTGGAACTGTTGTTTTTCCAGATGCTGAATTAAAGATATTTATGACAGCCTCTGCTCAAATTAGAGCTCAACGTCGTTTCGATGAATTAAAACAAAAAGGGCAAGAGGTTTGTTTTGATCAGGTATATAATAATGTTGTGGAAAGAGATCGAATTGATACCACTAGATTAGACTCTCCTTTGCATAAAGCAGATGATGCTATTGAGGTAGATAATTCCGATCTTAGTATTGAACAGCAATTTGAGCTAATTTTAAGCCTTGTTAAACAAAGACAAGCTTTATAAAACGTAAATAATTTATTTTTTTAATTGATATAGCCTAAAAATATATGGGATCTAGTAAAAATGTAAAAGCAAGATTAACTATAATGAGCTTCATGCAATTTTTTGTTTGGGGTGCTTGGTTAATTACAATTGCTAATTATTGGTTTAACACCAAAGGATGGAGTGGAAGTCAGTTTGGACTTATATTCGCAACTATGGGAATTGCTTCTGTTTTTATGCCAACAATAGCTGGTATTATTGCCGATAAATGGGTTAATACAGAGCGGTTATATGGTGTTTTACACGTTTTATACGGAGGGTGTTTATTTTATTTAAGTACCGTTACAACACCCGATCAATTCTTCTGGGTAATGTTAGTTGCTATGTTTTTTTACATGCCTACAATAGCTTTAAGTAATTCGATTTCTTATGATATTTTAAAAAGTAATGGTTACGATGTTGTAAAGGATTTTCCTCCGATTCGAGTATTTGGAACAATTGGCTTTATTGTAGCTATGATTGTAACAAATTTAAGTGGAAATAAAGCAACACAGTATCAATTTATTATCGCAGCTGTTGCAGCAGTTTTATTAGGGATTTATTCCTTTACTCTACCTGCATGTAAACCAAAGGGAGAGAAAAAAGGAGATTCTTGGCTAGAAATTTTAGGTTTGAATGCTTTTAAATTATTTGCCAATTATAAGATGGCTTTATTTTTTGGTTTTTCAATGTGTCTTGGTGCCGCATTACAATTAACAAATGCCTATGGAGATGTTTTCTTGGATGAATTTAAGTTTTTTCCAAAATATGCAGATTCTCTAATTGTCAAATACTCTACTATCATATTAGCAGTGTCTCAAGTTTCAGAAACGTTGTTT
This sequence comes from Myroides sp. LJL119, assembly GCF_054871605.1. Classification (NCBI taxonomy): domain Bacteria; kingdom Pseudomonadati; phylum Bacteroidota; class Flavobacteriia; order Flavobacteriales; family Flavobacteriaceae; genus Myroides; species Myroides sp. LJL119. Next base: position 22,156 of record NZ_JBTXLO010000009.1, read on the forward strand.
ATTTTAGCAATTCCTTATTTTTTAAAGCGTTTTGGAATTAAGACCGTGATGTTAATTTCTATGTTAGCTTGGGTACTTCGTTTTGCCTTCCTAGGGTTAGGTGATCCAGGAACAGGATTATGGATGATAATAGTATCTTGTATTGTTTACGGAATGGCTTTCGATTTCTTTAATGTATCCGGATCTTTGTTTGTAGAAACCTCTACTGAGCCTTCAATGCGTTCTTCGGCTCAAGGGTTATTTATGATGATGACAAATGGTTTTGGAGCTATTTTAGGTAACTTAATAGCCGGAAACTTAATTGATTCTTACTTCACAAAAAGCTTCACTCAAATCTCGGATTTAGCAACTTATTTGGATACAACTACAGATAACCCAACCCTTCTTGCAATGGTAGGTCAAAAAGGAGCTGAGGTTCTTCATAACGGTGTATTAAGTATACCAATTAATATTAAAGAATGGACTCATATTTGGATGACATTTGCGGCTTATTCATTAGTTGTTGCTATTTTATTTGCTATCTTTTTTAAACATAAACACAAATCAGGAGATGATGTGAATTTATAATGCTTTTATATAAGCGATAGAAAATTATAATAAGAAACACCCCAAAAAAGTATCCAGCTTTCTTGGGGTGTTTTTTGTGTAAATAGAAAAGATTAAATACCAATAAGCACAGATTCAAAATAAATAGGGTAAATCATACCTTACTTAAAACACAATGACGATCAAACAGTATCTATTATTCTATAAAATATGAGCTCGGTGGAATACCGAGCTCATTATATTGCATAACTTTCTAATTTGGATTTTTTTATAAATTCATGTTAGTCAGTAATATTGTTTAGGTTTTTGTTATTCTCCACGACGTTTAGCGGCTCTTTTTGCTTCAACCGCGCGGTTACGTGGTTTGTTTTTTCTAGGAGTTCGTTTTCCAGGCCCTCCTAAATTTACTTTTTTGTTTTTATCCTTTTTTTCATGAAAAGCAGCACCTTTTTCGATTGGCTTTTTGACTTTAGTTAGCTGTTTGGATTTTAGTTTAGACTTTTCAAACTCCATTAAAGATTCTGAGATGATTACTTCTTTTGGAATTGGAATCTCACGTAATTCTTTATCCATTAGTTGCTCGGCCTCTAATAGAAATTCCTCTTCTTTTGGATCAACCAAAGATATAGCAACTCCTTCTTTATCTCTACGACCTGTACGTCCAATGCGATGTATGTATTGCTCAGGTGAATCGGTAAATTGTAAATTTATTACATGAGAAATATCAGAGATATCTAAACCACGAGCCATGATATCAGTAGTTAAAAGTCCTCGTAATTCACTACTTTGAAATTCAGCCATACTTCTTAATCGGAAATTTTGTGACTTATTAGAGTGAATTACTGTAAATTCCTCAGGAAACTCTGTTTGTAGTTTTTCCATCACCACATCTGCTAATCGTTTACTGTTGATAAAAATTAATACACGATTAAATGTTTCCTTATCCTTTAAAAGATGTAATAATAAATTCATCTTGGTATTAAAGTTGGGAACATGGTATAATTGCTGATCTATTTTTTCAAGCGGTGTGCCTGACGCAGCTAGAGAAACCTCTTGAGGAAAATCAAAATATTCATCTAATATCTCATCTACTTCTTCTGTCATAGTTGCTGAGAATAGAATATTCTGTTTTTTATTTTTCATCATAGCTAATATAGATGTTAGCTGGGTTCTAAAACCTAGATTTAATATCTCATCAAACTCATCTATTACTAACTTCTGTAAATGATCAAAACGAAGTACTCCATCTAAGGCAAGATCCATCATACGTCCAGGAGTTCCAACTAAAATATCAACTCCAGCATAAACAGCCTTACGTTGGGTGTTAATATTGGTTCCTCCATACACTCCTAAGGTTCTAATAGACATGTATTTGGTTAGCTTTTGCGTTTCTTCAACAACTTGCACAACAAGTTCTCTTGTAGGAACAATAATAACCACTCTAGGAGTGTCAATATTAGCAAACTTCCATTGTTTTAAGATAGGCAATAAGTAAGCGAAAGTTTTACCAGTACCTGTTTGGGCTATTCCCATTACATCTCTGCCTGATAATATTACGGAAAATGATTTTTCTTGAATCGGGGTAGGAGTTGTTATATTAAGTTCCTTAAGGGCTTTATCTAAAGCTTTCGGTAGATTAAATTGCTCGAAAGTATTCATAGTATCTAGATTTTGTATCAAAGATACGCTTTTATTTTTTTCGAGAATTAATATTTATAGTGTTTGTTAAAATTCTTTATTATTAAAAGAATATCAATAGTAATTTTGTTAAAAAAGTACTTTATAGTATTTTTTTAATCACTCTTAATTTATGAGTGTGTCTTTTAGAGTCAATATTATAGATACCAAATTGATCAAGTCGATCAATCCTTACTTTTCCATGAGCATGAATAATATAATTGTTATCCATTATAATTCCAACATGTGTAATATTGCCTTCTGCATTGTCAAAAAAAGCTAAATCTCCCACTTCGCTTTCTTCAATAAAACTAAGTACTTCCCCTACTTGAGCTTGTTGAGAAGCATTCCTTGGAATGTGATAGCCATTTATTCTATAAACCATTTGCGTAAATCCTGAACAATCTATGCCAAAAGGAGTTTTTCCTCCCCAAAGATAAGGTGCGTTTAAATACATAAAAGCTGTTTTTAAAAACACACTTTTGTCAAATTGACCACTTATACTGCTGCCTTCATAAACAAACTTGTCAAGGTTTATACTGTTTTTTGTCAAGCCAGAAAGACAACTCCCTAGGGGAACAGACATTAAATGATTTGCAGGGTTTGTAATAAAATCAACTAATTCAGCTGAATATATCAAAGGGGAATCATTCAAGAAATCGAAATCGTCTTTTGATATTAATTGGTATTGTTTGTTGTCTACCCAACCTTGATATTTGTCAAAAGCTAATTCAATTTTAGACCATTTCTCAGTTTGTTCTAAAATTTTGAAATATTCTCCAAATAAAATTTGTGTAACCATCTCGCTTCGATCGGATGGCTCCGCACGTAAAGGAACGATAGCTAGATTGCAATATGCAAACATAATGTTGTTTTGAATTAGTGTGCAAAAATAAAATAAAAGATGGGTCTGAACAAATCAAACCCATCTTATAACGTCTACTAAAAAATAGTGAATTAAGCTTTTTCTATTACCATTGCTGAAGCACCACCACCACCATTACAGATAGCAGCTGCGCCAATTTTTGAATTGGTCTGTTCCAGTACATTTAGTAATGTTACTATAATACGTGCTCCAGAACATCCCAGTGGGTGTCCCATTGCTACGGCACCTCCGTTAATATTTACTTTATTTGGATCAATATCTAAAATCTTGGTATTGGCTATCCCAACTACAGAGAATGCTTCGTTAAACTCAAAGCAATCTACATCTGATAATTTAATATTAGCTTTCTCTAGAGCTTTAGGTAGAGCTTTGGCAGGAGCTGTGGTAAACCACTCTGGTTCTTGTGCTGCATCTGCATAACCTACTACATAGGCTAGAGGCTTTATTCCTAGTTCAATTGCTTTATCCTCACTCATTAGTACAACAGCTGCTGCACCGTCATTAATAGTAGAAGCATTTGCAGCCGTTACGGTTCCTTCTTTTGTAAACGCGGCCCTTAAACTTGGGATTTTGTCTAATACAACATTTGTATATTCTTGATCTTTAGTGACAAAAATTGGATCTCCTTTACGTTGAGGTACGGCTACTGGAACTACTTCATTATCAAATTTACCTTGTTCCCAAGCTTTGGCAACCTTCGAGTAAGAGTCAATTGCAAAAGCATCTTGCTCTTCTCTTGTAATTTTGTAAGTGGAAGCGCATAGGTCGGCAGCTACTCCCATCGCATTGTTGTCATAGGCATCTAATAAACCATCTTTTTGTAATCCATCCACTAATGTTGCAGGACCAAATTTTGTACCTTGACGCATATGAACATAGTGAGGAATCTGACTCATATTCTCCATTCCTCCTGCGACAATAATATCGGCATCCCCACATTGGATGGCTTGTGCTGCTAACATTATTGTTTTCATTCCAGAGGCACAAACTTTATTAACAGTGGTACATGGTACCTCTTTAGAAAGTCCAGCGCCTAATGCTGCTTGTCTTGCAGGAGCTTGTCCTTCACCAGCCTGAACTACGTTACCCATATAAACTTCGTCCACTAAGTTGGGATCTAAGTTTATTTTGTCAATAGCACCTTTAATGGCTGTTGCACCTAGGGTAGTTGCAGGTACAGAAGAAAGAGAACCTAAGAAACTCCCTATTGGAGTTCTAGCGGCAGAGACAATAACTACTTTTTTACTCATAACTATAATTTTAATTAGTTTTATGGTTTTTTGTTTGGCTAGATCTTTTTGAGATCTTATGTTTTCGAGTGGTAAATTACATAAAAAAAGTTGATTTTACTATTGTATTGTATCTTAGTGTAAAATTGTATAAAATATTATTATCATTAGGTAATTGATAATTAGTGAGTTCTAAATATTATTGATTTTTTTTTATTTTTTTTGCTACAAAAGCTTGCGTAGAATCAAAAGTAGTGCTAAGTTTGCATCGCAATAAAGGAGAAATCCTGACATGCAAAGGAGAGGTGCCGGAGTGGTAACGGAGCAGATTGCTAATCTGTCATCGGGTAACCGATGCCAGGGTTCGAGTCCCTGTCTCTCCGCAACTCGGGGTGTAGCGTAGCCCGGTCATCGCGCCTGGTTTGGGACCAGGAGGTCGCAGGTTCGAATCCTGCCACCCCGACAAGAAAACAAAAATGTTTTCAGGCTAGGTCCAATAGCTCAGCTGGATAGAGCAACTGCCTTCTAAGCAGTAGGTCTCAGGTTCGAATCCTGATTGGATCACAACAACGTTCTGGAAAACGTTGAAAATAAGCTAAATAGATAGTTCGTGTGTGAAATTTGCACGACATTTGTCTAAATGTTGTTTGTATTATTTAATGTAAATTTATACAAAATAATACGAAACTAACAAATTAGCTGTTTAAACTTATAAAAAAAGACCACTAATTTAGTGGTCTTTTTTGTTTACTCCCTTTCGCTTTTAAAATCACAACATAATGCTTTGATGAAAATTTCTAAGGTATCAAGAGATAGAGATCTTTTGGATCAAGTGCAAAAGTTGGGGACTAAGCAAAAAGTTTGCTTAATCTAAATAGAAAAAAAGCTCTGTCTTTTATTCCTATATGCTTCATACCTAGGTGCTTAATTTTATAATTAAAGGATTCAGCAGAGGCATTTGTACTTCTGTGATTAAAGTAGTTTAAGATAATCGGGTAATACTGCATGAAGGTCTTTACTACAACCTGAAACTGTTTTAGATCGGTTTGCTTAACCTGATTAAACCATTATGCAAGTTTTGTTCTTGATCCAAATATTATTTACTCAATAATCATATCGTCCTTTGATTTGTCTTGGCTTTATAAAGTAGCAATCTTTCAAGATTTCTCTTTAATACTCAATGTCGTTTAGTTAGGCGTATAAGATTATCTGGTTGCTGGCGTGATACAGGCTCTAGAAAAGTAGTTAAAAAAGCGCTATTTTACTTGTAACAATAAAGTTATTTAAATACTTTAAAATTTTTTATTTCGTTTTTTTTGTATTTTATCGTGAATGTATCTTTTAAAAATATTATTATTGTCCTTCACTTCAAAGCGTATTTCCATGTTTAGCTTAATTCAAGATTTTTTACAAGTAGAATCTTCGCAAATTTATTATCACTATTATAAACAGAATAAGACACCTGAAAATAATTTTACTTTAGTATTGCTACATGATTCCCTTGGGTGCATAACCCTGTGGAGAGATTGGCCAAAGTTTTTTGCAGAGCATCTTGATTGCAATGTACTTGTATATGATAGAGTAGGATACGGGAAGAGTCAGAAAATGTCTAGTGTAGTTCGTTCATTAGATTATTTACAAAAGGAAGCCTATTTCCTTAATAATATCCTGGATTTATTACAGATAAAGCAAGTATGTTTGTTTGGTTATAGTGACGGAGCAAGTATAGCCCTTTTATATGGTGCCTTGTTTCCCATGTCTACAAAGGGAATAATTAGTATTGCAGGGCATGTATTTGTAGAACAAATTACTATAGAGGGGGTTAATAAATTTAAAGAAGAATTTAACAAGGGAGATTTAGCAGTTCGTTTAGAAAAATATCATCCAGAAAAAGTAAATGACCTTGTAAATGCTTGGGTGAATACTTGGACTAGTGAACAATTTAAAGCTTGGAGTATTGAAGATTTGTTAGATAAAATTATTTCTCCTCTTTTATTTATTCAAGGGGACCAAGATCAGTATGGTTCTTTAGATCAAATAATTCGAACTTTTTCAAAGGTTAAAGGTTTAGCCATTTCTAAAATATATCCTGGCGCTACCCATAGTGTACCTAAGGAGAGAACTATGGAGATTAGACAAGAAACTCTCGATTTCATGTCTACTTATGTGCGGGACTTTAAAATTAAAGATTAATTAGTTGTTCAAATTTATCTTTAAAAAGATTATTTAATCGAGGATCTTTGGTTGCAATATAAGCGCTTTGTAAACTTTTTAAATAAAGGTCCAAATCTCTAACTATACTTCCTTGTACTAAAGTAAAGGGAACCGATAGGTTTTTGGCTTTTATTTTTTCTATTGCTGTGGCAGTATAGTTTTGTTTGTCCATTTTATTTTAATTAGTTGTGGTGATTGCAAAATTAGATGTAAAATAGTTGGAAAAAAAATAAACTTGATTATTGTAGCACGGCAGGACTTTTTATAATGGATTTATTATAAAAAGTCCTGCCGTACTATTGGGTTAAATTCCCTGAGTAGGTATTTCTATTTGATAAGATTTTCCCTTTACTTTTAAAGAAGTATTAACCAGCCATGGATTGTAAAGCTTTAATAATTTGTAGTTGATACCTTGATCTTTTGCCCATTTTGCTAAATCATCTATATCATAATCGACCGTAATTTTATTGGTTTGTACTGGATGGTATTTAGCATTATAGGGAATTGTAAAACCGTATTTATCGGTATTATTCATAATTTCCTTTAAGGCAAGAATTCTAAATACATATCGGGAGGTTTCTTGATTTAAAAATAAATCATAATAATTATCCACATACTGTGTATCTAGAGCTCTTTGAATGCCCGCCATTCCACGATTGTAAGCTGCCGCAACAAGAGTCCAGGATCCGAATCTATCCTTTGCATCTTTAAAGTATTCACAAGCTTTATTTGTAGCAAGTTCTAAATCATATCGCTGGTCAATGGATTCGTCAACTAACAGTCCATAATCTTTAGCAGTTCCTTTCATAAATTGCCAAAAGCCGCTTGCTCCAGCAGGGGATACCGCATTACTTAAACTACTTTCAATTACACATAAATATTTAAAATCATCCGGTATACCATGTTTTTTCAAAATCGGCTCAATTACCGGAAAGTATCTTTGGGCTCTTTTTAAAGTTAAGATAGTTGATCCATGTAAGTTAGTATTAGAGATTATTTCTCGATCAAAGCGTTCTTTTACATCTAGAATATCAAGAGGCACTTTTTCTCCTGCAAAATCGGCTGTTAGGGGAGTTGGGAAAAAATGTGGACTTTGCTGGATTTTTAATTGCTCTAGCATTTTTATTTCGGGATCATTTTGTGCATTATTTTGTGCACTAGTTCCACTTGTCGTAGAGTATATAAAAGTAGAGGAAATAGCAACTACCGCAAAAGTAGCCAATGCGGTTCTAATTGTTTTGTTCATAAGTAGAATCTAATATTAGTTTAGGTAAATTTTCATTAAACCATTTGTATTTGGTAATGATCATAGCGTGAGTTCCTTGTTTTAAGACAATAGCATTTTTAATATTTTTTATAGGAAAAAGTTCATCTTTTTCACCATGTATATGTATAACGTTTTTTATAGGTTGTTCTTGCTTCCAATGTAAAATTTTATCAATCGACCAATTTAAGTATTCTTTATCAGTTACAGTAATATACCTTTTGTAAAGCGATATGCGATGCGATCTTTTTTGTTTTGACCAACTAGGATAATAATTCAACAAAGGTTTTATCAACCAGGTAGGTAAAAGTTTGTAAAGGGACGTTTTTTTTGCAAATCGATACAGGCTAGGATATTCCCAAATATTTTTTGCGCTCGAGATAATTATAGTTTTTCTCGTTTTTATGCACTTACTCAACTCTTGGGTAATTATTCCTCCAAAGGAAACCCCTATAATTACTGGATTTGGATGAACAATTTGTTTTTGAAACTCACTTACGTAATTTTGTAAGGTATAGCTTGACTGTACCTTGGGCCATTGTAAAAAGATAGTTTCAAAAATAGAATTATCTAATTTTATATGTTCGAAAATTAATGGACTTGAGGCCATTCCAGGTATGAAATAAACAGGTATTTTACTCATAATAAATAAATTAACTTTCCAAATTGTGTTTGTTTCAAAAAAAATACCGAACTTTGATAAAAATAATCAATTACCAAATCAATAAAAACTTTCGTGTGTTAAAAGTACAACAACTTAAGGAAATATGAAAAAAACTCCATTTTTGAATATGAGGTAGTTGACCATCTACATAAAACTAATACACTATATAATGGAAATTAAAGACAATGAGTTGCTTCGTCAGTTCGAACTAGAAACTGCCGATGGACTACTTAGTGTGGAATATTCCTTACAAGAAAGAAGAATATTCCTTACAAGGCTAAACAATGAGCAAGAAGGTAAGCAGATTGATAGCGCTGACTTTTTAAAGGGAATTTTAGAATTGGTTCGTGGTAGAAAACTAAGAGTTGTACCCACTCATCCTAAAATTGTTTCGTTCTTTCGAAAAAACCCTAGTTACAAAGAAATGTTACCTCCGGGGATAAGAATTTAATAGTAAAAGAAGAACTATTTTAGATGTAAAAATTAGGGTTTGTATAGTTGGCTATACAAACCCTAATAGTTTTTATATAAAATCGAATCTTACAATTCCATCTTGATCAATTTGCGTTAATTTAACCTTAGCAAGCGTGTTAACAAGCTCCGGGTTCCATGGTGTTTTTACTTTCACATAGTTTTCGGTAAACCCGTGAATATAACCAAGTTTGTTTTCACTTTCAAATAAAACAGTTTTTTCCTTTCCTAGTTGACTCTCGTAAAATGCTCTACGTTTTTTCACCGATAAACCACGAAGCATTTTGCTTCTTTTGTTTCTTACATTAATAGGAACTACTTCATCCATATCTACTGCCTCGGTGTTGTCTCTCTCGGAGTAAGTAAACACATGAAGATAAGAAATATCTAACTCATTTAAGAAGTTATAAGTCTCTAAAAATTTCTCATCACTTTCTCCTGGAAATCCTACTATTACATCCACACCAATACAACAATCAGGCATTACCGATTTTATTGAGTGTACCCTATCTTGATATAATTCACGTAGGTAACGTCTTTTCATTCGTTTTAATATATCATTGCTTCCGGATTGCAAAGGAATATGAAAATGTGGAACGAATGTTCTACTCTTAGCTACAAAATCAATTGTTTGGTTTTTTAGTAGATTAGGTTCAATAGAAGAGATTCTAAGTCTCTCAATTCCTGGAACTTTATCTAGTTCTTGTACAAGTTCTAAAAAAGTATGTTCATGCTTTTTGTTGCCAAATTCCCCTTTACCATAATCTCCAATATTAACCCCTGTAAGGACTATTTCTTTAATATTTTGACTTGAAATTTCAGCGGCATTTTTCAAAACATTTTCCATTGTATCACTTCTAGAGATACCACGAGCAAGTGGGATTGTACAATAAGTACACTTATAATCGCAACCATCTTGCACTTTTAAAAATGCTCTTGTTCTATCACCAATTGAATAACTACCAACATAAAAGTCAGCTTCTGATATTTCACAAGAATGAACCTCTCCCATGTCATTCTTTGACAAATCGTTGATATAATCAGTGATCTTGAATTTTTCAGTAGCTCCTAAGACTAAATCTACACCATCAACTAAGGCTAATTCTTCTGGCTTTAGTTGTGCATAGCACCCTACTGCAGCTACAAAAGCTTTTTCATTTTTCTTTTGCGCTTTTTTTACGATTTGTTTAAATTGTTTATCGGCGTTTTCTGTCACCGAACACGTATTAATAACATATATATCGGCAACTTCCTCAAATTCTACGCGATCAAAACCTTCTTGTTCAAAACTCCTAGCAATTGTAGAAGTTTCGGAAAAGTTTAATTTACAACCTAACGTATAAAAAGCTACTTTTTTTCTATTTTCCATAATGTTTACCTACTATAGTAGTAACTTTGACTATCTTTCCTTTTAGTTTGAAAAAGGTTTGCAAATTTACGTACAAAATTCGGTTTGATGAAATCAATAATATATTATATATCAATTATTTGTGTAGTTTTATTTATACTCGGGTGTGAAAATAAAACAACTAACCTAGACCAAAGCGATGTTTTTAGATATAACGAAAGCTCTGGAATTGCCACTTTAGATCCTGCCTTTGCAAGAAGTATGTCGGTGATTTGGCCTTCGAATCAAATATTTAACTCTTTAGTTGGTTTAAATGATAGTCTACATATAATTCCTGATGTAGCTCACAGTTGGAAAATTAGCCCTGATGCGATGAACTATGATTTCTTTTTGAAAGATGATGTGTATTTTCACAAGCATGAAAATTTTGGAAAAGATAGTACTAGAGCTGTGGTAGCAGGTGATTTTGTTTTTAGTTTAAACCGCCTTAAAGATCCCGATTTAGCATCTCCAGGGGCGTGGATTATGCAATATGTAGATAAGGTGCAGGCTTTAAATGATACTACTGTACGGATTTCTTTAAAAGAGCCTTTTCCTGGTTTTCTAGGATTAATGTCCATGCGATATGCCTCGGTGGTTCCAAAGGAAATTATTGAAGATAAAACAATTAACTTTCGTACTAACCCCATTGGTACTGGTCCATTTTATGTCAAGTATTGGCAAGAGAATGTTAAACTTGTTTTAAGGTCAAACCCCAATTACTTTGAAAAAGATTCTATGGGGGGGGCTTTGCCGTATTTAAAGGCTGTGGCTATTAGCTTTTTACCGGATAAACAAAGTGTTTTTTTACAGTTTATACAAGGTAAACTAGACTTTATATCAGGGATAGATCCCAGTTACAAGGACGATATAATTACCAAGGATGCTAAGTTAAATGAAAAATATGCCTCTTCCATTAAAATGACAAAAGGTCCCTATTTAAATACTGAATACCTTGGGTTTAATTTACAGGCTTCAGATCTTGGTAAGGATCATCAAATCTTGCGTAATGCTTTAAATATTGGATTTGATCGCAACAAAATGCTGTTATATCTTCGAAATGGACTAGGAAATCCCCAGTTAGGAGGGGCAATTCCAGCGGGGTTAGAAGGAAATATTGAAATTAATGAAAGTTACCATGTTTTAAAGGCTAAAGAACTAGTGGATAAATATAAACAAATAAATAACCTACAAGATGTTACCCTGGAGCTAGCCACTGATGCCTCTTATGTGGATATTGCCCAATATTTACAAAGAGAGTGGAAAAAAATTGGGGTTAATTTGAAAATAGATGTGATGCCAAGTGCAACACTTCGACAAGCATTGGCCTCTGGAAAAGTATCTTTTTTTCGGGCTAGTTGGATTGCAGACTATCCCGAGGCGCAGAATTACATGTCTTTGTTCTATTCGGAGAATAAGGCACCTAATGGACCAAATTATACCAGATTTGAACATAGTGAGTTCGATAAATTATACTTAGCAAGTATCAAAGAAATAGACAAAGAAAATAGAATTGATATGTATAAACAGATGGATCATATTATAGCAAAACAAGTTCCAATAATTGTTCTTTATTATGACCAAGCTGTGCGTTTTTCCCGATCCAATGTGCATAATTTGGGAATTAATCCCATGAACAATTTATTTTTGAAAACTGTGTATAAAACAAGTCAATAGTTTTTCTTACACAATTGCATAACTATTGGTATAGTTTTAGTGCAAAAGGGTATATTTGTCTAGTAAGACAACTTAATGGAAGTTTTTCTATAAAACTATAAATATGCTTGACTTATAGCGCAATAAATAATTTCAAGCCAAACACACTAACAACACCTAAAAGTAATGATTAATGATTTAGTGGTTCTAATTGTAGATGATGAACCAAAAGTTGCAGAAGTATTAAAAACAATAATTGAAAATAAAATAGATATAGAAGAGAAAATATCTGTTTCTTGTGTACATTGTGTAAAAGATGCCGTTAAGTTTATAGATAGTTATCTTCCTGATTTGGTTTTTTTAGATATTCATATGCCACAAGAAAATGGATTAGAGTTACTAAAACAAGTTGATAGTAGTAGTTTTGAGGTTGTTTTCACTACAGCTTATGATAAATATGCGATACAGGCTATAAATGAACATGATTGTTTAAAGTATCTACTAAAGCCTTTAAGTATTAGTGATGTACAAAGTGTCTTTGATAAATATAAAGAAAAATTAGGCTACCAGTATTACTATAAGATTGTCAAGAATAATTCAAAAAGGCATCTAATTCGTATCGATGATGTGGTGTTTTGTAAGGCTGCTGATAATTATTGTGAGATTTATTTGGTTGACTCTAAACACTTAGTATCAAGAACTCTAAAAGCGGTAGCTTCTAGAATATTACATAAAAATTTTCGTAGGGTCAATCGATCTTATTTTGTAAATATGGATTATGTAAAGCATATAGATCGAGAAAATAGAATTGAATTTAAATCTGCTTTAACTCAAAATAATATCGAAGAAGAACATCATGTTATTGTTGCGCAAAACGCTATGAAAGATCTTAGTAAATGGATGTTGTAAAAAGTGTATTCTTATTCTGGTTATTTTTTAATTCTATTTTGGTTAGCGCGCAAAATCGCGTACTTAGTAAAAAATATGATGTATCTACGGGACTTATTTCTAATGATATACAGGCCTTGTGTATAGACTCAAAAGGTATATTATGGCTAGGTTCAAGCGCTGGAGTATCCAAAGTGGTACAGGGAGTTGTGCAAGAGGATAGACAAATTAGTGATTACAATTTTACAAATGTTACAGAAATTATTGAGGATCCGTATAAAGGCATTTGGATATCGAGTTATGGACAAGGAGTATTGTATAAAAAAGGGGACTCCTTACAGAGTTTTGCCACAGCTGAAAAATTAATTTCAGATAGAGTTAGGGCCTTGTCTGTTTTGGATAAGTATATTTATGTGGGCACTTTAAAAGGAGTATCACTTATTTCGATATCCGACCTAAGTGTAATTAATCCTAGTTTTAATAACCAACAGACAAATAATACTTTTGAAGTCACAAGTTTTTTTCAAATAAACAACAAGGTTTACGCTACAACAGTTAGTGATGGGGTATATGTAATCGAGCCTGATCAAATAACGAAGGTTAATCATATTCAAGGAATTTTTTCAAGCTTTGTTCAAGATAATTTAGTTTTCTATGGAACAAAAGATGGACTTGTAGTGGAAGATTTTTGTACCAAAGAAATTCTTGCCAAGCAACATATACCTAATATAAGAGATTTCGAATTGGTCAATGGCGAACTTTTTATTATTAGTTCTGGTTTTTTTGATAACCAAGGTGGAGTTTATAAGTGGGATAAAGATAAGGCAGTATTAATTAATCCATCTGTTGATTTGCAACCCAAAGCATTTTTATCAATGACCTATGATCAGAATCATGAATTTCTATATATAGGTACAGGTAATGCTGGATTATATCAAATAGATCTTTTCTCTGCTTTAAGTGTCGATACCAGTAAAAAACAAGTTATGGCCTTACAGGCTAACGGACCAGATTTATATGTTTTTTCTAACAATGGGTTAGAAATTTTAAAAGACTCCAAATCGTTAAAGCAAATAGGGTTAGATGAGTTTAAAAAATTTCAGCAAAAAAATTACCAATTTTTTAAAGATATAGCCGTAGCGGAGAACTATTTTTTTGAAATTGACTATCAGACTCCTTACCAACGTATTGTTTTCTTTAAAGCTATGATTCATAACAATAGATTATGGGTTAGTAGTAATATAGGCCTTTTCGAATTAAGCTTGAAAGGTGAGATTTTGAAGTACTATAATATTTATGCCAGAGATTTTGATTTTTTTGGTCATGAGTTTATTCAAGTTACGCAAAATCAAGGGGTAAGAATATTTTCGGATTTAGCAAATTTTAGATTTAGGAATTTCTCACCTATGCAAAGTATTGATATTCCAAGAGAAGTTGTAGGAATGCAAAGAATCGGACAATACGTTTTTTTTGCTAGTGCTTTAGACGGATTATATTATTATTCTTCGGACCAAGGATTTGTATCTATGTTAGAAAAAGGTTGGTTTAAGCAAAAAAGAATAAAAAAGTTAACCAAAGGTCCTAAAGGAATCTTGTATGTGGCTACCGATACTAACGATATTTATGCTCTACAAACCGATTCTCCCATTTTTACAGATGAGAAAATAATTGAAAAAAAACAGATATTAGGATCAGATATTAGTTTTATCTCTTGGGATGTGGATAAGATTATTGTTGGGACAAATAAAGGGCTAACTGTTTTTAAATATAATAGTTTATTTTATTTTGATGGTGAGCAAGGATTTCATTCTAGTTTGGTGAACACAACAATTCAGCAAGGACGTATTTTACATTTGGGAACCCAAGATGGTCTTTATAGTTTAAATACCTATTATTTTCAAAATAAAGAGAGATACCTACAAGTGGAATTACTCGATGTGGTTGTTAATGGTAATAAGGTCTCTTTACAAGCATTGAAAGAAGATTCCCAAATGGCTTTAAATTTACCTTACTATTTGAATTCACTTCAAATTTATTTTGATGTTCAAGGTGCCAAATTTCCAAACAAATTACAATTTGAATATCGCTTAAAACCTGATGGTAATTGGCGTTTGGTTGAGGATTATAAAGTAGTTTTACATTATTTAGAAGCAGGTATTTATCCCATAGAGTTGAAAATAACGGATTTTGATTCCGGTACTCAGGTACTCAAGCCGCTGCTTTATGTGAAAATTGATAAGCCTTTTTATCAAACAGCATGGTTTGTGCTATTTGGATTTCTTGGTATTGTTGTATTGGGGTATTTAATATACAATAGCCAAATAAATCGATTAAAACGAGAATCTAGCATACGAGCTCGTAAATTAGTATATGATAAACGATTAGCTGAGGTTAAGTTACTTGCGGTAAGAAGCCAAATGAATTCTCATTTTATATTTAATGTTTTAAGCTCGATTCAATACTATATTTTAAAAGGTAGTCAAGATCAAGCATTTAATTATTTAGGAAAATTCGCTCACTTAATACGAGAGAGTCTTAACCTATCTACAAAAGAACGGGTAAGTTTAGCCTGTGAGTTAGATTATTTAAGAGCCTATGTTGAAATTGAAAATATGCGTCTAGATGGCAGGGTTAATTTTGAAATCTCTTGTGAACCAGAGTTAGATTTAGATAGTATTTTACTTCCTCCGATGTTATTGCAGCCATTTGTTGAGAATGCTATGATTCATGCTTTTCCAAATTCGATCGAAAATCCCCATTTATTGTTAAAAGTAAAAAAAATTAATGATAAGGATATTAAGATTATTATTTTAGATAATGGGATTGGTTCTAAATCAATAAGTAAAAAGAAAGGGCCTTATAAGTCTAAGGGGATGAGTATTGTTAGAGAACGTATGTCTCTTATTCAAGAGTATTTAGATGATGATTTAAAGACTTATGCTAATTTAAAAGGGAGTCGTATAGAGTTAATATTAAAAAATGTTATAAAATAAATATTTAAAATATATATGAAAAAATACTTGTTCTGTTTTGTAATCCTCTTATATATAATAGGAAATCTATATGTATTTAGCCGTTTTTTGGATGTAATCAATACGTTAGAACTTCCTCTTAAAGGTTTTTTTTATATAATAGCCGGGGCAATGAGTGGCTGTATCTTTTTGTTCTATGGTCTACAAAGTAGATTGCCAGTAAATTTAGCTAGTTTTTTCTATAAAATCGGGACCGGATGGCTTATGCTATTAATTTACGCATTTTTGATATGTGTTTTTGCGGATATAATCAGCCTTATTAATAGTATAATTATTAAACTTCCTTATCCTTGGTTGCAAATTGGCAATCCTGTTCGTTCTGGTATTTTAATAGGTATAACGGTTATTTTTGCTGTAGTCGGCTTTTTTAGTTATTGGAAGAAAAATAGAGTAGAATTAGAAATCAAAGTAGATAAAAAATTAGAAAAAGATTTAAAAATAGTATTTATATCAGACTTACATTTAGGGTATTCCATACAAAAAAAGGAGTTGAAAAGCTGGGTAGATCTCATTAATAAAGAAAAACCTGATTTGGTATTAATAGGTGGAGATGTAATTGATTTTTCTGTAAGACCTTTAGAATACTTAAAGTTAAGTGAAATTTTAAAAAAACTAACCCCAAGGTATGGCGTGTTTACTTGTTTAGGAAATCACGAATATTTAGCTGGGGTACAAAAGAGTATAGAATTTTTAAAAAAAGCTAATATAAATGTCCTTCAAGATCAATTTGTTTACTTAAAACAAGCTGGGATTTATATTATAGGAAGAGATGATAAAACAAATGTCAATAGGTTAGCTGTTAAAGAATTGATTAAAGATATAGAACCTGATAAAGTTAGTATTTTATTAGATCACCAACCCTATGCTTTACAAATGGCTAATAAGTCTAAAATTGATTTACAACTCTCGGGACATACTCATAGAGGTCAAGTTTGGCCTATCTCTTGGATAACAGATGCTATATTTGAAAAAAGTCATGGATACTTAAATAAAAATATAACGCAATATTATGTTAGTTCAGGAATTGGTATTTGGGGTGGTAGGTATAGATTGGGTACCTCTAGTGAATATGTGGTAATAAGACTTCGTGGAAATTAGAGAAAATCAGGCTTGTTGATTAAGTGTTTTTTAATAGTCAAATAAAAGGCTATTTTTGTAAAAATTTATTATTGTGAATTATCTATCTGTAGAAAATATATCTAAATCTTTTGGTGCAAGAACTTTGTTTGAAGATATTAGTTTTGGTATTAATAAAGATCAAAAGATTGCCTTTGTAGCTAAAAATGGTACTGGGAAAACAACTATTTTAAAGATCTTAACGGGTATGGATCAACCTGATCAAGGACGGGTTATTATGCGTAAAGATATAAAAATGGCTTTTTTATCTCAAGAACCTGCTTTACAAGATGAGCTTAGTATTGAAGAGAGTATTTTTGCCTCTGATAATGAGATTCTTAAAGTCATTGAGCAATATGAGAAAGCACTTGAAAATCCAGAGGATCAAGATGCTTATCAGGCTGCTTTTGAGAAAATGGAGATTCATAATGCTTGGGATTTTGAAACCCAATATAAACAGATCTTATCTAAGTTAAAGCTTGATGATCTCAAATTAAAAGTAAAAGCTTTATCAGGAGGGCAAAAAAAGAGATTAGCTTTGGCTATAATTCTTATAAACAGACCAGATCTGTTAATATTAGATGAGCCTACCAACCATTTGGATTTAGAGATGATCGAATGGTTAGAGAATTATTTTGCAAAGGAGAATATCACTTTATTTATGGTAACTCACGATAGATTCTTTTTAGAACGTGTGTGTAACGAAATTATAGAGTTAGACAATGGAAAGATTTATTCCTATAAAGGGAATTATTCTTACTATTTAGAGAAGAAAGAGGAGCGAGTGGCCATGGAAAATGCCAGTATAGAAAAAGCACAAAATCTTTTGGTAAAAGAATTATCATGGATGCGTCGTCAACCTAAGGCTAGAACCACTAAGAGTAAAAGCCGTATTGATGATTTTTACGTAATTAAAGAGAAAGCACAAAGCAGACGTATCGAGCATCAAGTCGAACTTGAGATCAATATGGAGCGAATGGGGAGCAAGATTATTGAGTTACATAAACTGCATAAAAATTTTTCAGACAAAGTAATTTTAAAGGACTTTTCTTATACATTTAACAAAGGTGAACGTATTGGTATTATTGGTAAAAATGGTACTGGAAAAAGTACTTTTTTAAATATTTTAACCCAAATCGAAAAACCAGATGCTGGTAAAGTAGTTATAGGGGAGACAATTAAAGTAGGATATTATACCCAAGGAGGTATCAATATAAAGCCAGAACAAAAAGTTATTGAGGTTATCAAGGAGTTTGGTGAGCAAATTCCTCTTGCTAAAGGTAGATCTATTTCTGCAGCTCAATTACTAGAGCGATTTTTATTTGATCGCAAAAAGCAACATGATTATGTTGAGAAATTAAGTGGAGGGGAATTAAAAAGGTTATATCTATGTACTGTGCTTATACAGAATCCTAATTTTTTAATTTTAGATGAGCCTACTAATGACTTAGATATTATTACCCTAAATGTTTTAGAGAGTTTTCTTCTTGATTTTCCGGGCTGCTTAGTTGTTGTTTCCCATGATAGATATTTTATGGACAAAATAGTAGATCATTTGTTTGTCTTTACAGGGGAGGGAATTATCGAGGACTTCCCGGGGAACTATTCAGACTATAGGCAGTATGAAGATAGTGTAGAACCAGTAAAAGAAGAAGTTAAAGAGAAGGTTAACTGGAAGCAAAAACAAGATCAGAACGGATTAAATTTCAATGAGCAAAAAGAGTTTTCTAAGCTAGAGCGTGAAATTCAAAAGTTAGAACAAGAAAAAGTTGAAATTGAATTAGAATTTTCTAGTCAAAAACTAAATGATCAACAAATACAGGAAAAAGCTACTGAATTGGAAAAGATACTTAAACAAATCGAACAAAAAGAAGAAAGATGGTTTGAGTTGTCTGCAAAAATGGAGTAGTAACTTTTAAAAGCATAATGTTATCTTTATAGAAACTTCTTATAACCGCCAGGTAATAAGAAGTTTTTTTGTGGAAAAAGCTCAATGTACAATTAAGTTTAAAGAAACATGGGTATAAATTAAAGTTTTTAGCTCATTTATTGGGTAGTACACCCTTAAAATTTGGGGAAAAACCATGGACTAAAAATGGCATAATTTTAGCATTAATCTCTAGAGAACAAAAGCAAAAATAAAACTAAAAAAAGATAGGAAAAGTCGCTTGTTTATGGATAGAATTCAGCATTTTAATCTGTAAATTGGTGATGGGCGCTGTTTAATTTAAGGAGTTTTTTATTTTTTCACAATTTATTTTGTGTTAAAGTTTTGTTTTGTAACATATTGAATTATAGAGTGTTAAATCTATAATGATGTTAAATCTAGGCTAAATAAGGCTAATTAGAGTAAGGTTTTGAAAAAAGGCAGTAACTTTGCATCCGTAAATTTCAAGTGGTGACAGGGCTTGAGAAATCAAACTTAATGAGAAAAAAATGTTCTTTTTTTATTGGAGCTGTACTACTAGTTGCTATGGTAGTTTCGGGTTTTAAGCAGTATGAACAACTCTTATCCCCAAGCTTAAACATAGAGGTGCCTGCTGATCTTTTCTATCACAATCCACAGATTGAGGAAAGTTTTAAAGACCAAACAAGTTTTACACTTCCATTTACAGGAAAGACCTACATAGGTTTTAAACAAGCCTTAGGGGCCAGAGAGTCAAACGGACTATACACCATAGTTAATTCATATGGGTATATGGGAAAATACCAATTTGGTAAACTCGCACTGCGTTCAATAGGAATTTCAGATGCGACTACGTTCTTAGAGAATCCATTGTTGCAAGAGAAAGCTTTTGATGCTTTAGTATCAAAAAATAAATGGATTTTACGTAAAGAGATAAAAGAATTTCAGGGTAAAGATATAGCTGGAATTCGTATTACAGAATCAGGCCTTATTGCGGCAGCTCACTTAGGTGGAGCAGGTTCTGTAAAGAAATTTTTGAAAAGTAATGGAAACTATGGTTTTCGTGATGGTTTTGGAACTTCCATAAAATCTTATTTAAAGAAATTTGGAGGTTATGATATATCACAGATCAAAGCAGATCAAAATGCGATGGTAGCATTGTGATAATAAAAAATTTTGAAAAAAGGCTAAAAACAACCTGTGTTTTTAGCCTTTTTTTAGTTCATAACCTATTGTTTTTACTTTAAGAAATAGTGTGGTCCGATATAATTAGGATGACAAAAAATCACTTGAATTTAGTTTTTAAGCACGGAACATCGAAGTCATTTTTTTGTTTTACTTAATTAAAATAATAGTAAAGCTGATAATTATTAGTTTTTTTCTTTGTAAAATAAAACATTGATTTTCAAGAATGTATGTTGTGTAAAAAAGGAATTTTTCACATAATTAATTTTTTTCTTGCTAGTCTTATTTTTTTTTAGGTACATTTGCAAAGTAAAATAAACACAAAAATGAATTTAATTCTTACAAATACTTGGTGGTGGAATTCTCTTACGTCGAACTTCGTGAGCGGTCCATGCTATGTATTTATGAGATAAAAAATAATATATATTTATGCAAAAGGCTTGTCACACGACAAGCCTTTTTTTTTGCTCAAAATTTAAAAATAAAGAACTATGAATTATCAAATTGACTCAAATGGATTTTATGGAAATTATGGTGGAACTTTTATTCCAGATGCTTTAAAACCTGCTATTTTAGAACTGCAAAACACTTATTTGCAAGTCATAGAAGAGCCTGAGTTTCAAAAGCAAATCAACGAGCTCTTAAGTCAGTATGTGGGACGCCCAACTCCTTTATATTTTGCAAAGAACTTGTCTAAGAAATATAATACCAAAGTTTATTTAAAAAGGGAGGATTTATGTCACACAGGAGCTCATAAAATAAATAACTGTATTGGTCAAATTCTTTTGGCAAAGCGACTAGGAAAGAATAAAATTGTGGCAGAAACTGGAGCTGGTCAACACGGTGTTGCTACTGCTACGGTTTGTGCTTTAATGAAAATGGAGTGCATTGTATATATGGGTGAGTTAGATATGCAAAGACAAGCTCCAAATGTTGCCCGCATGAAAATGTTGGGAGCGAAGATTGTTCCGGCCAAAAGTGGAGCAAAAACTTTAAAAGAAGCAGTTGATGAGGCCTTGATGTATTGGGTTGAAAATGCGCACGATACTTTTTATTTAATAGGTTCAGCTGTTGGACCACATCCTTATCCAGATATGGTGGCTAAATTCCAATCGGTGATTTCAAAAGAAATTCGCAAGCAATTACTAGCACAAGAAGGTAGAGAGACACCAGATTACGTGGTAGCATGTGTTGGAGGTGGAAGTAATGCAGCTGGTGCGTTTTATCATTTTTTAGAGGACCAATCCGTTAAGTTGCTTGTAGCCGAGGGTGGAGGTAAGGATTTAGAGTCTTTACAGACAGCTGCAACTTCTTTTGTTGGTAAACCTGGGGTTTTACATGGTAGTAAAACTCTTTTTATGCAAGATGATAACGGAGAACCTTTGGAGGCATATTCTGTTTCTGCTGGATTAGATTATCCCGGGTTTGGTCCCTTGTATTCTCATATGAAAGAACAAAATCGCGCGGAATTTTTTGCCATTTATGATCAGCAAGCTATGCAAAGTGGATTAGAATTATGTAAGTTAGAAGGAATTATTCCTGCAATTGAAAGTTCACATGCACTTGGAGTGTTGAATCAAAGGAAATTCCAACCCGATGATATTGTGGTTATCAATTTATCGGGAAGAGGAGATAAAGATTTAGATAATTATAGAAATTATTTTGATTTTTAGTACTTGTTATGCTTTATAGATGAAGAATTTAATACGCCCTATGATTCTATAACAAGTATCATAGGGCGTTTTTTAGCAAATGGGTTAGAAATTGCTGTTAATTATATATTTATTTTACCCACCATATCTTTAGCTACCACTAATTTATCAAAGTCTTGCTCTTGAATATATCCCAATGTTAGGGCGGCTTGTTTTAATGTGGTATGATTTTGATGAGCATACTGTGCTATTTCGGCGGATTTGTAATAGCCTATATGTGGATTTAAAGCAGTAACTAGCATTAGCGAATTATCTAATAATTCTTTTATTCTTTTAGTATTAGGTTCAATACCTTGAGCACAGTGTATGTCAAAGGAAACACAGGCTTGTCCTAAGAGTGTTGCTGATTGTAAAAAATTTGCTGCCATCACGGGTTTAAATACATTTAACTCATAATGACCTTGGGTACCTGCAAAACTAATTGTGGTATCATTACCTAGGACCTGAGCGGCAACCATAGTTAAGGCCTCACATTGGGTTGGATTTACCTTTCCTGGCATTATGGAAGAGCCTGGCTCATTTGTAGGAATAATAATCTCTCCAATTCCAGATCTTGGTCCAGAGGCTAGAAGGCGGATATCATTAGCTATTTTAAAAAGACTAACTGCCAATTGTTTAATGGCTCCATGTGTTTCTACTATCGCATCATGAGCAGCTAAAGCCTCAAATTTATTTGGAGCTGTAATAAAGGGTAGTTTGGTAAAATCGGCTATGTACTTGGCTACTTTAACATCATAGTTACTGGGCGTATTTAATCCCGTTCCCACGGCCGTTCCTCCAAGAGCCAGCTCACTTAGATGAGGTAAAGTGTTTTTTAATGCTTTTAAGCCATGATTTAATTGTGCAACATAACCAGATAGTTCTTGACCTAAGGTTAATGGGGTGGCGTCCATTAGGTGTGTTCTACCAATTTTGACAATATCTTTAAATTCTTGTGCCTTTTTATATAGAGTATCTCTTAATTGTTCGACTCCCGGGATTGTAATCTCTACAGTAGCCTTGTAGGCTGCAATATGCATAGCTGTAGGGAATGTATCATTAGAGGACTGGGACTTATTTACATCATCATTGGCCTTTAATAGTAATGGTTCTTTACCTATTTCACCCCCAAATAGTATTTGAGCTCGATTTGCAATTACCTCATTTAAATTCATATTAGATTGAGTACCAGATCCCGTTTGCCAAATTACAAGAGGAAATTGATCATCTAAATCTCCTTGTAATATTTCATCACAAACTTTAGCTATGGCCATCTTTTTTTGTTCCGATAAAACTCCTAAGTCAAAGTTGGCATACGCGGCTGCTTTTTTTAAATAAGCGAAAGCTTGTATAATTTCCCTTGGCATGGAAGCCGTGGGTCCAATTTTAAAGTTGTTAATGGATCGTTGAGTCTGCGCTCCCCAATATTTGTCAGCTTGTACTTTAACTTCTCCTAAGGTGTCTTTTTCAATACGATATTTCATAATAATTTGATTTTAAGGATGCTACTTATAAAGTTACATAAATTATTTAGTTTTAGTCTAAAGTATTAATAAAAAGAAGTATTGTTTTAGGTTAGAAAAAATAAAGTCTGTATATTTGGGGGGTATATACAAAAATTCCGGAAAAATGTTTGAATTTCAACAGTATTTAGCTTTTATCGTTGGTATGACGGTTATTACAATGGCATTTTGGCTTTTGATTTTCCTAGTTGGTTTTGCTTGTTACTGGGCAACGGGAGGAACAATTGAATTGTTAAAAGAGAAAAAAGCTAAAAAACAGCAATTAGAAGAAAGTCGAGTATAGTTTTAAATATTGGACTTTTACAAATAAAAGAGCTATATAAATTTTATATAGCTCTTTTTTTTTGCCCAGCAAGGGGCAGCAACTCTAGTGTGATAGTCCCTAGTACGACTTTACAATGAAAAGTATAGCCCTTTATTTGAAAAACCTAAAGAAGATGACAAAGTAAGACTACTTGGAATACCTATTTTAGTAGGCACATTAGTTAAGCAAATTATGGCCCGAGTACTATCTTTTATTTATGAAAAGGAGTTTTGTGCTTGTAGTGATGGTTTTAGGTCTAAAAAGAGGCTGTCATGCTGGTTTAAAAGAAGTAAAAAATTTCTTAGACACGCAATACCACTATGCGGTAGAACCTAGACTTAGAGACATTTTTTGATAAGGTTAATCCCAGTATATTAATTCCATTTTTATATAAAACCGTAGAGTTTCCCCTGGATAATATCCTTAATCCTTTAATGCTGGTAAACTTGGAAAAAGAAAATTCTAATAAAGTATTTTAGCTGTATCGCAAAAAGGCCCCCTTAAATCCTTTATTAAGTAATATTATGTAGGCATAGAACTAGAAAGACAAGAATTCTCTTGGTGCAGAACCGTGTGGCAGGAGGTGTGGTGTGAAAGGTCTATTCAAGAAGTAATCTTGCGTATCCTATTTGCTTTATAGTCAGAAAGTCAAGACTTATCCCAAAAAAAAAGATTGATTTCTGCAATGAAATCAATCTTTTTTATATGTGTTTGTATAATCTTTTTTTTAAAACCTGGATTAGATTAGTTCCATTTCTGAATCATCTTGTTGTGATCTTGATGAGGATTGACGCTGTCTATCATTTTTAGGTTGATTAAAACGATAGGTGAAAGTCAAATTGATTTGTCTTCCTCTCCACTGCATTTCACTATATGAATTAGATTGCGGTAGATTGGTATACATTTCTCTTTTTCTTGAGTTAAAAAGATCACTTACATTGGCAGTAATTGTGGCCTTGTCCTTTAATATATCTTTACTTAAAGACATATTAGCTGAGATATTTCCTTTTACTCTTCCTTGTGAGGTATCAAAAGGTGCTCTATACATACCATTTAATTGCCAATCAATTTTATAAGGTAAGGTAATCTTAGAAGAGATACGTGTAAACCAAGAATAAGCATTGTTGTCAAAGTTCTGTGTTTGCTTTGTTCCATCTATATCTGTAAAGGTATAATCTCCTTTGGTTTCTGTTTTGAAAAAGTTAAAGTTTCCATTTAATCTCCACCATCTAAATGGATTGTAATTTAATGTTAAATCTAATCCATAACGGTATTCAGTGGCTAGATTAATAGGAGAACTTACACTTATCGGAGTCCCATCATCGGTTTGTCCTGCTATATATCTTACAAATTGGAAAGTATCATCGGTTTTATTCAAGTAAACCGATCCTGTGAAAGTAAAGGTTGTCCATCTTTTCATAAAGCCTAGATCAAATGCATCTGTTTTAGCAGGATTTAAGTCTGGATTACCTTTAAAGTAATTAATATCACTTGTATAATTAGAGAATGGATTTAAGAACCTTCCTCTTGGTCTCATAATACGTCTACTATAACTTACCGATAAATTTGTACTTTGATTTAATTCATAATTTAAAAATGCACTAGGGAAAAAATCATTGTATTTTTTATTATTATAATCATTGGTGCGTAGTTGATTTACATCCACACTTGAATCTTCCCATCTAATACCTACCATGTAGTTTAATTGAGATGTAATCTTATTACCGTATTGTGCATATAGTGCATTTACATTTTCCTTATATTCAAGGGTGTTAGATATATTAGGGTCACTAACCCAATGTTGGTTGGTTAAGTTATATAAATCATACGCATTAGTATTCTTTTTAAATGTTCCTAAATATCCAGCCTCAAAGTTACCTGATTCTCCAAGGGGTAGGGTATAATCTAACTTAACAATTCCTCCTAAGTTCTTAAAATCAGTGGTGTTTTTTTGGTAGCCTGTAGTATTATTACCAGAATTAATATCTGCAATACTTGTATTCTCGTCATTAGTATCCGATGAAATGGAAGCCTCCAAGGTTAATTTATGGTCCGAATTAGAAGCAAATGTTTTTTCAAAAGATGTAGTATAATCTACCGAATTCCAAGTAGACTTAGAATCCTCTTGTCGTTGTCTGTTATGCGTGAAATTATGCATATCATCAAAGTAGGTATAATCTACATTGTTAGGAGCTTTTCTATTGTTTTTCCTAACGCTAACATTATTGGACCAAGTAAAGCTAGGGGTAATGTAATAATCTAAACCAAACATGGCATTATAACCATCTCTAGTGTTATTATTAGTTTTATACTCATCGATGAATTGTGTAGTTTGACCTTGATTATCAAAGTATTCACTATTGTTGCTACTATATCCTTTGGATTTACTATCACGATAACCTAAGGTGGTATAGAAATTGAATTTTTCAGATCTTAAGTTAAAGTTTCCATTTAGGTTATAATTCTCTGGATCTCCAATTGTTCCTGAAATATTACCATTGATACCTTGATTTTTACCTTTTCTAAGTACAATATTTATAATACCGGCACCTCCCTCTGCTTCGTAACGTGCCGATGGATTGGTTATTACTTCAACTTTCTCAATGGATTCGGCTGATAAGATACGCATAGCCTCCTCAATATTACTAGCAAGGCCGTTTGGCTTACCATCAATTAATACCTTTACGTTTTCATTACCACGTAAACTAACAGCGCCTTCACTATCAACTGTTATCGATGGAACGTTATCAAGTACATCAGCCGCAGTACCTCCTTTTAAGATCATATCTTGCCCAACGTTGTATACTTTTTTATCTAATTTAATTTCTACAGTTGAGGCCTGAGCGATTACAACAACATCATCAAGTAATTGTGCATCATCCTCCACACTTAAAATACCGATATTTGTATTGTTTAAAACAGAAATGTTTTTTTTCTCTATGGGAAGAAAACCTAAAAAGTCTACTTTTAAGTAATATACGCCTTGTGGAACATCAATATTAAACTCACCTTTTTCGTTGGTCATCCCTCCGCTGATGATGTTTTCTTTATCTTGATTTTGCACATAGATACTAGCAAACTCTAATGGTTGATTACTACTTTTTTCAATTACTTTTCCACTTAAAGTGAAAACCTTTGCATTTTGAGCTAATGCTGTCAAACTAAAAGTAAAAGTTAACAGCATTAGAAGAAGGTTATAAACTTGTCTATTGTTCATTGTCGTCGTTAGTTTTTATATCTATTTAGACGTACAAAGAAGACAAAGGTTTAATTAAGATATGTTAATAAAATGTTAATTGTTAAAAATTACAATATTTCATGTATCTTTTCAGTGGGTCTAGCTATTACCGCTCTGGGGCCGTTAACAACTATAGGTCTTTCTATTAATTTTGGATTTTTTACTAAGGCTTGTATAATTTGATCCTCACTTAAAGATTCTTGGCTAAATGTTTCTTGCCACAAGGAATCTTTTGTGCGTACTAGTTGGATAGGGGAATAGTTTAATTTCTTGAGAATAGTTTTAACATCTGATTCGGTAAGGTCCGCGTCTAAATATTTTATAATTTTGTAAGCAACGCCTTGTTGCTCCATAAATGCAATACTCTCACGAGATTTACTGCAACGAGGATTGTGATAAATTGTGATCATAATTAGGTGATTTTGTATCAAATATAGTACTTTTTTTGAAATATGAAATATATTGAACAGTTATTACGAAAAAAACATAAAGTCAAATTATGGCTGTACTTGCCTTTTTCTTTGTTTTTTTTTGGGATAATGATTATTAATGCAATAGCATTGAAATCTTCCCAAGTGTCAACCAATGACATTATTAAGGCAAACATTGCCCTTTTTGGTAAAAATGGTAATTTTTTAATTACAGTGGCACCATTAGCCTTGTTGTTATTACTTTTATGGCTCTGGGTTGTTTTGGTTCAGAAACAGTCCATTCGAAGTTTAACAACAGGTAGACAAAAAATAGATTATAAACGTATATTATTTGGCTTTGTAGTATGGTCGGTGGTCTGTATTGGTTTATTTGGTATTTCCTATTGGAGTGCTCCACAAGACTTCCAGTGGAATTTTGAATTAAAGCCGTTTCTTAGCTTTTTTGTTATGGCAATTATTCTAATACCTATGCAAACCAGTTTTGAAGAATATTTTATGAGAGGCTACCTAATGCAAGGCATAGGTCTGGCAACAACTAGTCGTGGCGTAGCATTGATTCTAACATCGTTAATTTTTGGCTTGATGCATTTGGCCAATCCAGAGGTGGATCAAAATGGTTATGGAATTATGGTATACTATATAGGTACTGGTGTTTTTTTGGGAGTTATTACACTTTTAGATCAAGGCTTAGAATTAGCACTTGGTTTTCATGCGGCTAATAATTTGGTCGGAGTGTTACTAGTAACCTCAAATTGGACTGCTTTTCAAACCAACTCTTTATTTTTGCAAATTAACGATCAACAAACTATTGGAACTTGGGAGTATGTGTTACAGATTGTTATTATACTTCCAATTGTTGGTTTTATTTTCTCTAAAAAGTATAAGTGGGGTAACTACCGAGAACTCTTGTTTGGTAGGGTAAAATAAAAAAATGATAAAACACGTGAAATGAAAAATTTTCAATTACATACTGATTTTCGATTCAATACAGAGTCCTATAATGAGCAGCAACTTTTAGATTGGGCACAAGGAATCTGTGAATCAACACAAACTAATTACTTACAGCAAATAGCTTGTTTTTTCTTGGAATGGTTTAATGATAAAACTTATATTGAGTTAAGAACCTCTGGTACAACAGGCACCCCAAAACTAATTCAATTGCCAAAGTCGGCTGTAATAACTTCCGCAAAGGCCACTGGAAAGTATTTTGATATACCCAATAAAAGTTCGGCTTTATTGTGTATGAACCCTAATTTTGTTGCTGGTAAATTAATGTTGGTACGGGCTATGTTATTAGGGTGGCATCTAGATGTAATACAGCCAGATTCTAAGCCGCTGTCTCACAGTGATAAATCCTATGATTTTGTTGCCATGGTTCCTATGCAAGTTGAGAACAGCATAGATCAATTGCACCGAGTAAAATGTTTGATCATCGGAGGTGCTAAAGTAAGTTCAGCTTTAAAACAAAGACTTAATGGCGTTGCAACTAGAATTTATGAAACCTACGGTATGACCGAAACAATCACTCATATTGCAGCCAAGCCCTTATTTCAAGAACACTTTGAAATTCTAGATCATGTTACTATAAGTCAAGATCACAGAGGTTGCCTTGTTATTCATGCCCCCGGTATTTCAAAAGAACCGATTATAACCAATGATGTGGTCCAGCAATTAAGCGGTAATAGTTTTCTGTGGCTAGGTAGGGCAGATAATGTAATAAACAGTGGGGCCATTAAACTGTATCCTGAACAAATTGAACAAAAATTAAGCCCATTTATTTCCTCAAGATTTTTCATTGGATCTAAAGCCGATAGTTACTTGGGTAATAAAGTGGTTTTAGTTATTGAATCTAAACCATATACGTTAGACTCTAATATATTTGCTAGTTTAGACAAATATGAAATACCCAAAGAAATTCAATTTTGCGAGGTGTTCGTCCAAACGGATTCCGGAAAGATTATACGCAGTAAAAACATTAAATAAATTATTATAATGACTCAATTAAAAAATGGTTTTTTAGTTATGCTTTGCATAGGATTCTCTGTAGTAACCATGGCAGCAAATGCCTTTAACGGGAACTTAGATTGGCAAAAGCATAAAAAAATTACCCAAAGACAAGCTCAGGAGATTTTAGATTCAAATAGAAGTTACATTTCTCAAGGTAATGTAGCTGATTATATTCCGGAATTGGCTAAAATAAATAAACAAGCAATTTCATTGAGTATTGTTCAGCCTAATGGTGAGATTATAAATGTGGGAGATAGTGATCAAAAATTTACCATACAAAGTATTTCAAAGATAATTTCACTGTTTGTTGCAGTTAGCGAAATAGGGGAGCAACAAGTATTTAACTTGGTTGGTTACTATGGGAGTGATAAGCCTTTTAATTATTCGGCTAATTTAGATTTTAATGGTAAACCTTATAACCCAATGATGAATGCTGGAGCAATACTAACAACTGCTTTAATACCCGGTGAAGGACAACAAGCTTATGAGAAAATATTGAAAATGATTCGATTCATCACCAATAATCCAACCATCGATATCAATGAAAAGGTTTATTTATCTGAGAAGCTTACCGGACATAGAAATCGCTCCATGTTTTATATGTTAGTTAATAGCGGATACATTGATTATACGCAAGAGAATGAAGATAAATTAGATAATTATTTTAAGCAATGTTCCATTGAGGTTACTTCGGAAGATTTAGCCAAAATAGGCTATTTTTTTGCCAATAATTGTGTGCGTTATGATGGGGATAAAACATTTGAAAACCCAGACTTGGCCAAGTTAATTCAATCCGTTATGTTTACCTCAGGAATGTATGAGTTTAGTGGTGAGTATGCCAGAAAAGTTTCCCTACCAAGCAAAAGCGGAGTAGGAGGAGGAATTGTTGTAAGTGCTAATAAGGGGTATGGAATAGGTGTATTTAGCCCTAGTTTAGATAAGCATGGAAACTCTTTAGCAGGTTATCATATAATAAAAGATCTAGCTAAGGAACTAGATTTAAGTGTCTTTTAATAAAAATGGCTTCTTTAAAAAAGAAGCCATTTTTATTTTTTATTATTATTTATCAAGGAGCAATCGTTGTAAATAAATAGGTGGCAAACAATACCAGTAAAACTATACCTTGTTGAATATTTGTTCTGCCTGAGCTCACTGCTATGTGTACTGTGGCTAAACTGGTTAATAATAAAACCGTAGATTTAGCATCAATGCCCAATCCTACTGTTAATCCAGTGAAGTGCGAGACAATTGCTACTGCAGGGATAGTTAATCCAATAGAGGCTAAGGCTGAACCAATGGCTAAGTTTAAACTTGTTTGTAAACGATCTGCTCTAGCTGCTTTATAAGCTGCTAGACCTTCGGGAAGCAAAATTACACCTGCGATTATAATTCCAACCAAAGATTTAGGTGCGCCCGCATCCATTACGGCTTGTTCAATAGTTGGTGATAATACTTTAGATAGTAGAACAACCGCTGTTAATGCAATTAAAAGACAAATGAATGCCATAATAGTGGTAGGTAAGTTTACACTAGTGTGTAAATCATGATCTTTAAGATCTGTTTGTTCGGTGTTTTCATTACCGTTATTATCTCCTAAATCAACTTGATGTTCTATGACAAAGTAATTTCGGTGTCTAATGGTTTGCACAGCAAGAAACCCACCATAAAGAATTAAGGAAACTATGGCAACAAAAAACAGTTGATTACTAGTATAACTATTTCCTGGTTGACTTGTTGTATGGTTAGGTAGAATTAAAGTTAATGTGGAAATTGCTAAAAGGGTAATAAGTCCAGAATTTACACCTTGTTTTATAAAATTCTGTTCCTTATATCTATATCCACCACTTAAAAAACAAATACCGATAATACCTGTAATAATTATCATAATAGCTGCAAATACAGTATCTCTGGCTAAATAAGATGGCTCTGAGCTTTGTTCACTTAACATAATTGATACTATTAAAGAGACCTCAATTACCGTTATAGCTAATGCCAAAATAATGGTTCCATACGGTTCGCCTACTCGATGCGCTACAGTTTCTGCATGATTAACAGCAGCTAGTACAGATCCAATTAGTGATGCTCCTAATATAATGTCGGTAACAATACTTGTTGGTAAAGAGTTTTGAATAAGTAGAAGTAAAACTGACAACATTGGTAATGCAATAGACCAAAAGGGAGTTTTTATGGACTGTATTAGTTTTTTCATACGCGAAAATTAAAAAATTAATATTTCGCAAAAATAATAATTTTTTTACTAAGTTGATTTAAAATAAGTTAAATACTTGTAAAACTTAACGATAAGATAATATGAAAAAGGATAACAAAAAAAGCCACTTGTCCAAAGGGCAAAGTGGCTTTTTTAGTATAGTATAAGAAAAATCTTAGAATTGCTCTCTTCCAGCAAAATGGAAAGCAGATTCAATAGCAGCATTTTGGTCACTATCTGATCCGTGAACAGCATTTTCTCCGATTGATTTAGCATATTTTTTACGGATTGTTCCCTCTGCAGCCTCTGCAGGGTTAGTTGCTCCGATTAAAGTTCTAAAGTCTTCAACAGCGTTATCTTTTTCTAAGATAGCAGCTACAATAGGTCCTCTTGACATGAATTCAACTAATTCTCCATAAAAAGGTCTTTCACTGTGTACTTCGTAGAATTTTTTTGCATCTGCAACTGTTAATTGCGTTAATTTTAGTGATACAATTTTAAATCCTGCTTCTGTAATCATGTTGATGATTCCACCGATATGTCCCGCCTGAACAGCGTCAGGTTTAATCATTGTAAAAGTTCTGTTCGTTGCCATTATTTTGAAATTTAATTTTTACAAAAGTAAACTTTTAAAACCTAATTTACATTATGAAAAGCATAAAAAAATAATACGCTATCTATGAAAATTACTTAGATAAAGGTATTGCTAATAATCTTTGGGCTAATTCTATCATTTCGGGTGTACCTGTGTGTTTTTTTGGCTCATCGGATAGTTTCACCACATCAGTCCAAGGACCTTTCTCTGGTAGGGCCTGAGACATTTTAATAACTATATTCATTGATGGTAAACCCACATCGTTGGTGAAATCTGTACCAATTCCAAAAGAAATTCCTATTTTGCCTTTGCAATATTCGGTAATAACTTCTACTTTTTCAGGATTCAAACCATCTGAGAATATGATTGTTTTAGACTTGGGATCAATATTGAGTTTTTGGTAATGCGCTATTGTCATTTTAGCAAAATCAATAGGATCTCCACTATCATGTCTTACACCATCGAATAGTTTAGCAAATTTTTTATCAAATTGTTCAAAGAATACTTTACTTGTATAGGTATCAGTTAGAGCAATACCAAGGTCACCTCGGTAGGTATCTACCCAATGCTCCAATCCGGTTGAGTTAGCCATTTTAAAGCCATATTTAGCTGCATGAAACATAAACCATTCATGTGCATGTGTGCCAATTGGTTTGGTATGATTTAACATAGCTAGATGAACATTACTAGTTCCAATAAAGGTAGTGGCACCATATTTTTTTAAGGTCTCCACTACTATTTTATGCACTTTATAAGAATAGCGTCTACGTGTGCCGAATTCTGCTACGGTAATTCCCAAAGACTTGTAGTTTTCTATTTTTGTTTTAGCTGATTCGATAATTTGTTTGTCAGTTTCCGGTTGCGCGTTGGTTAGTTTGTAATATAATTCACAAATAATGGACATTAAAGGTACTTCCCATAATATAGATCTATACCAATAGCCCTGGATATGAATTTGTAAATCCTCACCATGTTGGGTTATTTCAACCTCACTAGGGTCGTAACTATATCCTTCTAAAAAATCTAAGTAGGTTGGGTCTAAGTAAGGACAAGTTTTTAAAAGAAATTCTTTCTCTTGTTTGCTTAGCCTTAATTTAGCCATTAAATTTACTTGATGCTGTAATTCTTCGGCAAATCCTTTTGGATAGGAATGCTTGCCTCTGTTTATAAAGACATAGGAAGCCTTAGCATAAGGGAATTGCTTTATAACGGCATGTTGCATGGTAAATTTGTAGAAATCGTTATCTAAAATTGACGGTATAATCGGTTGCGAAATTTTCACACTCATACTATTTATAAAATTTAAGTGATCTTATGTTTTACTTGTTATGTGTTTTATCCTAAAATACAAAAAATCCAGAATACTTATAAAAAAAAGTAAATCTGGATTTGTCTTTTAATACTTTACTCTAAAGTTTGCAATGAAACTAGTTTAGAATATGTACCACTTTTATTAAGTAACTCTTCATGGGTTCCTTGTTCAATGATTTTACCTTTTTGCATCACTACAATTAAATCAGCTTTTTGGATAGTGGACAAACGATGGGCAATTACAATAGAGGTTCTGTTTTTCATCATATTCTCTAATGCATGTTGTACTAGTTTTTCACTTTCGGTGTCTAAGGCTGAGGTAGCCTCATCTAGTACCATAATAGGTGGATTTTTTAAAACAGCTCTTGCAATGGATAAACGTTGTTTTTGTCCACCAGATAATTTATTACCTGAATCTCCAATATTGGTATCTAAACCTAAGGGTAAATCTTTGACAAACTCGTAGGCATTAGCAACTTTCAAAGCTTCTATGATTTGTTGATCACTAGCTTGGGGATTTCCAAGCTTTAAGTTATTTTTAATGGTATCGTTAAATAAGATACTATCTTGTGATACAAGACCAATTAAATCTCTTAAATCTTTTAATTCAATGTCTCTTATATCTACCGAGTCAATAAGAATCTTACCATGATTTATATCCCAAAAGCGAGTAAGTAGATTTGAAATTGTACTTTTACCACTACCACTTTGCCCTACCAAAGCAATAGTTTTGCCTTTGGGTATAACAAGATTAAAATCAGTTAGTACAAATTCTTTTTCATATTTAAAGCTGATATTATCAAAGCATATTTCATTTTCGAAAGTATCTTTTTTAATAGGATTAACTTTAGAGATTATAGTGTTTTCTTGGTCTAATATCTCAAGAACTCTCTCCGCGGCTGCGTACCCTCGTTTAAGGCTGTAAGAGGCTTTACTCATTGCCTTTGCAGGAGTTAAGATATTGTAAGCCATCCCCACATAAGCAATAAAAGCTGCACCAGATAAACTTTGTTCACTCAGTACCATATGTCCTCCAAATACTAATAATACGGCAATTGTTACAATTCCTAAAAACTCACTAAGTGGTGAAGATAAGTTTTGTCTGTTTAAGATTGTATTATTCAGTTCATAGAAACTTTGTGTGGATTCTTGAAATTTTTCATTAAATATTTTCTCTGAATTAAAGCTCTTAATTACTCGTTGACCTGCTAAAGATTCCTCAATCAAGGATAAAAAATATCCTTGTTCTTCAGATGCTTTTTGAGAGCTTTTCTTTAATGTTTTACCTACCTTAGATATTATCACACCTGAAATAGGAATAAAAATAAATACAAATAAAGTTAGTTTTACACTTATACCAAACATAGCAATTATAGTGAAAACAATAGTCAGTGGTTCTCTTACTATGATTTCCAAAATAGATAAAAATGAATGTTGTATTTCCAAAACATCCGCTGTTATTCTAGAGATAACGTCTCCTTTTCTTTTTTCAGAAAAAAATGAAAGAGGTAATTCTAATGCCTTTTTATACATTGCATTACGCAAGTCTTTAAGAACACCATTACGTAAGAAGGTACTGAAATACATACCCCAATAATTAAATAAGTTTTTAAGCAAAAATAGAGATATAATTAACCCGGCCATAACCATAAGGGTGTTTTCCGCTCCATGCTTTTGGGTGTAAGTGGTAATAAAAAAAGACATATAGTCTTCTAAAAAACTTTTCATAGAAGAGATTCCTTCATACACCGGTTTCTCTAATATTGGTTTTGCTTCTCCAAACAAGACAGTCATCATTGGAATTAGTGCAACAAAAGATAGAGCACTGAACAATGCATAGAGAATATTAAAGAAAACATTTAGATAAGCGTAATTTTTATAAGGAAGCGCAAATCGAATAATTTTTTTAAAGTATATGTTCATATAAAAAGGTACTAATGTAGGTGTGAATTAATACAGACTAGAGTATTATCTAGTCTGTATGGATTAATTTAATTTCATTTCTTGGATTATATCCTTTATTTTTTGATCTAGATTTGCTTCTACCTCAGGAATTTGAGTAAGATCATCTAAACTTTCATTCACACTGAAATAGAATTTGATTTTAGGTTCAGTTCCACTTGGTCTAGCCGCAATTTTGGTACCATCCTCCAGGTAGTAAATAAGTACATTTGAAGTAGGAACGTGTATTGGTTCTATTTCTTGGGTAATTAGATTATGAGCTTGACCAGTTTTATAATCCTCTATACAAACTACCCTTAATCCAACTATTTCCGTTAAGGGGTTTGAGCGTAAATCCATCATTATTTGATTGATTTGTTGTGCTCCAGATATGCCTTTTTTAACCAAAGAAATCAAATGTTCTTTGTAGTATCTATGATCCATATAAAGATGCATTAGTTCTTGGTATAAACTACTACCAGCACTTTTAGCTAACGCAGCAATTTCACAAACAAGTAGGGCTGATCCAACTGCATCTTTATCCCTAACTTGATCCCCTATCATATAACCAAAGCTTTCTTCTCCTCCTCCGATAAATTTTTGATCCGGACAATCGTTTATAAACTTAGCAATCCATTTAAAACCTGTTAAGCCAACTTTACATTCAACATTATAGCTTTCAGCTAAATCAAGCATCATGGGTGTTGAAACAATAGTGGAACCAATAAATTCATTTCCTTTAAAGCCATGTCTGTTTTTATACTGCTCTAGTAAAAATGCAGTCATTATTACCATGGTCTGATTTCCATTTAAAAGAGTCATTTTCCCTTGTAAATTTCTAACAGCTATTCCAATTCGGTCCGAGTCTGGGTCGGTTCCAATTACTATATCTGCTCCGGTTTTATCGGCAAGCTCTAAGGCCATAGTCAGGGCCTCGGGTTCTTCCGGATTAGGAGATTTAACGGTCGGGAAATCTCCATCTGGGATTTGCTGTTCTTTGACAATATATAGATTTTTATACCCCGCCTTTTCAAGGGTCTGTGGGATTAGTTTAATAGAGGTACCGTGTAAAGAAGTAAAGACTATTTTTAAATTATCTTTAGCACTTTGTGGGATGTTAAAACTTGCGTTTTGAATTGTGGAATTAATAAAGGCTTGATCAAGTTGCTCTCCCACGTAAGTAATTAAGTTATCTTGGCCATTAAAATTAACCTGTTTGTAAGATAGGTTATTAATAATATCGATAACCGCCTTGTCATTGGGTGGAACAATCTGTCCACCATCTTGCCAATAAACTTTATAACCATTATATTCAGGAGGATTATGAGAAGCAGTTAACACAATTCCAGCCTGGCATTTATAATACCTAACAGCAAAGGAAAGCTCCGGTGTTGGACGCATATCCTCAAATAAATAAACATGTATGCCGTTAGCAGTAAACACATCTGCTACTACTTTTGCTAATTCTTTACTATTGTGTCTACAGTCGTAGTTAATAGCAACTTTTAAAGGTTGGTTTGGAAAACTTTCTTTTATATATTGCGCTAATCCTTGGGTGTTCTTACCTAGGGTATATTTGTTTATACGATTGGTCCCAATACCCATGATTCCACGCATACCTCCGGTACCAAATTCTAAGTTTTTATAAAAACTATCTTTTAATATAGCTGGATCCCCGCTAATTAATTCTTTTACTTGTTGTTGTGTTTGCGTATCAAATGGCTCTTGTAACCACTGATTTGCTATGTCTAAAATTTCTTGTTCAATTTGCATAATTAGTTTCTATTTAAAAGCCTTTGCTTTGCGCAATTTTATATCTTTTTATTTTTGATTTTGTTTTTAAAATAATTTCACCTAGAAAACCAGCTAAAAACAATTGAGTTCCGATTATCATTGTGGTTAGGGCTATATAAAACCAAGGGTCTCTAGTTATTAGAATACTTGGTAGACCATGATAGAGTTTGTAGAGTTTGGATATACCGAGAAAGCCTGCAGCAAGAAAACCGATAAAAAACATTAAAACACCTAAAGCACCAAAAAAGTGCATGGGTCTTTTTCCAAACCTACTCAAAAACCAAATAGTGATTAAATCTAAAAAGCCGTTTACAAATCTATTCATTCCGAATTTGGTTTGACCGTATTTTCTGGCTTGATGAGTAACTATTTTTTCAGTAATTAGATTATAACCTTCGTTTTTAACCAACACCGGTATATAGCGATGCATCTCGCCAAATACCTCAATACTTTTTACAACCTCTAATCGGTATGCTTTTAAACCACAATTAAAATCATTTAACTTCACGCCCGATGTTTTTCTAGCAGCCCAATTAAATAGTTTTGAGGGGATATTTTTTGCCCATAAAGAATCGTATCTTTTCTTTTTCCAGCCTGATACTAAATCGTAGCCATCTTTTTTTATTAATTGGTATAAATCGGGAATTTCATCGGGACTATCCTGTAGGTCCGCATCCATGGTTATTACCACTTCTCCACAAGCCTTTTTAAACCCTGCATGTAGTGCTTGGGATTTACCAAAGTTGCGCTTAAATCGAATAGCTTTTATACAAGGATCATTTGTGCATAATTCTTGTATAATATCCCATGAGCCATCGCTACTTCCATCGTCAATAAAAATAACCTCATAACTAAAGTTATTTTGGTGCATAACTCTTGTTATCCAAGTATATAATTCAGGGATTGATTCCACTTCATTTAATAGGGGTATGACAATAGATATATTCATGTGTCCAGGCTCAGATAAGATGTTTGTATTTAAGAATTACTTTTTATTGTTTGCCGGGTTTTCTTGTGGAGGATTTTGTGTTTGATCCCCTGGTTTGGCAACTGTTGTAAATTCCGATTTATTTCTAAATATTGCTGCTAGAAGAAAACCAAGAATACAGTACTTTAAAATACTACCTGCCCAAGAAAATATCTGGGTTTGGAATGTAAAAGGGTTGCTGTCTTTAGCTTGTGCAATTTTTTCTAACCTTTCGGGCTCAGGTAAACCTAGTGAATCTATTCTTTGTATGGCCATATTATATAAAGCATCTCGAAGGGGAAGCTGTGATTCGGGGTCAACAAAATTAAATAGAATATAGTATACCACCATATTGGTTGTAACTCCAATAAGAACAAATATTAAATATGGTGTAAAGGCTTCTTTAAAGGTAATATAACCTCCAATTGTTTTTTTAGCCATTAAAACGCAACCAATCGCAAGGGCGATTGTTACAAAAATATTTAAAAAACCTAAAGGTAAGTTGGTAAATAAATTTTTATCGGTAAAGAAAACTACACAGTCAAAAACTAAGTAGTATGCAGCAAGAATTAAACCAAATCTAATCCCTATTTTGTTAATCGGATTTCCCATTATTTGTAATGCGTAAACTTTAAAAAAACAAATATACTAAAATTACCTGTTACCTTAATTGTCAATTAATATTAAGTATAGTTTACAAAGAGATTAAAAATATTTTTAAAGCAGATTAATTTTGCGTAATGTAAAGAAGAATAATAGTGTATAAGATAGCATATTATAAAAAGACGTGCTTTTAACTAATTTAAAAGCACGTCTTGATTTTTTAATTTTGTTTTTTTATTTAATTTTTAAGCTCTTTTATAGGTTCTAGCCCTGTAAAGTTTTTAAAAGCCTCAAAAAATTCTTTTTGCATTGCTGGGTTCATATTGGCAACTCTAGCTTTATAGTGGTCAGCATTATCAACCATAAAAGATTTAGAATTTACTTTTTTACTAGGTGTTACTCGAGTAGCGCTCCAAGTATCAATGTCACCATAAACATATAGAATATCATTGGCATCGTTATCCAACCAATTTTGAACTTTAATAAGAAGGGAATCGTCAAAACTCTCGGTTGAAGTTCCTTCTGGCATATAAATAGCAGAAGGGTTTTCGCTAAAACTAACATATTTTTTAAACGGAGTTATATCGTAACCATAATATCCCATTTGAGTACCAGCTTGGTAATAATGGGAAGCGAACTTTTTAATTGTTGCATCACTAAAAAAGTCAATGTTGCTTATTTTTAATAGGTTTTGTGTTAAAGCATCAACATCTTTCGTGTTTGGTAATTCATCACAATTGTTGCCCCCTTGCCAAAAAGCAAAATCATATTCTAATACAGCTAAGTCAAAGGCTTTATCTAATGAGCCAATGTAATTAAATTGAAGTTTAGCTCCTTTTGCATACCAAAAAAGCTTTTCTAGAATTTGTTTTTTGTTTTGAAAAAGAGCTGTTTGTACTTTTTGAATTTGTGTACGACAGGCCTTTGTTCCTACTTGATCTAAAAATTCATAAATTCTAGGATCTTGTAATGATTTATTAAATGGAGCTACATAAGGAACAGCTACATCTACATCATCTGGGTAGAAATACTTATAAAATATAGTGGTTTGTCCACCTTTACTAATTCCAGTAGAAATCCACTTACCTTTATATAGTTCTTTAAAGAGTTGATTTACTTGATGTAAATCCCCTGTAGCTTGTTCTAAGGTTAAGTATTGATAAGGTGTATCGTTTGGCGTGGAATCTCCAAAGAAACGATGCTCTACACTTAGGTAGTTTGTATCAAAATATTTTGGTAATTCGGTTTGACCATGGGATAAAGTATATCCGTTTGTTTCCATAACTGTTGGACGGTCAAAACCTCGGTGTATATAGTAAACACTTTGGTCAAAGTAACCTTTAGATTCGTCGTTATGATCAATAGGTTGTCTAACTTTTAATTGATAACGTAGCATAGAGTCATCGGGACTGTCTAATAATGTAAAGGTTACGTTTTTTAAATTATAAAGCGCTTTCTCTACTTGTTTTTGGTCAGGATGGGCTAGAACAAGTACCGAGAAAAGTAAAAATAAAAAGGTTGTAATACTTTTTTTCATTGGTTTGTTTTTGTTAAGGTTAGGTTATTGAGTAATATAATAACTAGCTAATTACAATGGCTAGAAAATTTATAGGGGGTAAATATGGTGAAAGTTTTAAAGCTATCAAAGCACTTTTTGAACAAAAACAACCTATTTGCTATAGGTTGATAGTATTTGTTTTTTTTCTTTTGATTTTAATTTAGTGTAGTTTTCTCACAAATTTCCTAACTATTTTTTCAGTTGTTATTTTTTAAATAGGCTATAAAATAAACTGCTTTAATAGGAGATATTAAATTAAAAAAAAAGGATTAGTGTTTTGAATTATAGTTTTTTATGCTGCTTTTTTTATTATAATTTTATCAAATAGATCTACTTGTTATCAACAAATCTGCTATTGCAACTTATATGGATGGCTAGGTAAGTAGATAGCAGCATGGGGATGAAAAGTAAATTTTATTTTCAAAAACGGACTTTATTTAATTACAATAGTGTGATAATAGGTTATTGTCAAGTTAGATTGAGTTTGCATTTATGTTTTGGATAAATAACATAATGGATCTAAAGCTTATAAGAGATTTTAAAAACATGAAAATTTGCTTTATTAGTAGGGCAACGCCTAGAGCTTTTTTTATCTAACAATTACCCAAATGTTTTTAAAGTCCTATATTCATACTTGGTATTTGCAG
This sequence comes from Myroides sp. LJL119, assembly GCF_054871605.1. Classification (NCBI taxonomy): domain Bacteria; kingdom Pseudomonadati; phylum Bacteroidota; class Flavobacteriia; order Flavobacteriales; family Flavobacteriaceae; genus Myroides; species Myroides sp. LJL119. The sequence goes on from NZ_JBTXLO010000009.1 coordinate 63,096, forward strand.
TATTTTGTTATATAATTTAAAAAAGGATAGGGGGGAGGATTTTAAGAAAGTTCGTGTTTTGTTATTAAGATTGTAAGGGGGATTTGAATTATTCTCTATTTTGTTTGATTTGGGGCCAGCCAGATCTTATAGTTGGTTTGTATAAAACCAAATGATCGATCAAAATAGTTTTCAAATAAATAAAAAAATTACGCTTTGAAATACTTTACAAGGTAGTTAATAAAGGGGTATATTGACCTTTAATATTTAATCTATACTTATGCTAATTTTAAAACCTTAAAATCAATTAAGGATTTATTTTAAGTAAAATACATTTATTTGTCTACTGTTGTCTGATGAATTTTTTAGTAAAATCATGAAAAAGATTGAATTGTAGGCAAGCAAGTAAAATATAAATTATGTCTTTTTTGACTCTTATGTTTTGAAATATGATTGATATATGTTTACAATATATTAATTATCAGTTTGTTGTAAAAGCATGGTGCTTGTTTTTAAGTTTTACTGAGCAATAGTGAAAAAAAAACAATTAAAAGTAATATTGTTGTTTGTTATTAAAATTTAAATTGTAAATTTGCCCTTCGAAAAGTAAAAAATAATTTAACAAAAAGCTAGTGGAAGTTTACACCTTTCTTGGAACATAGGAAGCTTCGGGATGGAAAATAGCTCTTTAATTAAAAACAGATTTATCATGAAAAAAGGTATTCACCCAGAAAATTACAGATTAGTAGCGTTTAAAGATATGTCAAATGAAGACGTATTCATCACAAAATCAACAGTAGATACAAAAGAAACTATCGAAGTTGACGGTGTAGAATACCCAGTGTTTAAAATGGAGATTTCTCGTACATCTCACCCATTCTATACTGGTAAATCTAAACTTATCGATACAGCAGGACGTATTGATAAATTCAAAACTAAATATGCTAAATTCAAAAAATAATTTGAATTTATTTGATAATACACAAGAGCTTCTATTATTTAGGAGCTCTTTTTTTTTGTGCTTTTTCTAATTTTAGAGCTTAATTGGTTAACTTTGAATCAAAGAAAAAAACATCCATATGAATTATATTTTATTTGACGGTGATGTAAGAGACAATCTTTTGCCTTTCACCTACACACGTCCCGTAGCAGATATCCGTGTTGGAATATTGACTATCCGTGAAAAATGGGAGAAGTATCTTGGGTATACTACCACTACTTTGACCCAAGATTACCTTTCGGATAAGTTTCCTATGGTTGAAATGCAACACAATGTTATGATCAATGCAGCTTATTTGCCCACGCTAGAACTAGTAGAGCAGGTTAAGTCTTTGCAAAAAGATCAAGCAATCATCCACAATCAAGATATTATTGCTTTTTATACCTTAGAGGATCAAGATCAAGTGGATTTTGATACTTATAAAATTATGGCACATAAGGGGGATTTGGTGAAAATTCAAAATACATGGGATATTTTTCAGCAAAATGATTATGCAATCCGCCAGGATTTTACTTTGTTAACCCAGGGTGAAGTTTCTCAAGCTATTCCGGAATCTGTACACGTGATAGGCAAAGAAAACATATTTATTGAACAAGGAGCTCAATTAGATTTTGTGAGTTTAAATGCAAGTAGTGGGCCTATTTATATTGGAAAAGATACCACTATTATGGAGGGAGCTTTAATCAGAGGGCCTTTTGCCCTTTGTCAAGGAGCCCAAGTAAAGATGGGAGCGAAAATATATGGCGCTACTACTATTGGACCAGAGTCCCGTGTAGGAGGGGAGATTAGTAATAGTGTAATATTTGGATACAGTAATAAAGGACATGATGGATTTTTAGGTAATGCTGTTTTGGGAGAATGGTGTAATATCGGAGCAGACTCGAATAATTCTAATTTGAAAAATAATTATGCACCTGTTAAATTGTGGAATATGGGGTTAAAAAAGTACGAATCTACAGGTTTGCAATTTTGTGGATTAATAATGGGAGATCATAGTAAGTGTGGTATTAATACCATGTTCAATACTGGTAGTATGGTTGGAATTGGATGTAGTATTTTTGGTGGTGGTTTTCCAAGTACTTTCATTAATAACTTCACATGGGGCGGTGTAGATTCAAGTGAAGTGTATGATTTACAAAAGGCTCTTGTAACCATGGAGATTGTTATGAAACGTAGAAACTTAGAGCTAACCCAGGAAGACAAACAGATTTTGAAGTACGTTTGGGAAAGTACAAATTTAGAACGATATGAGTTATCAATGCGTAAGGGTGAATTAGAATAACAAAGCGTGTGAAACCTACCTTATTAGATAAAAAAATATAAGCCTGGTAATAGAACTATTACCAGGCTTATATTTTTTTATAGGTTAATAATAAGGAATAGTTTGTGGTCTATCGTAATTAAAGTTAGGTAAGCTCATATCATATTTTCTTCCATTGGCATAGAAAACAGCTTGCTGTGAATCTGGCATTGTAGGATAATAGACTAAAGAAATTGCGATACTACTAAATACTAGATAATCATTGTTTGCCACAATCCCTATACTTAATCTGGAATATAGTTTAGTATCTAAAAATGCTTGTTTTTCATACCCTAAAAATGCGCCTTCTACATTTACATATGGGCTTATGTGGAATCCTTTCCAATTGTAAGGCGCGTAGGCTTGAAATTGATAGGATAAAGCTATTCTCCTTGTACCTCTTAATTTCCAGGCGCGAATACCAGCAATGACAGGTTCTAAATTTAATTCATCTCCCATGTGCTTGTATCTGTGATAACCTAATACTATTTGCGGATTTATAAAGTGTCGGAATTTCCATTTACCTGCATATAGCAATTTTGTGAAATAAGTCATATCCCACCGTATTGCTCCTTGTTCGCTTTTACTACCTACAAAATAACTACCCCATTCCAAATTGGAGGAAAAATACCCCAGATTTGTGTATTTTCCCATGGCTAGCTTTGCCCCAAAGTAACTCCGTGTCTTATTATATTGATTATTAAATCCACCTGTAATTGAAAAAACTTTACCAATTTGAACGTCTTCAATTTTATCATGAGTGAAAATATAGTGGTCTTGTACGTAGTTTATCGAGCTGATACTTAACGAAGCAAGATAAGATTTGGAATTGGAATAATACGATATAGTGTCATAAATGGCCTGAGGTCTTTCCACGTAGTCTCTTTGTATGTATCTAAGAGAAGCTCGTAAATTTGTGATAACCTCACGTTCTTTAAAGTTCTTGGTCAAAGCAATAGAATACCCTGCCCAAAAGTCGTAGTTGTTGTATTTAACAGGTTGCAAACTATAGGTGTTATCTGGTGATACTAAAGAATCTCTACGAAATCGTTGAGTTAAGTTAACACCAGCCCCCCATTTTGCATATGGTGAGTAAAATGGGCGGTCTATTAATGCATACTTTTGATAATTTCCCCAAACATCTGAATCATATAAAATATTAGCTCGTATGAATGTTTTTTGAATATTATTGACATAGTAATTGAAATAATAACCTTGTTTGTCTTGATCAATACGTCTGCGATACTGTACACTAAATTCATGCCCTAATCCAGCAAAATTACGATCAGTTAAACGAATACGCATCGAGCTAGTGGATAGGGATCCATTAGGGTATATGGTCCAGTAATCCAATTCTCTAACCACAACATCTACCGAGTCTACCGAGTTTGTGGCTATTGGGTAAATCAGTACACGTCTAACATACCTTTGAGAACGTAGTAAACGTTCACTCTCTTTGATCATCAGCGAGTCGAATTTATCACCGGGTTCGAAAAGTAAAAAATTACGTATTGTAAATTTTTTAGTTTTTAAATGCATTCGGTTACCAAACTTTTCTGTCTTGTTAGTGGGGACTTTTAAAGTATCGGTTTCAGAGAAACCAAATGGATCTAATGTGGTAATGTCAACATTTCGAATAATCTTACCTTGTCCAATTTCTAAGTTTCTATCAAAGTGAATAACCGGTGCGTTATTTTTTGATTTATTGACATCTTTTACCACCAATTGATTAAACAAGTTGCCCAGAAAAGTTTTTGATTGTTTTGAATCTTTGGTATTGCTAAAGTTTTCTATAGTACTTTTACTTGTAGAAGGGGCGGATAGAAAAACCGGATTATACCCCGGGATACTATCACACTGCATTGTCTGATTTGGTTGTTGTCCCCAGAATAGCGTACTGGACAAAAAGGTTAAAATCAGGATTAAAATGCGATACATGTACAAATATTTTTAAGTAACTATAATTAGTTACCAGTTTTTAAATTTAAGTATTTATTTCCAAGTCTTTGATATAGTCTTCATATTCATAAAAAAATATTTCAAATTGAGTCATGTGCTCATTGAAAAAATCAAAAATTGTAGGCCAAGAGTTTCTATTATTTATGGAAATTCCTGTAATTTCTACCCAAATACGAGAGACTTGTTTGCCATTTTCTAGATAGAAGAACTCTTCAAAGACAGCTTGTGGTAAATGTTCTTGTATTAAAATATTTTTTAAAGATTCTATTTTTTGAAAGTAAATCTTTCTTTTATCTGGATCTTTATGTTCGATATCCAGCAGCACTTGTGCTTTTTTATTATCACAATAGAATTTAAAAGCGAAGTCTTTTATTTTCGTTTTATGAAGCAACCATTTCCTGGGGTAGGTCTGTGCAAATTCAATCCAAAATTCTTTTTTTATTCTTTGTGCTTCTTCTTTACTAAACATAAAAGTTGTATTTTTATTAGAGTATTCTTTTTTACAAACTTATGACATTTGATTCTTTTATACATAAAATACCAGAAATTAAAAGGCTAACTCCTGCAGGTTTGTCCGCGCAGGCTTTAATGGTACCAAAACAACGAGAGAGTTTTTTACATATTAATTCTACTTTAGAGAGTAATGCTCGTCAATCGGCTGTAATGATGCTTTTGTATCCTAAGGGTTCGGATTTATCCGTTTTATTAATTCAAAGAGCGATTTGTGGTGGTGTTCACTCCGGACAAATAGGTTTTCCCGGAGGAGCTTACGATAAAACTGATTTAGATTTAAAGCATACCGCGCTTCGTGAAACCTTTGAAGAGGTTGGTATTGAGTCTAGGCAAATAAGTTGTTTAAAAGAATTTACTAAAGTTTATGTCCCTCCTAGTAACTTTGTAGTTCAACCATTTTTAGGAGTTTTAAGTGAGAGTCCAATATTTAATTGTAATCCTAGCGAGGTTGCCGGTATTATTGAGCTTCCAGTTAAAGCGCTTTTGTCGGATCAAATCGTTCAGCAAGTATCCATGAAAACTAGTTATGCGGATTTTATACAAGTGCCAGCTTTTGTTTATCAAAAATATATTATTTGGGGTGCTACTGCAATGATGCTTAGTGAACTTAGAGAGGCGATAAAGCATTTATACAACAGGCGATAAATTTTCACTCATTCTGTAATTGTATTATCATTTATTATATTTCAAATATGGTAGGTGTTTTGGTAAAATTTAATTTATTTGAATACAAAATTCTTTAAAAGTAGTAAATTTGCTGAAGTTTCTAATTTGAGCTTTTACTATGGGATTATTTAAAAGGAATCCATTTGGTCACTTACTTTTTTTAAAAAGATGGATTATTCGTGTTTTCGGTTTTGCAACACATCAACGTTTTAGAGGATTTAATGATTTGCGAATAGAAGGCTCACAAATATTACGTGACCTACCGGATAATAACGTACTTTTTATTTCTAATCATCAAACTTATTTTGCTGATGTAGTGGCCATGTTTCATGTATTTAATGCTAGTTTGAAAGGTCGAAGTGATAGTATAAAAAACATTTTCTATATCTGGAATCCCAAATTAAATATTTACTATGTAGCTGCAAAAGAGACAATGCAATCCGGAATTTTACCTCGTATTTTATCTTACGTGGGTGCCATTACAGTGGACAGAACTTGGAGAAGTAAAGGCCAAGAATTAAAAGAAAAGAAAAAAGTAGATATTGCCCAGGTTGAGAATATTAAAATTGCCTTACAAGATGGCTGGGTTATAACCTTTCCTCAAGGTACCACAAAGAGCTTTAAACCTATTCGAAAAGGTACTGCGCATATTATAAAAAATTACAAACCCATTGTTGTTCCTATAGTTATAGATGGGTTTCGACGTTCTTTTGACAAGAAAGGATTGCATTTAAAAAAGAAGGGAATCTTACAATCTATTGTGATTAAAGAGCCTTTAAGTATTGATTATCAAAATGATACTGTTGAGCAGATTGTGGAGAAAATTGAAATAGCAATCGAACAACATCCTTCTTTTTTAAAAGTAATACCCCAGGAGTTTTTAGATGAGCAAAAAGAGTTGAATAAACAAAGAATTTATGATTATAAGGAAAATAAGAATTAATTGTAGATAACTAATTTTTCTTCTTGTTTTGTTCTATAACTCAAATTATTTTTTTATTTATGTAAGTAGAATAATTTGTTTGTTTTTTAATTCTATATTAGATTAGCTACCTGATAGATAATAAGGCTATTTTGAAAACTTGTAAATGGCCAACAAACTAACATTACTTCAGGGGTTAGGTAAGATACCTTAAATCTGGATTTTTCTACTTGAGTATCTATCACATAAAGCTAATAAGTATTATAATAAAAATGAGTTATAAACAAGAGCGTTTAAACAAGATTAAAGAACTTTACGATAAGCTAAATTTTGTATCCCCAAACTTGGATCTATCTTCGGATAAAAAAGAAGAAATTTACTTAGATAATAAGCAGTTATCTGAGCATATTTGGACGCTAATTCAAGATATATTAGAACAAGACCCTTATAATAGTGAAGCTTTATTTTGGAAAATTAAAATACACGAGGGGCCTTATTTCAATGATGTATCGGTTATGATACAAACCAGTGAATTTATTATTGAGAACTTAAAAAGTGATCTAGAATCCATTTTTACTGCCTATCATTGGTTGGCTTGGTGTTATGATCATCATTTACAGCTTACCAATAAAAGTATAGAAATTCTCCACGATCTGATTATAGAAATATCATTGATTAAAGATGATATATCTTTGCAAGATAAGAGCTTCGGTGAGGCTTATTATTTACTAGCCCTGTTGTATTGTCAATCAAAGGACTATCAAACTGCAGCTGAATATTACAGATTGTCTACCGAGCATTATCCCGATCATTATAAAGCTAATTACAATGGAGCCTTACTGTTTTTAAATAATCAACAATGGGACCAAGCATTACAATGCCTGCAAAGGTTTTGTACTTATTTTCACACGAAAGAAAAAATTGATTTAGCACAGGAGATTAATCAAAATATAGCCAAGATACCTCCGAGTATTTATTGGGATTTTATCTTACTACAATATCAGATTGAGTTAGAATTTTTTGAGGATTTTCAGGCTAAAAACCGAAAGGAAATTTCGCTAAATTATCAAGAAAAAGCGCAATTAGAATTAACTCAAAATCCTAATAATTTAGCTGCATTACAAATGCGAATTACTCACTTTTTATATGTGGAGAAAAATTCGAAAGTACTGTTTGATTTACTGGATGAGTATTTTGCTATAACCGGAAAGATAAGCAATAGTTATTATAGTGATTATTTTCACCTATCACAAGTGTTAGAAAAGCCAATTAGAGCCTTGGAATTTGATTTAGATGGTTTTTCGGGATATAACCTAATGACCAAATTTTTAGAAAAAGCGGATTCTTATAGAGCAGAAGATTCCAATTTAAAGGCTTTAGTTTATTATGAAAAATCACAAGAAATTGGCTTACATACTTTAGAATTATTTAAAAAATATCAAGATTTTGCAACAGGAGATAAAATAAATAATAATAAGCATAATTTTGCCATGTTGTGTAATAATTTAAGTATAGCGGTAAGAAATATAGCTATTTTAAATAAGGAGCAAGATTATACAAAACTTATTTATTCTCTTTGTATTTCCTTAAATAAAAAAGGATTTGAGTTTTCACCTTTTTGGGAAAATCTAGATAGTGGTTTGCGTTTAAGTAGATTGGTGTCTGATTTTCAAAATAGCCATTATTTTGCTTGCGAGTTATTAAAATATTACGACTCTTATACCGTATCATGGATGGAGGTTCAGGCTTTAATATTAAAGAATTATATAGACCAAGATCATTTTCAAGAAGCTACCAGGTTTTATGAAGAATTTCATAAAGATTTTTTATCGCAAGGTATTTTGGATCAAGATGTTTTGGCCGAAATGGTATATATAGCAGCTGATTATTTTACTTACTTACGTTTTAATAAACAACAATATGATCTTGCCATTACCTACACCCAAGAGTTCTTTGCGCACCCCATTTATTTTGATAATATAGAAAGTATAGCAAAGATTAATTACTGGTTTTCATTGGCCTGGTGTTATCATGCTTTAGAGGATCAGGTGCAGGGCCTAAAATATTTTTCGTTAATCATGGATAATTATAAAGATAATCCAGATTATCAATTAACCATTCAAGAGATACCATTAGAATATAGCCTTCCTGTTGAGCAGCGTCAAGGGATAAACCGTTTGCGAAATTGGGTGAAACTCCCGATAAAAGAATCATTAAAGAACTTTGATATTACAGATAATCAAATCGATCATGTTTCGTATTTAGAACACATCGTTAAATTAATTACCCGAGATCTGCAAAGTAGTGTAAAATCTTGGATAGATAGCGAGGTGCATATCGAGGTTGTGCCTAGACATATTCGTCAAAGCGTTAATATATTGTGTTTTGATACTTACATAGATATTTATTTGGCAAGTAGGAATATTACTCTTCGATTTATACTAACAGAAACCCAACAAGAAAGGAAAACTTTATTTGGATTGATTCGTTCTTTAGTATGGCAAAAGAACTTTACGGCTTATGTTTACTATTACCAGGATTCGGATCAGAATGATTCCTCTGGATTTGAACGTTTTGAAGATTCTTCCCTGGAAATTCAAGAGTTATTACAAGGTTATTGGAACCAGTGGTTATCTAAATTATAGTGTGTTAAACTTTTTTTAATTTTAACATGTTTTTATTATTGTTTAAGCTAGATTGTTTTGATGGTATTAATCTTTTTATTTTTCATATAAGTTTGTTTATTGTTTAAATAATTGTTGTTTTATCTAGATTATTTTCTTCTTGAAAACTGAAATAAGTGTGACTTTCCCCTTACAAATGTGACTTTTTACTTTTTTACTGTCTAAACTATAGAAGCCAAGGATAAAAAAGATGCTTTTTTATATTTTTTATAAAGTGGTTTAAACTTTTTCTTTCCATAGAATAGGGTTTGATACTAGAATTAGAACGTATAGAATAGTGTTATACTTTTTTTATGAAAAACGCCGCTTTTTTAAGCTATACAGTCTTTTAATTATTTTTTAATTGTTAATTAGGCAGAAAATAAACTTAAAGCTCCGTTAATTATATGTAAAATTTTGATGATTCTGCAAAATTGAACTAATGTGTTTAAGTTTTGTTAAAAGTATTTGGGTTTTATTTTAAGATAGTGTAAATCTTTGTTTTATTCTGGAAAATATGACATAGAATTAAATATAAATAATAATTTTGTAACGCTTTAGAAAAATAATTTATAGGTCTTACTATACTTTGTTTGTCCCCACTTTTAAAGTATTTTTAAAATTTACGATTGCTACCTTTTTTATAATATAGAATTGGTACGTGAGAAAGTGTATTCTAAAGTGAGTTATTTTAATACCTTACTGACGATGAATGCTAATAATTATGTTAAACAAAAAATAAAAGGTTTATTTACCTTTAGATTTTTTTTAGGTGTAATGCTGTTTATTTCTATTTTACAGTGTGCCCTGAGTTTATTTGATTCACAGTACTCTGTGATTTGTTTTGCTGTACCCTTGCTGTATATTTATACAAAGTATACAAACAAGCAAATGCTTGATTATCTTGATAATATAAGATGGCATTTAGCAGGTGGAGTAGCAATGTTAGCCTTGCAATTGTTTACCAATAGCTTGGAGTTTACTTTTTTACAAATAAGTTATTTGTTATTATACAGTTTTTTGACCTACCGAAATACTTTTTCGGCGGCAAGAGATAATATGCATAAGATTACCGTTAGTGTAGTGGTTGTCTATAGTTATTTTATAGTTTCTTTTGCACTTGTTAAGATTTTAGAGATTTGTACTGATTATATGCAGTATACTCCTGCCATTGAGTTTGCATTTGTAACTTTTTGTCTAAGCTTATTGGCTGTTATATTTGTCTTTTTAGCAGTAATAGGTGTTAATTTAGATCAATACTATACAAAAGTTAGTTCGGAGAAAAACGATGCTGCAAATCAAAGTATACCTAATCCAGCTCGTAAGGCATTTGTGCTTTCATCTAGCGCTAGTGGAATCATAGAGTTTTTCGAATCTAATCAGGCCGTTTTAAATCCTAATTTTAGTATTGAAGATTTAGCATACTCTGTTAATTTGTCTAAGAGTGAAGTTTCGGAGGTTATTAATCAAGAATTGGCTATTAATTTTTACCAGTTAGTTGCCAAGTATCGAATAGATCACGCTAAGACATTACTACAAACAAAAGATAAATTAACCATAGAGGCAATAGTGGAAGAATCTGGCTTTAATTCAAAAAGTACTTTCAATAAGTATTTTAAGTTGTTTGTTGGGCAAACACCTTCGGATTATCGAAATGATTATATTACTTTGTAACACAGGGAGTTATTATGGATTCTAATGTTTATTTAGTTGTTTTAACTTTGACTATTTCCTTGTCAATAATTTCCTATTATTTAACAAGCTATTTAACGCAAGTTACTTATACGCAAAGGGCAAATAAGATATTTCTTTTATTTTTTATTGCAAGTTGTAGTTTTACTTTATTTACAAAGTTTTACTTACCCCAGCATGTCTTTGTTTATATTGGGGCCCCTTTTATTATGTTTTATGGGCCTTTTTTCTTTTACTTCTTGGTTTGTTTAGATAGGGAGAGAAATAGCTATGCAATTTGCAAGACCAAAGTATGGTATCATTTTTTAATACCTGGAATATTTAGTTTAGTCTATTTATTTGCTGTATTTAACCTAGAGACTTTGGGTATAAAATTTTTAGTTTATTACTATTTGACTTTATATCTAGTTACTGGAGTTACATTGGCTATCTATGCTGTATTTGGGTATTTGATGCTTATGCGTGGACAATTAGCCCATGGCTTTAGACTCTTTTTGTTAGGCGTGGTGTGGTATATGTTATTTATGGCTATTGTTATTGTTGGTTTGGGGATTTATAATGTAATTCCCAACAATGATCAAGATGTTATATACTATGGTAATTTAGTTCTAGCTATTTTATTGTTTCATTACTCTAGACAACAAGTAATAGAGTTTAGAAATCTGCATTTGCAGGCTTTAAAAAGCGAAAAGGTGCAGGTGAAAACTCCGGTGGGTGTAACCTCACAAGTACAGCAAAACACGGTTGCGGATCAAAGCACTTTGGATTATTCAGGTAAGTACATTAAGAGTCAATTATCTGCGGAGTATTTGCGTACATGTCAAAAGAAAATTGAGCATTATGCTGTTGATTTAAAATATTATAAGCAAGCAGACTTTAATGTTGATAAGTTAAGAGCTTTAACTGGTATTCCTAAGTATCATATTGCCCAAGCTTTTACAGTTTTATATGGCATGAATTTCAATAGTTTTATCAATGAAAAACGAATTGAGTATGCACTTTTACTACTCGAGCAAGAGGACTACAATATTTCTGTTAATGATTTATCTGAGCGTTCGGGTTTTAATTCAAGAACGTCTTTTTTTAGAGCGTTTAAAAAAAAGACAGGTATGTCACCAACTCATTACATTGAGGATTTAAAGTATAAAATTAAAAAATTATAATTTTTATTGAATATAGATTCGCAATTAGATCTTGTGAATCCTAACAAATTTTCGCTCAAACAACAAAACAATTTTTTCTAAAAAAACTACTTCAACTCTTTGGAGTAGTTTTTTTTTATACCACTATTACACAAAGAAGTCTTTTTTTAGGAAAGTAGCAGGTCTATAGTTTTTTTAAGTTAAAAATATTTACGGGCTGTAGTTTCTTTTTAAGTCCTATTTGATAGGGTGTTTTTTAGCTTTTGTCTGTTTTTTGTACTAACATTTTTTAATGGGGATTCTTATTTTTTATTTTTTGGAACATAAAAAAAGGGTAGTGGTGTTATTTAGTTGATAGATAGTGTTTTGAAATATTTTTTTTTCGTGAATTTGATAGATGAACTAATTTTATGCACCATGGTTTAATTAATAAATATCGATTTTTGTTTTTTAACTATACGTAAATTAATCTAATGATTTAAAGCGTCTATCCAAGTAGTTGTTTTTATAAAGGTGAGTTGTATAGTTGTTATAAAAGGCTGTAAAGTAGTTTTTTGTTGTCTACTTTATAATTTGTATCCATGTTTTTAAGACAGGTTGTAATTTATGTAATCCGTTTTATAAACGACAAATTAATTTTCTTTCAAGTATCTCGCTGTGAGATGTAAATAAAACAGTATTAAGCCACTTTAGGCTCCTTTGAAAAAGGGAGCCTTTTTTTATGGTTTATTTTGTTTTTTTTAGTTTTCTATTTCGTGCTTTTTGCTTCTCAAAGCATAAATATATGTCTGTTTTAAGTCCAAATAATTGATTTAAATAAGAGTGCTTTTTTTAGATATATCTCTTTTGTGAAAATCTTTTTTTGGCAGGAAATATTTTTTGTTTTTACAGGAAATGATTTGGGTTTAAAAATAACGAAAATTTCTTTTTTTCTTTTTTTTTATACCTGTTAAAGTCAATGGAATCAAGGGATGGGCTACCGTTAAGGTTAATAATCTTGTATAAATTTACCAAATTCTGTTAAAGTTTGTTTTTAAGTTTGTTTTTATTTGTTAAATTTACAATTAAATATATGTTATTCTTGTTTAAAATTGTGTTAATTATAAAATCAAGAATAGATTCAGCCTGTTTATTAATTAAGAATTATTATAGAGAAAGAATATGAAAATAGAACGAGTATATAGTTGTTTGTTTTTGCTTGGTTTATGTATGGTAATTCCGATAAAGGATATGCAGGCACAAACAAGCAATGTGTTTTCAAATAGTGGTGTGTTTTATGTAAGTCCTGGAACGCAAATCGGAGTTGTATCCGAATTTGTTAATGAATCACCTAAGGCTCAAGATATGTTTGAGAATAATGGAAGCATTAGTTTTTTTAATGACTTTACCAATTTAGGTGTTTTTGATTATGATCATAAATTAAATTCAGGAGAGGTGTATTTCTCCAAGGAAATATCGGAGATGGCAATAAAAGGGGCGGACAATCCAACTTTATTTAACCAAGTTTATTTCGAATCGGAATTTAATATTTCTTTGGAAAATGCTATAAGTGTTGGGAAAACGGCATTTTTTAATAAAGGCTTGTTATATGTGAATAAGGATAGTGGAAGTATCACTTTTTTAGAAAACAGTACACACCAAGGCGCTGGTGATCATACCCATGTAGTGGGATTTGTTGAAAAGCAAGGAGATGGTTTTTTTACCATGCCAATTGGCAACGGTTCTTATTACCGCTCTATGAGTCTGGTTCAAGACCAAAAGAGTAAAGATATTTTTGCCGCTAAGTATGTTTATGAAAATCCGATTCTTGGGCGTGAAGGTAAATCTCCTGGTATTATCACTGTGGATAATGCGGAGTATTGGGAATTAGATACATCATCTGCCGATGGTAGGGTTATTATATCTCTTACGTGGAACGAAGCTACTACTCCGCGAGAAATTTATGAAAAAGCAGCTCAAGACAACTTAAGTGTTTTATGGTGGGATCAAACCAATGGGGTTTGGGTAGATGAGGGAGGAGCTGTGGATATGGCCAATAAGACCGTTACAAGTACTACCGAAACAAAAGCCAAAGGTATTTTTACACTAGGAGTAGTAAATCAAGATGGGGGTCCAGATCAAGATGATCAGGTAATTATCTACAATGGAGTTACCCCTAATGGTGATGGTCACAATGATTATTTTATAATTAAAAACATTCATAAATACCCAAACAACAGTGTTGAGGTAGTTAATAGATGGGGAAATACCGTATTTAGTACAACAAATTACGATAGAAATGGAGATGGATCTGATAATGTTTTTGCTGGCCAGGCTAAAGGAAAAGGTGTAAATGCCTCTGGTAAGCTACCATCAGGAACCTATTTCTATATTGTAAAGTATGAATATACCGATAAGAATGGTACTAGGTGGATTAAAAAAGCAGGTTATTTGAATTTAGAAAACAACTAAAACGTGATGATGAGAGTTAAAAATAGTATATCGAAGAAACTAGTGCTACTAGTGTTTTTTCTTGGAGTTCCTTTTCTTGGCTTGGCACAGCAAGACCCACAGTATACACAGTATATGTATAATACAACTAATATAAACCCCGCTTATACGGGTAGTAAAGGACACTTGAGTTTTTTTGGTTTATATCGTGCACAGTGGGTGGGTTTAGATGGTGCTCCCAAAACATTTAACTTCGCTGCCGATTCGCCACTAGGAGATAGTAAATTGTCTTTAGGGGTAAATTTTGTAAATGATAAAATTGGAGCCACTACAGAAAATACCTTTGCAATTAATCTTGCCTATACGGTGAACTTGACCTATGATTTAAAGCTAGCTTTTGGTTTAAAAGGAACCGGGAACTTATTTAATGTGGATTATACTAAGTTAGATATAGAGGACCCAAATGATCCGTTAATGCAGACAAACATTAAAAATAAGTTTAATCCCAATATAGGAGCTGGATTATTTTTATATTCCGATAGAGGATATGTTGGATTTTCCATACCACATCTATTAGAAACCAATGTGGGGGAGATTGATGGAATGAAAATTTTAAGACAAAAGGCCCATTATTATCTAATGGCAGGATATGTGTTTGATGTTAGCCAAAGTGTCAAACTTAAGCCAGCAGCCTTGGCTAAGGCAGTTGATGGTGCGCCAGTTCAAGTAGATATAACAGCCAATGCAATGTTTATGGAAAGATTGACCTTAGGGGTTGCTTACCGGGTAAATGCTTCGGTGAGTGCTTTGGCCGGTTTTCAAGTTAGTGATAATATTTTTATTGGGTATACTTATGATGCTGATACCTCTAAACTTAAAAACTATAATAACGGATCACATGAAATATTTTTAAGATTTGATTTATTTAATCGCTATAACAAGGTGAGTAGTTCGCGATTCTTTTAACAATTATTAGTATTATGAAAGGAAATATAAAAAAAATCTCGATTACACTTTTTAGCTTTTTGTTAGTTTTTACTAGTTGGTCTCAAAACAAGGCGGCTTTACGTGGAAATAAGCAATTTGATAATTTAGCTTATTCCCAGGCTATTGAGACTTATCATCAAGCTGTGAAAAAGGGAGATGATTCGCTAGAGACTTTAAAAAATTTAGCTGATTCATACTTTTTAAATGGAAGGTATGATAATGCGAAAATTTGGTATGAAGAACTTTTTAATAAGCACAAGGATATCAATTCTAGTGATGTATATTATAACTATATACTAAGTTTAAAGTCACAGGAAGATTATCAAAAGGCGGATTCCTTAATGGGGGTAATGGCTCAGCGATTTCCACAGGATAATAGGGTGAGGTTATTTAATAAAGATACACACTACCTAAAGACTTTAGCAATTAATCCTTATGCATATTCTATTCGAGCTTTAGATAAGATAAACACACCCTACGCTGACTTTGGAGCAACAATGTATAAAGGACATATGATATTTGCTTCCTCTCAGGAAAGGAGTGATTATTATCAAAGAATTCACAATTGGACAGGAGATCCGTTTACCAAGCTATATTCTGCTGAGATATTTATCGATGGACAGGTTGGTAAGACAAAGCCTTTTTCAAAAAAGCTAGAAGCAAAGTTCAATGAATCAACACCTGTGTTCTCAAGAGATGGAAATACCATGTATTTCTCAAGTAATGATAGGGATTATAAATCTGTAGAGGATATAAACTATATTCACTTATATAAAGCAACCTATAATGGGAGCACATGGGGTAATGTAATAAAACTTCCAATTAATGTCCCTAATGCAAGTAGTGCACACCCGGCGCTTTCTCCGGATGAAAAATGGTTGTATTTTGTGTCAGACAGAGATGGCGGTTTTGGACAAAGTGATTTGTATCGTGTTGGCATTAACTCTGATCAGAGTTTCTCGGAGGTAGAAAATTTGGGAGAGGTAATAAATACGGAGGCACGTGAGAACTTTCCGTTTATAAGTGATAAGAATGTATTGTATTTTGCCTCCGATGGACATCCTGGGGTTGGAGGTTTAGATATTTATGGTGTACAGATTAATTCCGATGGTAGTTTTGGATCTGTTATAAATTTAGGACCATCTATTAACTCGCCCTATGACGATTTTGCGTTTTATTTAGATAATCATGGTAAATATGGGTTTATGACTTCAAATCGTCCAGGAGGAAAAGGTAAAGATGATTTGTATTTAGTTCGTGAACTTGAGGGAATAGATTTAAGTTTGTATAAAACAATCAAAGGTAAGATATATAATATAGATGGGTATTCCCCTGTGAGTCAAGCCAGAATATCTCTTCATGATCAACAAAATAATGTTGTTGCTCAGGTATATTCCAATGAAATGGGTAATTATAGTTTTGAGGATAAAATCACTTATATCGGTTATACTATTTCCGTGGAAGCTTTAGGATTTAATCAGATTCAGATTGGCTTTACAGGAATGACTCAAAACAATACTATAGTAGTAGACTTTGGTTTAGAACAGGTAAATACTCAACCTATTATAGAAATAGCTGGTACCAAAATTGACAAAGGAATGGATCTGGCAGTTGTGTTACAAATGCAGTCTATTTACTTTGGCTTTGATAAGTACAATATTACCCCTAGGGCAGAAAGACAATTAGAGAATATCCTGCAAGTACTTCGTGAGAACCCAACGGTAACTCTTTTAATAAGATCACATACCGATAGTAGAGGTAATTATAATTATAACTTAGGCCTTTCTAAAAAAAGAGCCGACTCAACCAAAGCTTGGCTGGTTAAAAACGGAATTGAGAATTGGAGATTAGCAACCGAAGGAGTAGGGTCTAATGAGCCACTTAATAACTGTAGACCTGGAGTTACTTGTTCCGAAGAGCAACATGCAGTTAATAGAAGAAGTGAGTTTATTGTAATTGATTTTTAAAAGCAAAGTAAGGTTTATATTAAGGTTTTTTATTAATTTGGGTCTCTTTCTTTTTAGAAATGAGACCTTTTTTTATTTGCTTAGATATTGAATTTTAGTGTTTTGTGATAAACTTGTATAATTGGTCCTTTGGAAATAAGCTTTATGTTTTAGTATAGATACCCCTGGTGAAAATTATGCGATTTAAAAATATTGATTACATAGGTGAATAGTTGCTAGAAATTGCTTAATTTGCAACTTAGAATTAATTCGAAAAGTAGAAAAAGATTTATAATGATAATACAACCTAGAACACGAGGATTTATTTGCTTAACTTCTCATCCACAAGGATGTGCAGAAAATGTTAGAACGCAAATTGAATATGTAAAATCGAAAGGACTAATTGAAAATGGTCCTAAAAAAGTATTGGTTATAGGAGCTTCTACCGGTTTTGGTTTGGCTTCGCGTATTTCTGCTGCCTTTGGATCTAATGCAGCGACTATTGGAGTGTTTTTTGAAAAACCAGCAGCTCCTGGTAAACCTGGTACTGCAGGGTGGTATAATTCAGCAGCCTTTGAGCAACAAGCTCATCAAGCTGGTTTATACGCAAAGAGTATCAACGGAGACGCTTTCTCAGATGAGATAAAAAAAGAAACAATAGAGTTAATTAAAAAAGATTTAGGTCAAGTTGACTTGGTTATTTACAGCTTAGCTTCTCCACGTAGAACTAATCCAAAAACAGGAGTAGCTCATTCGTCAGTTTTAAAGCCAATTGGAGAGACTTTTTCAAATAAAACTGTAGATTTCCACACGGGAGTTGTTTCTGAGGTATCTATTGATCCTATTAAGTCCCAAGAAGACATTGACAATACCATTGCTGTGATGGGTGGTGAAGATTGGAAGTTTTGGATGGAGGATTTAAAAGCGGCAGGTGTTTTAGCACAAGGATGTAAAACAGTTGCTTATTCTTATATTGGACCAGAACTAACTTATCCTATTTACCGTAATGGTACAATTGGTATGGCTAAGAATGATTTAGAAAATACGGTAGATTATTTAAATGGGTTATTGGCCGATTTAAATGGAGTTTCTTATGTATCGGTAAATAAAGCCTTAGTAACTCAATCAAGTTCAGCAATTCCAGTGGTTCCTTTATATATCTCTTTATTGTATAAAGTAATGAAAGAAAAAGGTATTCATGAGGGTTGTATCGAACAAATGCAACGTTTATTTGCCGATCGTCTTTATAGTTCAACTACTCAGGTAGATCAACAAGGACGTATCCGCGTTGATGATTTAGAGATGCGTGAAGATGTACAGGCCGAAGTAGCTAAATTATGGGATGCAGTTACTACACAAAACATTGAAGAGATTTCGGATTTGAAAGGATATAAAAAAGACTTCTTTAATTTGTTTGGATTTGAATTTGATTCTATTGATTATCAACAAGACACTAATGAATTAGTTGGTGTTCCTAGTATTGAAAAATAGTAGAATTAAAAAAAAATAAAGGATAAAAATAAGCTCGGTAGAAATACCGAGCTTATTTTTTTTGATCATTTGATTTTAGGTTAAATCGCAAAACTGAGCTAATAGGTTTTTAAGAACCCTATTTTATTATTTGAAGATAAGATAAATCATAGAGTATAAAGTAAGCAATTCTCATAAGAAAAACTCAAAGTGAAATTTCGCTTTTCTTGGTTATCCTTTAGGGAGTTAGAGTAAATAAAATCTTATCGGGAATAAACTAATTTTTAAAGTGATCCTTTTTAAGTTTATCTAAAACTTCAATAATTTTAGATTGCAAATTCTTAATGTAATCTTCTAACTCTTTTTTGTTGGTTATCTTTATTTGTTTGTCTTCTAACTCTTGCAAGGTATCAATTAGTCCATGGATATTAATTTGCTTAAACATAGGTAGCATTTTATGGGCTATTCTTGCAATTTGGTCTAAGTCATTCTCCTCGGCAGCATATTGTAGATCAAGTAGATTTTCTTGTGTGCTTTCAATAAAAATTAAAAGAATTTTTTGTAGAGCAGCAGGTTCTTTACCAATGAATTTTTGTAAATCCGTTAAATCATAAAGAGTATCTTTTTTAGTTATTACTGATAAAGTAGAATCTTTTTGTTTGTTTTGTCTTTCTATAATGGTTGCGAAATTAGGAATTAAAAGTTTTGCTATTTGGAATAAAAGTTGGTTTAAATTAAGTGGTTTATTATGAGAATCGGTAAACCCAGCTTGGGTGAAATCATTAGTATTCAAATCTCTTTTTCCAGAGAGCGCAATAATTGGTATATTTCGTAATACAGGTGTATTTCGGATTTGCTGTACAAGTTCAAAACCATCTAATTGAGGCATTTGAATATCACTTAATAGAATATCGACGTTTTTATTCTCTAGTATAGGAATAACTTTTGTTGCATCATTAACCAAGATAACTTGTTTGAATAAAGGGGTGAAAATTTCTTGTAAAAGTTGCAATTGAATTTTATCATCATCCACCATCAGAATTGTTTTATCTAAGAAGAATCCGGATTCTGCATAATTATACTCCAAAGAAGTGTTGTGGTGTGAAACAGGATCAAATAATGGTAGTTGAATGTAAAAAGTAGATCCCTGATCGATTTGACTCTCCACCCAAATTTTACCATCTAATAGCTCAATTAATCGCTTAGAGATGGTTAGCCCAAGTCCTGTACCTCCAAATTTTTTCTCTATTCCTTGATGTGCTTGGGTGAATTCAAGAAATATTTGATCTAGTTGTTCAGGCTTGATTCCAATTCCTGTGTCTTTCACGGCAATGTTTAATTCTTGGGAGTTTTTGGTAGCTATAACCTTTACACTTCCTTGTTGGGTGAATTTGATAGCGTTGGAGATAAGGTTAGTTAAGATTTGTTTGATGCGGTATGCATCAATATTAAAATCTTGGTCTAAACTAGGGTCAATATCCCAGTGTAGATCAATGTTTTTATTAACAGCCAACATTTCTAATTCTTCACAAGTACTTTTTATTAGGTATTTTAAATTGGTGTTTGTATAACTGATTGTTATTTTGTTGTTTTCTAAACGTGAGAAATCAGTTAAATCCTGAATTAAATTGGCTATGTATTTTACACAAGATTTAATATTAGCAACATATTGGTTTTGCTTTTGGTCTAAAGAGCTATTTTTTAGTAAGTCGGTAAATCCCACTAGACTTCCAATAGGAGTTTGTAGATCATGAGTAACGGTAGCAAAGAGCATCGTTTTACTACGAAGTAGGTTTTCTTTTTCTTTGTTTAATTCTTCCAAAGCAATTCGATATTGTTGGTTTTGATTTATATCTTTAATAATAATAAAACCTAATATGATAATAACCAATAAGGCCGATCCTCCCATATATGCTATATTGGTAGATGCGGCGCTTATATGATATTTGCTTTCATTTATTTTTTGATAAGAAAGTGCTATTATATTTTGCTCTACATTTAGTAGAATATCATTTAATTGATCGGTAATTACTTTATTGTGTTCAAGTAATTGCAATTCTCTTGTATAAAGTACGTGTTGTTGTTGTTTTATTTTTTCTTGCGTTGCTAGAACTATTCTTTGCATTGAATTAATCAATGAATCGGCAATACTTGGATAAGTTACAGTGGTTTTTATTGTATCGGTGTGGTCCCCTTTAAACAAACGAGCCAGGGCTCCTCTTTTTTCTTTATTTTTGGTTTGTTCGACAATGGGTTCAATGTTTTTTTCAATTTCTTGACGCAGATCATATATTTCAGCAAATGCATCTGCGTAATTACTTTGTTCCTCTATGGCTCTTCTGGCAATTAAAAGTTGATTGAAGCTATTTTTCTTCTTGATTACTAATTCCTTAACAGTAGTTAATTTAGATATTATAACTTTATCACTTACTTGTAATTGAAGTTGATCTATTTGAGATATTACAGTATCTAATTGGGAATAATAGATCTGGATATCTTTTTGGCTATTACTTAAAATAGCATTTCTACTATAAGACTCTGCATTGAAAAGGTTGTTGATAGTGCTACTGATTAAAAAAGCTTTATTGTGCTCTTGTTCCATTAATACTTCGGGTCTAGTAAAAGTTTTGGCCTCTTTATAAATATAAGCTCCAGAAAGTATTACGGTAGAAAAAAGAATAAAATAAAGAATGAAAATCTTAAGCTTTATTGATTTGGTAGCTCTCATGTAATTTGGTGTTATTAAAAGATGTAGCAAAAATACAAAACAAGTTGCAAGTATTTATTGGATTACGTTTTATATGTAAAATAACTTATTTTTATTACTAAAAGCTAGTTAGCGGGAATTTTAAAAGCTTATTGTGGTGTTTAGTTTGTGCTTTTGCATGTAATTTCTACCTATAACAAGCGTATGAAATATCAGGATTGATTGTGCTTTTTGAGTTTTAATTTGTTTTATTTTCCTGAAAAAAAGGGTGTTTATAATAAAATAAAAGGGCTGGTCATTGAATTGCGTTATAGATGGATTTTAAGCAGTAGGCTTTAGTGGGAATTAGAAACATCTTTTTTGTTAATAATACTTCATTTTATTGGACAGTGCATTATATAGTAAACGAATTAGAAACTTAATATATAAGATTATAACAACTTAATACACAATAGTGGTAAATTTCCGTATACAGCCAAGTTAATAGTTAGCTATTACAATTAAGTAGGAGAGATGTGGTATAGTAATGATTTTGTTTTTTGTAAAAAAGTAATATATAAAAATATTTTTAACAAAACTAATAGGTAAATGATTTTTATATACCTTTTTATAACTACATTTATAATTGTTTTTTTAAGATAAATTTTAGTTTTTATTTTTTATATGCAAACAATTCGATTTTTTGTAGTTGTAAGTTTTATTTTCTTGTTTACCGCTGGGTTCTCACAAAATAAAAACAAGAAAACCCCTGTTTTAACCAATACAAGTAAAACCGAGGTGGTAAAAACTGTTGTGGTAGTTATGGAGAAAACACCTGTTATCAATTTCAGGGATACCTTGTTTTATGTTTATGGAAATATCGGTTCGTTTACCTCTAAGCAAAGAGCTAGATCCATTGAAGAAAAAATTGATAACCTGGCCAATAACTATGCTTTTAATAAAGACTCTATTTATTTTGAACAAGCTGGAAGCTTTTTGAATTTAATTTACGAAAAACAAATCCTTATGAGTGTTGATAGTATTCAGGCTGCTCAGGAGGGTAAGACCAGCTTACAGGCCGCTGAATTCTACAAAGAAAAAATAATCCAAGGAGTAGAACAAAGAAAACATCACACTTCTTGGGAGCAAATATCTTTGCAAGTTGCTGGAGTAGTGGTTATTGTTGTTTTAGAGTACTTCTTGCTGAAATTTCTTTATTTTATGTATCGAAAAGCTAGAGTGGCTATTTGGCATGCTCGGGGCAAAAGAATAAAAGGACTCTTTGGTATTATAGATGATCAAAGGGCAATGTTAACCACCATTGCCCTTGTTAAGGCAATACGTTTTTTATTTATGCTGATTTTCCTGTATTTAGGTCTTTTGGCCATCTTTAAACTATTTCCATATACAAAGCATCTATCCGATGAACTTCTAAATTATGTACTTTCTCCTCTTTTTAAAGTTGGAAAAAGTATACAGGGTTATTTGCCTAACTTTTTCACTATCTTAGTTATTGTCCTTTTATTTAATTATGTGCGAAAATTTCTACGTTCAGTAGCTGAGAAAATAAGTGTAAATAAGATTACTATTAAGGGATTTTATCCAGATTGGGCTTTTCCTACTTATCATATTTTAAGGGGTATTCTTTTTATATTTATGTTTATTTTTATTTTTCCTTATTTACCAAACTCCGATTCTCAAATATTCCAAGGTGTCTCTGTATTTGCTGGTCTTATGCTTTCTTTGGGATCCACCTCTGTGGTTGGAAACCTAGTAGCAGGGTTAGTAATTACCTATATGCGTCCTTTTCGTATTGGGGATCGTATTAAACTAGGAGAATTCACCGGAGATGTCTTGGAGAAGACCTCACTTGTAACCCGTATTAAAACTCCGAAGAATGAAATTATAACCATTCCAAACTCTAATATAATGTCTGCTCATACGATTAACTTTTCTCAAAGTGCAAAAGAGCATGGGCTGATTCTTTTTATTGTAGTGGCGGTAGGTTACGAAGTACCATGGCAAAAAGTACATGAAATGCTTTACGAGGTTGCCAATCGTACCGAACATGTTATAAAAAGACATAAACCTTTTGTGTTACAAGATCAATTTCGAGATTCATACATTGATTATCAATTAAATGTTTATGTAAGAGATGCTAAGATAACGGCTAAAGTACACTCGGATTTACGACAACACACCCAAGATGTTTTCCATGAGAATAATATTGAACTTGTGGCCACTAGTTTTGTGGTAAATAAAATAGTGAGCGATATAAATCTGGTACAAACTAAATAAAAAGCACTTTTTTTAAGTAGAATAAATTAGTAGTGCTCGCTTGTTTTGGTGAGTTAAAATTAGCACAAAGTGAATTGGTGAATTTTTTATTTTATGCTAATGGAGATAGATGAAAAACACTTGTTTTACAAAGGATTAATTTTGGTTAAAACAGATAAAATATCCTTTAGCTTTAAAAGTGAGTAGTGGGTATTAAAAAAGGCAGTAATTAACAATTACTGCCTTTTTAATTTATGTTTGTATTAGAAATAAATACCTATTTAGTTATTCTTTTGCAATTCCTCGAGAGATAACAATTTTTTGGATTTCGGATGTTCCTTCGTAGATTTGAGTGATTTTTGCATCACGCATCATTCTTTCAACATGGTATTCTCTAACATAACCATTACCTCCGTGAATTTGAACTGCTTCGATTGTAGTATCCATTGCTGTTTTGGATGCGAATAATTTTGCCATTGCACCAGAGATAGATATATCTTGCCCATTGTCTTTCTCCGCAGCTGCTTTAAAACAAAGTAAACGAGCCGCTGAAATGTTGGTAGCCATATCAGCTAGTTTAAAAGCAATTGCTTGATGATTTATAATTTCAGTTCCAAATGCTTTACGTTCTTTAGCATATTTTAATGATAATTCGTAAGCACCTTGCGCAATACCTAAAGCTTGGGAAGCAATACCAATTCTTCCACCGTTTAAAACATTCATAGCAAAAGCAAACCCAAATCCATCAGGACCAATACGATTAGCTTTTGGTACTTTAACATCTGTAAACATTAATGAGTGTGTATCAGAACCTCTGATTCCCATTTTTTGTTCTTTTGCTCCGATTTCAAAACCAGGAGTTCCTTTTTCTATAATAAGGGCATTAATACCTTTATGTTTTTTATCAGCGTGTGTTTGTGCTATTACAATAAATGTATCTGCTGTACCACCATTTGTAATCCAGTTTTTAGTACCGTTAACCAAATAGTAATCCCCCATATCTATGGCCGTTGTTTTTTGGGATGTAGCATCTGAACCTGCTTCAGGCTCGGATAAACAAAATGCTCCAATTACTTGACCAGATGCAAGAGGAACCAAGAACTTTTCTTTTTGTTCTTCACTGGCGTATTTTTCAAGACCAGCACATACAAGAGAGTTATTTACGGACATTACAACTGCTGCCGAAGCATCTACTTTAGCGATTTCTTCCATTGCAAGAACATAAGAAACACTATCTAATCCACTTCCTCCATATTTTGGGTCTACCATCATTCCTAGGAATCCTAGCTCTCCTAATTTCTTCACTTGTTCTGCTGGGAAGATAGAATGTTCATCTCTTTCAATTACGCCCGGAAGTAACTCGGTTTGTGCGAAATCACGTGCAGCTTGTTGAATCATCAACTGCTCTTCTGATAAATTAAAATCCATTTGTAAATCTCTTATTTAATAGTTATTTTGATTTTTTTAGTTCTCAAATATATAGGAATTAAATTAATAATTCAACCTAGTTTATGTATTTTTATAGCAATGAAAGTTTGTAAATATAATATAATAGGAGTAATGAGTGGAACATCCTTGGACGGGATTGATTTGGCTCATGTTGTATATACGGGTTTAATAGGCGATAAGACCTTATGGAGTTTTGAAATTTTGCAGACCATTACAGTGCCATATAAGGAGTCTTGGAGAGATAGATTGTCGCAGGCATTTGAACTCAATGCTCTTGAAATTAGTAAATTAAATCAGGATTATACCTGTTATTTGGCTAAAGTCATTCAGGATTTTATACTTGAAAATTCTTTGCAAGATATTGATGCTGTTAGTTCTCATGGACATACGGTTTTGCATCGACCCGATTTAGGATATACTTTGCAAATTGGAAATCTTGGATTTTTGGCGGATTTAATAAATACAACAGTCGTTTGTGATTTTCGTGTTCAGGACGTTGAGTTAGGTGGACAAGGCGCTCCATTGGTACCCATTGGTGATATGTTATTGTTTGGTGACTACCAGGCTTGTGTTAATTTGGGAGGATTTGCTAATATTTCTTACGATAATAAGGTTGGTTCGAGGGTAGCTTATGATATTTGTCCTGTTAATATATTACTTAATGAACAGGCTCAAAAATTAGGATTTTTGTTTGATGAAAGTGGATTATTAGCCAGTAAAGGTACAGTAAACAGTGAATTGTTAAATGAATTAAATTCTTTAGATTTTTATAAAATACAAGGACCTAAGTCTTTAGGGATCGAATTTGTAAAGAATTACTTTCAGCCTATTTTACAAAGGTATCCCCTTAGTGAGGTGGACATATTACGGACTTTATGTGAACATATTGCCGTATGTATTTCCAATGATATCAATAAAAATAAGTTCGAGAAGGTATTAATAACCGGAGGAGGTGCTCACAACACTTTGTTAATAGAACGTTTGAAATCTTATTGTAGTTTTACAAGTTTGGTAATACCAAATAAATTTATAGTAGATTATAAGGAAGCAATTGTTTTTGGTTTTTTAGGAGTTTTAGCCCTTCAAAAGCAGATAAATGTTTTATCAAGCGTTACCGGGGCAAGCAAAGATCATTGCAGTGGTAAGATATATACCACTTTTAAACCTGTTTATTAATTTTAAGTTGTTTTAAATTAATTGTTTAGTGTTTTTTATCAATAGATCTATTGTAGAACTAAAAAATAGTCTAATAGATGTAAATCTCGATAAAAACATTTTATATTTGAACTAAATTATTATTTTAGGTAAAAAGTTAGATTTGAAATTCTATTCTAAGAAAAACTAGCATGTATAGGGGTATTAAAAGTAGAATATCAAACGTTATAAAACTAGGCACGACTATTGATTGTGTCTATTGGCAAATAAAGTACTAATAAATTAAATACATATTTTTTATGATTCATTTCTTACAAGTGGATACAGTAGGAGCTGCAAAAGCTGCGGTTGAAGCAGCCGAGTTAAGTGCAAAATCTTTAGAAAAAGAATTACCCTTAAGCGACATTATCTTTTCGGGCGGAATAATAGGACAATCTATTATGGTCGTTTTATTTATCATGCTTTTTTTAACTATCTACTTATACTTAGAGCGTTTTTTTGCTATTAAAAAAGCTGCCAAAGTGGACCAAGGGTTTATGAGTCAAATAAAAGCTTTTCTAGCCCAAGGAAAAGTAGATCAAGCAAAAATGCTTTGCGCTCAAACCAACACTCCAGTTGCTTGTTTGATAGGTAAGGGGATTTCTCGTATTGGAAAACCTTTATCTGATATAAATACTGCTATTGAGAACACAGGGAAATTAGAAGTATATAAGTTAGAAAAAAATTTAAATCTTTTAGCTACTTTATCCGGAGCTGGACCAATGACGGGGTTTTTAGGTACTGTTGTGGGAATGGTAATGGCTTTTCATGAAATGTCAACAGCTAATTCAGCTCGTATAGATATGGGAGTGTTAGCCGAGGGTATTTATACAGCGATGATGACCACTGTGGTGGGATTAATTATAGGAATTATAGCCTATGTTGGGTACAATCACTTAGTTGGGAAAATCGATAAAGTAGTTCATCAATTAGAGGCTAACGCTATTGAGTTTTTAGACCTATTAAATGAGCCTGCGTAATGAATATAAGAGGTAGAAATAAAGTGTCTGCGGAATTCAATATGTCGTCAATGACGGATATTGTATTTTTGCTGTTGATTTTTTTTATGGTAGCCATCACCACGATGACCACAACAAATGCTTTGGATCTGGTTTTACCTAATTCAGAGGGTAAAAGTGATGCCGTAGAAACTTTGGCAGTGAGTGTAGATGAGCAAAGTAATTATTATGTAAATCAAACAAAGGTAGATCCACAAGCCCTAGAGCAGGAGTTACAAAAAGCCTTGCAAGAGGAACAAGAACCAAACTTGGTTTTGCATGTATCGCAAGGTGTTCCAGTTGAAGATGCGGTTTTTGTCATGGATATAGCCTATAGGAATAACTATAAAATTGTATTAGCAGTACAGCCAAAATAATATGAAGATACTTCAAAACGATAGCGAGAGAAAATCCTTTGCCATTACATCTAGTTTATTTGTAGTGTTGTTGCTATTGTGTTTTTTTTGGACATTGCCAAAATCTGACCAGCAACCTGTTTTAACAGGTGGAGAGATTGCTATTAACTTTGGGACAAGTAACGTAGGTAAGGGGCAGGTGCAACCAAAACAGGTTGCTGAGTCTCAACCAGTTCAGGAAGTTAGTCCACAAGTACAACCAGTTCAAAGTGAACCTGTAGTAACTCAAAAAGTGGTAGAAACTCCAGTGGTTGCTAAAACAGAACCGGTAGTTAACCCCAAGCAAACTACCCCGGAGATTCAAAAAAACAAACCAGAGGTAGAACCAGAGAAAAAACCAAGTCAAAGTACCCAAGATGCATTGGCAAGTTTGATCAATGGTCCCAAGGTAAGTGGAGATAAACTCGAAGGACAAGGAGATACTAATCAATCAGGTGATCAAGGAAGCATACAAGGAGATATGTATTCTAACTCAACTTATGGTAGTGGAAAGGGGCAAGGAGCGGGTTCAGGCACTAGTTGGGGATTAAATGGACGCTCTTTAGCAAACAGAGGTCAGGTGGTTCCAGATTGCAACGAAGTGGGGACGGTTGTTGTTGAAATTAGAGTAGATAAACAAGGAAAGGTAATATCTGCCCAACACACAAAGGGAACAACTAATTCAGCGAAATGTTTAACCGACGCGGCCATAGCAACGGCAAAAACCTTTAGATGGAAGCCTGATGATAAAGCACCATCGGTGCAAATCGGGTTTATAGTAATTAATTTTAGACTTGGGGCTTAAGGCCTATAAAAAATGACATATCAACAAACTTTAGATTGGATGTTTGCCCAATTACCTATGTATCAAGTACAAGGAGCAGTGGCCTATAAAGCAGACTTATCTAACATAATAAAATTATCGAATTATTTAGCTAATCCACACACTAGTTTTAAAACAATTCATGTGGCTGGAACAAATGGAAAGGGCTCTACAAGTTCCATGCTAGCCTCTGTATTGCAACAAGCTGGTTATAAAGTAGGTTTATATACATCTCCACATCTTAAAGATTTTAGAGAGCGTATTAAAATTAATGGACAAGAGATAACTAAGGATTATGTAGTGGATTTTATAGCAAGTCATAAATCGTTTTTTGAGCAAGAGGATTTGAGCTTTTTTGAGATGACTGTAGCCTTGGCTTTTAGTTATTTTAAAGAGCAAAAAGTTGATGTAGCTATCATTGAAGTCGGTATGGGAGGAAGACTTGATGCTACTAATATAATTGAGCCATTATTGAGTATAATTACCAATATAGGTATGGATCATACGGCCTTTTTAGGAAATACTTTAAGTAAGATAGCCTTTGAAAAAGCCGGAATAATAAAGCCAAATACCCCAGTGGTAATAGGGGAGTATAATCAAGAAACAAAACCTGTTTTCTTAGATGTAGCAAATAAAAATAATTCCCCAATTTATTTTGCGCAACAAACCTATAAAGACAATACTTTAGTTTCGGATTTAAAAGGGGATTACCAACAAAAGAATATTCGAACTGTTTGTCAAGCGGTGGATTTATTGAAGTCTTATTTTAATATTGATCATATTGATTTAAAATCAGGTCTATTACAAGTTGTTAAGAATACTAAATTAATGGGACGCTGGCAGGTTTTAGGAAATAATCCTACTATCATAGCCGATACTGCGCATAATGCCCATGGTCTTGAGATTGTAATGAAACAGCTGACAGCTCAAGATTACCAAAAATTATTTATTGTTTTTGGCGTTGTAAATGATAAAGATTTAGATTCTATTTTGGGATTTCTCCCTAAAAAGGCAACATATTTTTTCGCAAAGCCAAATAACTTGCGCGCCATGGATCCAGAAGTTTTAAAAAATAAAGCAAAGCAATTTGGGTTAATTGGTCAGAGTTTTAACTCAGTACCAGAAGCTTATGCTAAAGCTAAGGAGTTATGCGGAGCTCAAGACTTGATATATGTAGGTGGAAGTACTTTTGTAGTAGCAGAAATTTTATAAAAAAACTTTCCAAAATACTTGCAAAGTTAAAATCTGGTCGTATATTTGCAGCCGTAATAAACACAAGATTACACGTTCTTAAAAAAGAAAAATGGGCGATTAGCTCAGTTGGTTCAGAGCACCTCGTTTACACCGAGGGGGTCGGGGGTTCGAATCCCTCATCGCCCACCATTTTTTCTAAAATAACGTATTCCAAATTTGTTTAAAACATTTTTGGGCGATTAGCTCAGTTGGTTCAGAGCACCTCGTTTACACCGAGGGGGTCGGGGGTTCGAATCCCTCATCGCCCACAAGAATTTAAGTTATTCAAACTTGTTTTAAAAGACAGTTTGGGCGATTAGCTCAGTTGGTTCAGAGCACCTCGTTTACACCGAGGGGGTCGGGGGTTCGAATCCCTCATCGCCCACAAGAATTTAAGTTATCCAAACTTGTTTTAAAAAGACAGTTTGGGCGATTAGCTCAGTTGGTTCAGAGCACCTCGTTTACACCGAGGGGGTCGGGGGTTCGAATCCCTCATCGCCCACAAAAAATACCCGTAGTACCAGTACTACGGGTATTTTTTTTATATCTAAAGTATGAAAATAGTCACTTTTTGTGTTTTGTTGTAAAAAAGAGGTTTGGCTGGTTGTTCTGTGTACTTGTTTATTGATAAATAGTTCGTTTTAAGTTTAAATTCCTTGCTTTGTGTTCTTATAATGTAGAAATATAAATTATCTTTGTCGTTTATTAAAATTACAAAAAATGACATTAAATCAGATTTTAACTCCTCAGATAGAAAAGGCTGTTCAACAATTATACGGTGTTACCGTAGAGAAAGTTGAGTACCAAGGAACAAGAAAAGAGTTTGAAGGCGATATTACAGTAGTTATTTTCCCTTTTTTACGACAAATAAAAGGGAACCCAGTAGAGATTGGTACTAAAATAGGTGATTATTTAGTAGAGAATACTTCTGTTATCGAGCGGTTTAATGTTGTAAAAGGCTTCTTGAACTTAGTTGTAGCCGATAGTTATTATATCGAGTTTTTTAATAGTGTAAGACAACAAGAGCACTATGGATTTGTTCCCCTTACTAAGGACTCTGCAGCTGTGTTGGTGGAGTATTCATCTCCTAATACAAACAAGCCATTACACTTAGGACATGTTAGAAATAATTTGCTTGGATATTCCGTTGCTGAGATTTTAAAAGCCGCAGGTAATAAAGTATATAAAACACAGATTATAAATGATCGTGGTATTCATATTTGTAAAAGTATGCTTGCATGGAAAGAATTTGGTAACGGTGAAACCCCGGAGTCTACTGGTTTAAAAGGAGATAAGTTAGTGGGGAATTATTACGTTAAGTTTGATGTTGAATATAAACAGGAAATTAGCGCTTTAATGCAACAAGGGTTAAGTGAGGATCAAGCCAAACAGCAAGCTCCTATTATTTTAAGAGCTAAACAAATGCTTTTAGATTGGGAGGCTAATGACCCTGAAGTGATCGAGCTTTGGAAGAAAATGAATCAATGGGTTTATGATGGGTTTGCTGTTAGTTATAAAAACTTAGGTGTTGATTTTGATAAAAATTATTATGAGAGCGATACCTATCTATTAGGTAAAGATATAGTTGAACAAGGTTTAGAACAAGGTGTTTTCTTTAAAAAAGAAGACAATTCGGTTTGGATTGATTTATCCGATGAAGGATTAGATGAGAAATTAGTTCTACGCGGAGATGGTACCTCTGTGTATATGACCCAGGATTTAGGAACGGCAATTCAGCGTGTTAAAGATTTTTCGGATGTATCGGGAATGGTTTACACAGTTGGTAATGAACAAGATTATCATTTCAAAGTATTATTTCTAATCTTAAAGAAACTTGGATTTCATTGGGCTGAACGCTTATATCATTTATCCTACGGGATGGTAGATTTACCTTCAGGAAAAATGAAGAGCCGTGAGGGAACTGTTGTAGATGCTGATGATCTGATGCTTGAGATGGCAGCTACTGCTCAAAGTATTTCGGAGGATTTAGGGAAATTAGAAGGGTATTCTGACCAAGAAAAACACTCTTTATACAATACTATTGGACTAGGAGCATTGAAATACTATATTCTAAAGGTTGATCCAAGAAAACGAATTTTATTTAACCCAGAGGAATCTGTTGATTTTGCTGGTAATACAGGCCCTTTTATTCAGTATACTTATGCGCGTATACAAAGCATTATCCGCAAGGCGGATTTTCAATATGATCAAGATATAACGGGTATTGTATTGGACCCTAAAGAAAAGGAGTTGGTAAAGATAATGAGTGACTTCCCTGAAGTTATTCAGGATGCAGCTAAAAATTATAGTCCAGCTTTGATAGCTAATTATATTTACGATTTAGTAAGAGAATATAATTCGTTTTATCAAACAGTGTCTATTTTAGGAGAAGAAGATCAAACTCTAAAAGTGTTTAGAGTACAGCTATCACATAAAGTAGGTGAAATAATTAAAGACGCTTTTGCTTTATTAGGGATTGCTGTGCCAGAGCGCATGTAATTTATACCTAGGTGAAAAAAGAAAAATCATATATATACCAGTCGCTTGTCATTTTAATAATGGCAAGTGGCTTTTTTTTATTTTTTAAAGCAAAATTGCCTCAAAAAATCTTAAGTGCCGAGCCTGTAGTTAATAAGAATGTTGTTATTGATTCTTTATTATTACAAGCTGTTGCGGATTATAAAAATGATAGTATACAGGGCAAAGAATCTAAAAAAATTAGTCAAACTGATAACCAAAGTAAACAAGTAGATACCCAAGCAGAGGATTCTTTATTGCCTCAAAATCAAGAAACAAGGTATTTAAGCCAACAGGATTTTCAGATTAATTCAGCTATAGGTTCGGATAACTGGAATTATTTAGAGAGTTTTTTTAGTCGTTTATATGAGTTAGAGCACAATAGCTCTAAACGAGTACGTATTGCTTATTATGGTGATTCGATGACAGATGGCGATATGATTGTGCAAGATCTTCGGGCTCAATTTCAAAAAACATACGGGGGCTCCGGAGTAGGATTTATTCCCATAAATGTTGAGTCGAGTCGTAGTAGAGCCTCTATTGTACATCGTTATTCCTCGAATTGGAATACACAGAGTTATGTTAATACAAAACACCCTGCTAATCCCTTTGGCGTTTCAGGTCATGTGTTTTTTGTTAAGGATTCAAGCGGTAGTGCAAAATTATCCATTCAAGCAGGAGGACTTGCCAATATGAAGGCTTTATATAATCCTACTCTATATTATGGAAAAAGCCCTAGAAAAGGCTCAGAAGTACAAGTAATTGTTAATAAAGATACTATCCATAAATCTTTAGCAGCTCAGGGTAAACTTAACAAGTTACTTTTAATTCCAGGAGCTGTATCTAAAATAGATTTAAATTTTGTTGATAGTGATTCGATTGCCTTTTACGGTGTTGATGTAAGTGGGAAAACAGGAGTGCAAGTAGATAATTATTCATCTCGTGGAAATTCGGGACTTCCTATATCTTTATTTAGTCCTTCTTTCATGCAAAGCTTTGATAAAGATTTAGATTATGGTTTGATAATTTTACATTTTGGTACAAACGTTCTTAATTACGGATCCTATAACTATGGTTGGTATACCAAGCAAATGGGACGTGTTGTAGATCACCTAAGACACTGTTTTCCAAATGCAAGTATTTTAGTTGTCTCCACAGCCGATAAGTCAACTAAGTATGAGTCTGTAATGCAAACGGATTCAGCCGTAGTACCTTTAGTTAAAGCGCAAAAAAGATATGCTTTAGACAAGCAAGTTGGTTTCTTTAATCTTTATCAAGCCATGGGAGGTGAAGGCTCGATGGTTAAATGGGTAGAAGAGCTCCCAACAAGAGCTAATAAAGACTATACACACTTTAATTACAATGGAGCCAAACAAGTTGCTGGCTTAATGTTTGATCAGATTCAAAATGCTTATTTAATTTATAAGGAAAAACGCCAGAAACAAGAGGCTGTTTTGCAAAAACAGCAAAGTGATCTACACCAACAAAGCATTAAGAAGCAAGTAGACTCCCTGGAGGTTGAAAATTAAAAAAAATCTAATTGCAATATACTTATTACACCATTTTTTATGTTAAGTAACAAAATTGTCTATATCATTACTTTTATACTGTGTGTTAACACATCATGGGCTTATAATCAGGCTAGAGAACTTACTTTAAAAGATTCCTTATCTGGGGATCAAAAGTATTCTGAGATGCTTGATTCCACAGGAAATCAAATGATATATCATTGGGAAAATCTAAGCCATTTTTGGCAAAAACTACACCAGGTGGATTCCTTAAAACAAGGTAAAGTAAATATTGTTCATATTGGTGATTCGCATATTCAGGCTGATTTTTTCACTGGTAGAATGCGAGAGCTTTTACAGGATCGCTTTGGTAATGCCGGTCTGGGATTTGCTTTTCCTTATAAATTAGCGCGTACCAATGGCAATACATCGGTTAAATATTCATCTAATGTTACCTGGGATAGTTACCGAAATATATTTCCTGTTAATGGGGCCAATGTAGGGTTAAGTGGTATTGCCTTATCTACAAATCAAAAAACACCTGTAATTGAGCTCTCTGTTGATAGTGATCAGTATCGGTTTACTCGTGTCAAAGTATTTACACCAGAAACTCAGCAGGTTTTTAATCTAGGTACAAGTGCTAAAAAAATTGCCCTGAGTAGTGGCACGCCAATGAAAATTACCCACAAGATAAAAAGCGGCGAGTCTTTATCTTTAATAGCTCGCAAGTATCATGTTAGTATATCGGATATTAAAAAGCTTAATAATTTACGTGGGGACAATATTGTAGCAGGTAAGAACTTATTTATCCCTAGTAAGCAAACTCAACCAGTAGAAATAGACTTAAGTGAATTCTCTAGTGAACAAGCTGTTTTTAAAGATGGTTTTTTTGATTTTAATTTAGATAGGGAGGTTAGTCAAATTTACTTTTATCCAAATCAAAACCTAGACTTGTATGATTTAAATGGCATTGTGTTAGAGAATCAAAACCCTGGGATTGTATATCACAGTATTGGAGTAAATGGAGCTCGTTATTCTGATTATACAAAGTATCCTTTATTTTTTGAACAATTAAAGGGCTTAGAACCAGATTTGATTATTATTTCTATGGGAACAAATGAATCTTTTGATAAAATGGATTCCGAGGAGTTTAAAAATCAGGTTAATGAATTTTTGCAAGTCCTTAAAAGCACAAATCCACAGGTAGATGTTTTAATTACATCCCCCCCTCCAAGTTATTTTGGTAGAAATAAACCCAATACCTTGGTAACGGGTCTAAGTAATCAATTAATTGTAAACAGTATAGAGAATAGCTATGCTATTTGGGACCTATACTATAATTTAGGAGGTACGTTAGGATTAAAAAGCCTACAAGAG
The DNA here is from genome assembly GCF_054871605.1 of Myroides sp. LJL119. Lineage (NCBI taxonomy): Bacteria > Pseudomonadati > Bacteroidota > Flavobacteriia > Flavobacteriales > Flavobacteriaceae > Myroides > Myroides sp. LJL119. The sequence goes on from NZ_JBTXLO010000009.1 coordinate 98,222, forward strand.
AAAGGCTATTTAGCTAAAGATTTAGTGCATTATACAGTTAAAGGTTATCAATACTCTGCTGATTTGTTTTATCAAGCATTAATGCATACCTATACACAACTTTTTCAAAATAAACACAATTCATTAGATGAATCTATTTAATATAGAAATACCAATGCCAAGTTATTCTGATTTAATTCAGTGGTTTACTTTTAATGCTAAAGAACCATTGCTTTTTAATTCAGGATTGTTTCTTGGAATGTTTCTTGTCTTTTATTTGTTCTATATAGCCATGCGCAGAACCTTTCATATAAGGTTGTTGTATGTCGTTATTTTCTCCTTGTTTTTTTATTATAAATCAAGTGGATATTATTTTTTAGTACTAATTGGTTCATCCTTGTTGGATTATTACTTGGCAGATATTATCTACAAGACACATAATCCTATTAAAAAGAAAAGTTTACTTACAATCAGTATTATTGTAAACTTATCTTTATTAGGTTATTTTAAGTATACTAATTTCTTTTTGGATGGTGTAAACCTTGTGGCCAATACAAGTTTTCATTTAGATTCTATCATTTTGCCAGTTGGAATTTCCTTTTTTACTTTTCAATCCATTAGTTATATAATTGAAATTTATAGAAAGGAAATAGAACCTACCAAATCATTTTTGGATTACCTGTTTTTTATCTCGTTTTTCCCTCAATTAGTTGCTGGTCCAATAGTTAGGGCAAAGGAGTTTATTCCTCAGATTTATGCAAAAGTATTTGTATCAAGAACCCAAGTGACCGAAGGCTTTTTATTGATTATTGGTGGGGTGTTAAAAAAAGCGGTGATATCAGACTATATATCTGTAAACTTTGTAGATCGGGTTTTTGATGCTCCTAATAGTTATACTGCATTTGAAAATTTAATGGCAACTTACGGGTATGCAATCCAGATTTATTGTGATTTTTCGGGATATTCTGATATGGCCATAGGAATAGCTCTTTTAATGGGATATAGATTGCCAAAGAACTTTGATGTACCTTATCAAAGTATGTCCATAACAGAATTTTGGAGAAGATGGCATATTTCCTTATCTACTTGGCTAAAAGATTTCTTATATATATCGGTAGGAGGAAATCGTAATGGTAGTTTTGCAGGTTATTTTTTCCCAGCTCTATTTTTTCTAGCTATTTTAATTTGGGGAATAATTCAAATAGATCACAGTATTGTTCCTTTATTAATTGCCTTAGGTAGTATACTTGTCTTTGGACTAACTATAGTTCTTTCCAAAGAAAAACATAAAAGTATGGTAACTAATTTTAACCTTTTAACCACTATGTTATTAGGTGGGTTATGGCATGGAGCAAGCTTAAGATTTATCGTATGGGGAGCCTTACATGGAGTAGCCTTAGCGGTTCATAAGATGTTTATGGAATTGTTTCCAAGGGCTAAAGCAGTAAAACCTAATTGGGCTTGGCGATTGTTTAGTATTATACTGACTTTTCACTTTGTGACTTTTTGCTGGATATTCTTTCGAGCTAATTCATTTGATACCGCTTTAGATATTATCTATAATATAGGCAGCTTAGAAATGGACCCCAAGGCTTGGTATATTATTTACCAAGGATATAAAAGTGTTTTTTTAATTATAGCTATTGGATTTATTTGGCATTTTTTACCTTTAAGATGGTTTGATCCTTTACACCAAATCTTTGATGCCTCGCCAATATTGGTCAAATCGGTAATATTAGGGTTTGTATTTTGGGTGGTATTTGCAACTGCAACCGCAGGGCCACAACCATTTATCTATTTTCAGTTCTAATACCTATTTGAATTTCTACAAATATAAACATACCCCCTAAAAAGATTAATTATTTTTGCAGGGGATATGTCTTAAAGAATTCTATCGCAAGTCTGAGGCGTGCTTTGGCGATAAGATAGGTTCTGCAAAAGTTATTACTTTTTCTTCCTCTAAAGCAGCTAAGATTGCATAAACATTGCGGTAATTTGTTTGTGAAGGAATATTTATTACAAAATAATAATCATCCACTACCTCAATTTCGGTTTGCGCATATAAAATTTCATTGTAAAGATCTTGTTTATTGTATGTGTCTTTTTGTACAATTACCTGTATAGTACTATTTCCTGAGTATTGATAAACCTCCTGCATTAAATAGGTATCTTTTTGATCCAAAGGGGTGGCAAAGACAATATCTTCGCAGGAAAGTTCTGGTCCGTAGAAAGGAATATTATCTATTTTAAACAATCCTTTTTCTTTATCCACAATAAGTCCCCAAAGTATTTCTTCTGTTTGCTTCTCTAGTACCTCACTGTGGTAGTTTACAATTATTTGTGCGAATTGTTGTTCCATTATATTTGTTTTTATGGGAATTTTCTACAAATATAAATATTTATTATACCTCACGGCAAAGATTATAAGCTATGGAATTCTTATGCCATAAAGTATAATAGAATTAAATGGAGAAAATGTTAAATTATTAGATAGTTAAAAAACAGTTTTTAACAGTAAAGGTAATTTTTGTATCTTTAATGATAGAGCATTAATTTATTCTAATATGGAAAAAGCAATAAAAATATTTGTAGCAGTTATGTTATTAACCACTGCATTTTCGATGCCAGAGGATTATTACAGGTTAGTAAGCTTTGTTGTATTTGTTGCCTTTAGTATTTTGGCTTATAATTCGCATGTTAATAAAAAACTTGTAGAGGTAATAACCTATCTGGTGCTAATTTTAATTATACAACCTTTTTATGTTTTTGATATAAGCAAAAAAACCTACATAATAATTAATATTATAATAGGAGTAGGATTATTGTTATCTGTTTTTATTAAGCCGAACTCACCTAAGAAAAAGGATATTAAATAGATAAGCTTTTAAATGACTCATTTAAAGAATGTGGTGGGTTTGAAATTTAACTATACCTAGAAATAAAATTAAAAATATAGAATATCCGTAGTTTCTTAGAAGCTACGGATTTTATGGTTTTTTACATATTAATAAGGTAATGTGTTTTATTAGAGTTTTATATTTTTTAAACGCAAGGAATTACTAATAACCGATACCGAAGAGAAACTCATGGCTAAAGCAGCTATCATTGGTGATAAAACTATTCCGAAGATTGGAAACAAAACCCCTGCTGCAATTGGTATACCAATTGTGTTGTAAATAAAGGCAAAAAATAAATTTTGTTTAATATTTACCATTACTTTGTGAGAAAGATTAATCGCCTTTGGAATACCACTTAAATCTCCTTTTAGCAAAGTTATTTTTGCACTTTCAATAGCAACATCCGTCCCGGTTCCCATCGAGATTCCGACATCCGCTTTAGCCAAGGCTGGGGCATCATTGATTCCGTCTCCTGCCATTGCTACAATTTTACCTTCTTGTTGTAGCTTGGTTATAATATCTAATTTATCTTGCGGCATTGCCTTTGCAATGTAATTTTTTATTCCTAATTGATCGGCCACCGCTTTAGCAGTCAAAGGATTATCTCCGGTAACCATAATGACTTGTATTGATTTTTTTTGCAAGTCTTCTACAGCCTTTAATGAAGATTCCTTTATAGGGTCGTATATTACTGCATAGCCTAATAGGGTTTGATCTACTGCCAGAAAAGAGACAGTTTTTCCCTGTGCTTGATATTTTTCAACTTCTTGGATGATACTTTCAGGTATCTCTATTTGGATACTTTGCATTAATGCTTGGTTTCCTAAGGAAACTCTTTGTTTATCCACTACTGCTTGTATACCTTTTCCTGGTGTGTTTTTAAAAAGTTTTACTTGTGTTAACTCTATGCTTTGTTCCTTGGCTTTGTCTGTGAAGGCTTTGGATAAAGGATGCTCACTGTTTTGATTTAAAGATCCACTTAAATAAAGTAGTTGCTCATCGGTATAATCGATATGAACAGATTTTATAAACTCAACCGATGGTCTTCCCATGGTTAAAGTACCCGTTTTATCTGTAATAAGTACATTAACTTTGTTGGCTATCTCTAAGCTCTGAGCATCTTTGATTAATATTCCATTTTGAGCTCCTTTGCCTATCCCTACCATTATAGACATTGGGGTGGCAAGACCAAGGGCACAAGGACAAGCTATGATTAAAACAGCTAAGGAATTTATAATGGCATAAGAAAGTTTATCCGTTGGGGAGAAAACAAACCATATTATAAAAGTTAGGATTGCCACCATTACTACTATAGGTACAAAGTATTTCGAAACTTTATCTGCTAGATTTTGAATTGGAGCTCTGCTTCGAGATGCATTGTTTACCATATCAATGATTTGTGATAGTAGGGTTTGCGATCCAATTTTTTGAGCCTCCATAACAAAACTCCCATCTTCATTTAAAGTAGCACCAATTACTTTATCCGAAACGTTTTTAAAAACAGAAATAGGTTCTCCAGTTATCATCGATTCATTAATGTGACTTTGTCCTTCAAGAATCTGTCCATCTACCGGTATTTTATCCCCAGGTTTAACCACTAATTTATCCCCAACTTTGATATCTTGTATACTAATTTGTATTTCCTGTGCATCGTGGGTAAGTTTTCGGGCTGTGGAAGGACTTAGTTCTAATAAAGATTTTATAGCCGAACTAGTTTTGCTATGTGCTCTAGCTTCCATGACTTGCCCCACTAAAACTAAAGTTAAAATAACGGCAACACTTTCAAAGTATAGATGTATACCATGTTCGGATTGGAAACTCTCAGGAAATAGGTTTGGGAAAAACAATGCAACGATACTAAAAATCATAGCAGCTCCAGCCCCAAGACCTATTAAACTAAACATATTTAAATTCCATGTTTTAAATGAGATCCAAGCACGGTGGAAGAACATCCAACAAGCCCATATAACAGGCAGTGTGAATAAAAATTGCAAATAATTATTAACCGAAAAAGGAATCCAACTTGTTATTGGATTATTGGGAATCATCGGTCCCATAGCTAAAATAAAAACAGGTAAGGTAAAGCCAATGGAAATCCATAGTTTGTTTAGCATATCCCTATAGGTAGTATCCTGGGGTTGAATCAAAACGGTTTTAGCCACTAATGGCATTCCGCAAATAGGGCAGTCTTGTGCCTTGTCATAGGTTTTATCACCTTCACAAAGCATAGGGCAGTAATAAACTGTTTTTTCTTGTTTAGCTGCAGGGATTTGCTCTAAATTCATACCACAAACGGGACAGCCTACGTTTGAGTCATAGGTTTTGTTACCCTCGCATAGCATGGGACAGAAATATTTTCCGGCCTTATCTTGCATGCTGGTAGGAATTTCTGTTTCATGCATATCTTCTGGATCTACCGAAACAGGATCCAATAATTCTTGTGAACCATCCTTTGCTTGTACTATTTCTTGTAGTACGTAGGGACCTTTTTTAAATAATTGTTTTTGAAGCGTTAAAGTGTCAATTTCTTTGGTTAGTTCTAAATCAATTTGATGTAATTCCAAGTTAACCTGGGCTTTTACGTGATCGATTTGGTTTAGAGTATCCTCTACCTTTGTACGACATCCGTTACAGGTCATTCCACTTACTTTATATTTTTTATGTATCATATTAATCAGTATTAGTCTCTTAGCAAATTACAGGAAATATTCGTAAAATACAGTTATACTATTTTTTAAATCTTTTGTATTATTAATAATATAATAATATTTTGATTAAATAGCTAAGATGTTTAGATAACCGTTTTTTAATCATGTTCTTTTCAGAAATACTATTGTTATGAAAATAACTAAAGTAGCTTTTTAAAAGAACTACTTTCTTTTGTTTAAAAGTAAGTCTATTTATTTAGTTTTTTTATTCAAAAAAGGACTCTAGAAACTTTCAATTTACAATAACTAAAAACCACTTTATACTACGCGTATTTATTTGTTTTTGAGTTTAAGTTTTTTACTAGCAATGTTAAATAAATATTTGTATTCATAAAAAGAGTGATGTTTATTAATATTTTTACAATTTAAGTTTTTGCTCATAAAAATATAAGAATCCTCCAATGAGTTATTGCTTACTATTTTTATAGATTACTTTAAAAATAGCAAGGGTAATGATTTTGAATTATGGTCCGTTATAATCTTCAATAAATAAAGTGTTTTTTACCAGTATTCTTACATTACGATGCGAATGAACTTCTTTAACTCACTTATTTTCTATTGAGGTATCCGCCAACAATTTTACAGCACATGTTATTACTGCAAAGTAATAGAGCTACAATGTTCAATGAAGAGCTAATGATATTTTACTTTTTTTAATTTTAATTTATCTGCTTTATATGTTTTTGCTGAGGTGTTTAAATGGGTATGACAAATTAAAAGTATTTAAGGTAACTACTAATTAATTAAAATAGTTATTATCTTTAAATTTTTAAAAAACCATTTTATGTTTGGTTACAGATTATTTATTGTTTTTTTATTTTTTGCTATGTTAACCAGTTGTACTCGGAAAACTAGTTCTAGTACCATGCTCATTCCAAAGAATAAACCTGAAAAAATAGATTTCAATGATTTGGAGTTTGATCAAGGAGTAATTTATTATGACTTAACTATAAGTGATACGATAATACAATCCTTTATAGATTCAATGATTTTTAATTCTACCTATGTCAAAGACAACACTTACAGGCAAAGTAGTGATAGCTTATATGTTAGAGAGTTTATAGCTAACAACCCAAATTTTTGGAAAAACTATGGGTTATTTCCCTACATGAAAAATCAAGTTTATTTAGCAGGTTATGAAGCAGTATATTTAGGGGAGTCTTTGACTTATAAGGTGCAAAATAAATATAATGATTTATTGCAAACCGGTTATATCTACCTGGCAAGTAAGGTGGGGCTTAAAAGCTCAGTGAATTTAATTTATCAGGAAAATAATCCAGTTTTACAACAAGTACAGCTCCCAATTTATCTTTCTTTTTATACCAAAGATTATACGCAAGACACCGATACTTTGAAAATTGCAAATTACACTGTCCAAAGAGCATCCTATACATTAAAAGATAGTCTAGATAACCCCCCAGGTTATTTACCCTGGAAAGTAACGATTTACAGTAGTGATTTATTTTACGCGAGTTTAAATAGGGTCTTGCCTTTTTATGTAGATCAAAAATCTGGTATTTTGCGTATTGATATTACTTTTAATAAACAAGATAGCTACTTTTTCACTTTACAAGCAAACTCAATTGTTCGAAGAGAGATTTTACCACAAGAATATCAGAGTTTACAAGGTAGTATGATATATGATTACAATAACCCTGAGCAATTAAAAAACTTTAAAAACCAATTAGTTCTAATTAAAGAACTTCCAAAAATTAAATAGATGAGTTTTGTGTATTCCCATAAGTTATTTTATTTAGCCTTGCTTGTGATTATACTTTTATTGGTAGTTATCCTTGTTTTGAGTTACAGTTTTTTTAGACGATCTTCTAAATTGGCCAGCTACGAAAAGCAATATCAAGTATTAGAGCAAAAACTAAAATATTTGCAATTGGAAAATTTGGAGTCTAGATTAGACCCTCATTTGTTTAAAAATATTTTAAACTCCGTGCAATCTCTTGCATATCAAACTTATTTTTCTTTGGACCGCATGGCCGGTGTGTTAGATTATATAATGTATGATAGTAAAAATAAAATGGTTACTTTAAAACAAGAGCATGATTTTGCCATTAAATTAATAGATATAAATAAAATTAAACTAAACCCTTTGTTTCGTCTGGATATACGCAGTATCATATCACAACACGATCCGCTTTATGAAAAGGAGTTAATAGCCCCTTTGATTTGTATTGAGTTAATTGAAAATGCATTTAAACACGCCGATTTACAAAGTCAAGATTCTTTTATAAGTGTTTTGTTTAAATTAAAAAATGGCCAATTTGATTTAGTTGTAACCAATAAGGCTTCAGAGAAAGAATCTTTACAGAAACAAAATAGCGGGTATGGATTACAGACTTTAAAACAACGACTAGAGCTAATCTACGGGGTTTATTATAAATTAGAAATACAACAAGATTCCAAAGTATATTCCATTCATTTAAGTTTGAATTTATATGATTTCAAAAGTAAAATGTGTTCTTCTTGATGATGAACTCCTAGGTCTAAAATATTTACAAATGTTAAGCGATCAAATTCCACAGGTGCAAATCGTTGCAGTGTTCAACAACCCGATGGAGTTTCTACAAGCACAGATGAATTTGGATTACCAGGTACTTATCTGCGATATTAATATGCCTGGAATTACTGGTATGGAAATAGCTGAATTGGTGCCAGATAAAGCTATTATATTTTGTACAGCTTATAAACAATATGCTGTTCAAGCATTTGAAATAAATGCTATTGATTATTTGGTAAAGCCCATAAAGAAAGAACGTTTGCAAAAGGCTATAGACAAGGTGTGTATGGTGCTACATGAGAAAAAAAGGCCCACATTTTTAAATGTAAACACCAATAAAGGTAAAGCTATTATTCAGTTTGATAATATTGATTTTATTACCACTTGTGAGACTGATCCCAGGGATAAGGAACTATATTTTGACAATCAAACTAAAATAATTTTAAAAAACACCACGTTAGATAAGTTAATGAGTAGCCTACCTAAGGCTAACTTTTGTAGGGTAAATAAAAGGGAGATTATAAACTACAGAATAGTTAGCTTTTATAGTTACGATCAGATCCATACCACGGTATTAGACTCTAGTGGTAAGCCAATTTTAGTTTCATTAGGAGCAAGTTTTAAATCTGATTTTTTGGCCAATATTTAGTTTATTACATTTTTTCTAGGTTTTATTACACAAGTCTTTTGTTTTAAAACAAAAGCGGTTTTTAGCGCTGGTAAAAATCACATTTTTGTATGGAAATCAAACCAAAAGTTTATGAAGAAATACAAGAATACATTTCTATACGTTACCTTATTAGGAGGATGCTCTTTATTAATGTTTTTAGTAGTTAGTAAAGGAAGTTTACTCGAGCAAGACGTTATATATAATGTGAGTGATAAGTCAGTTTTTGAAAATTTTTATTTGACTTTATATCAGAATCTAAAAAACCCTCTTGCTTTGTTATTGGCACAAATAGTTACTATTGTTTTAGTGGCTCGTGGTTTTGGATGGTTTTGTAAAAAAATAGGTCAGCCGTCTGTAATTGGAGAAATTGTGGCTGGTATTGCTTTGGGCCCCTCTTTTTTAGGCATGCACTTCCCGGAGTTTTCCCAAATGATTTTCCCAGTAGATTCATTGGCAAACCTTAGTTTTTTAAGTCAGATAGGCTTGATACTATTTATGTTTGTTATAGGTATGGAATTAGACCTTAAGGTCTTAAAAAACAAAGCACATGATGCAATTGTAATTAGCCATGCAAGTATCATCATACCCTTTACCCTTGGACTTACTCTGGCTTATTATATCTTTGAGAGTTTTTCCCCAAAAGGGGCAGAGTTTTTATCCTTTGGTCTTTTCTTGGGGATCTCAATGAGTATAACTGCTTTTCCAGTTTTGGCCCGTATTGTGCAAGAAAGATCATTACATAAGACAAGAATTGGATCTATTGCAATTACATGTGCTGCTGCAGATGATATTACTGCTTGGTGTTTATTGGCGGCTGTAATTGCTATTGTGCAAGCAGGAAGCTTTGTGAGTTCTTTGTATACAATAGCTCTGGCTCTTATTTATGTAATAGTGATGCTTAAGTTGGTAAAACCTTTTTTAGCAAAAGTTGCAAAGACTAATGCATCACATCAAGCCATGAGTAAAAGTTTTGTGGCATTGTTTTTAATTATCCTTATAATTTCATCTTACGCCACAGAAGTTATTGGTATTCATGCCTTATTTGGAGCTTTTATGACTGGTGTTATTATGCCTGAAAACACAAGGTTTAGAGAGCTGTTTATGCAAAAAGTAGAGGATGTAGCTGTTATTTTATTTTTGCCTTTGTTTTTTGTTTACACCGGATTAAGAACTGAAATTGGTCTTTTAAATGAACCTTATTTATGGAAGATAACCGGGATTATTATTTTAGTGGCAACCGTTGGTAAGTTTATAGGTAGTGCTTTAACGGCAAAGTTTGTTGGGATAAATTGGAAGGATAGTTTGGTGATTGGAGCCCTGATGAACACAAGAGGACTAATGGAGCTAATAGTATTAAATATCGGATTTGATTTAGGTGTATTAACCGGAGAAATCTTTGCTATGATGGTTATAATGGCTTTAGCAACTACTTTTATGACAGGGCCATTATTGGATTTGATAGATTTTATTTTTAAAAAGCAGAAGCATTCGGATGAATTACAACCACAAGAAAGACCTCTTTCTTATCAGGTAACATTATTGTTTGATAAAGTAAGTAAACCAAAAGATCTTTTAAAATTAGCTTATAGTTTTGTGGGAACAAACAGTATTAATACTAGTGTTACTGCTATGAATGTGGTGGATTCTAATGAAATTAAACCATATAATGTAGCAAGTTATGAGACAGAAGTTTTCGAACCTGTATTACAACAAGCGCAAGACCTTGGGCAAGAGATCCGAACTTTGTATAAGGCTTCTCTTAGTGTTTCAGATGATATTGTTGAGTTGATTAATCAACAAGGATGTGATTTGTTTTTAACCGAAATGGGTTATTCTATTTATAGAGGAACCTTATTGGGTAATATATTAGGATTTACAACCAATATCATAAACCCTAATACTTTATTAAATAGAGTTACAGGAAAAGAGAAGCTATTTGAGCAGTCTTTATTTGATATTCGTACCCAAGAGATACTCTTTAAAAGTCAGGTACCTGTTGGGGTGTTTATTAATAAAGAATTCAAAAGTGTGGACAAGGTTTTCTTTCCTGTGTTTAAAAAAGGAGATTTAGAACTTTTAAAATTTGCCCAAAAATGGATTTTAAATGCAGGATCTCAAGTAACAGTACTAGATGCTCTTGAACAAATTAGTTCCAATATAGATTTCAAGGAACAGGTACGTTTGATAGAACATTATAAACCTAATCATATTCGTATGATAAAAAAACGTACAATCCGCAAAGAGTTCATAGAGCAATTTGATATTATGATTATTAGCTTAGACTCCTGGAAGCAATTAGTCGCTACAAGAAGTCGTTGGCTGCATTTTGCACCTTCTATTTTAATTATAAAAAATTAAATAAGTTAAAAAAGCAGAATACTAAATTATCACAGAAAAAAACTGTAAATTCCACAATAAAAAAAATGACTATAAATACATTAGTACAGCCCCAGGAGTTATTACAGTGGATTACTCAAAACAAACAAGATTTGATTATCTTAGAAGCTGTAGGTGGGCCGAATGCTTATCAAGATTACTTGAAGGAGCACCTAAAGGGTGCGGTATATGTTGATATGCACGATTTAGCTAGTAAAGAGATCGACCCTAAAAACGGTGGTAGACATCCCTTACCTTGTAAAGATGAGTTTTCTTTAAATTTAAAGAAATGGGCAGTACAACCAAGTAGTACCGTGGTGATTTATGATAGAAATAATGGAGCTAACGCTGCAAGTCGTTTATGGTGGATGTTACAAAGTATTGGCCATAGCCAGTGCTTTGTATTAGATGGTGGTTTTCAAGGGGGAAAAGAAATAGGTATTAAAGTAAATAATCTTATACCAGAGCTTAAACAAGTAGAACCTTATCCTATTGCTGATTATTTATGGCCAAGAAAAACATTGTCACAAGTTATAGAATTGGCTAAAAGTAAGGATCATATAGTGGTTGATGTGCGTCAAAGACAAAGGTATCAAGCAATACATGAACCTATTGATTTAATCGCTGGACACATTCCTGGTGCAATTAATCTTCCCTTTGAGATGAATCTACAAGATAATGGTAGGTTCTTATCCCCCAAACAATTAAAAAGTATTTATGAGTTGGAATTCGAACATATACCAATTGAGAATATAACGATTCATTGTGGGAGTGGAGTCACCGCCTGTCATACTATTTTAGCTCTTGCCCATAGTGGTTTAGGATTAGCAAATTTATATGTTGGGTCTTGGAGTGAGTATTCTAGGCAAGACTTACCCATTGCCACTAAATAAAAATAGCCCAAGAGTAGAGGTTTGAAAAATCTACTTTTGGGCTTTATTTTTATAAAGAAATAGCATCCCATAGTACATCACTAGGGGGTGGAGCCACAATGGTTAACGATTCTTTACTCACCGGGTGAGTGAAATTTAACTCTCTGGCATGAAGGTGTATGCCACCATCGGGATTACTACGATCAAATCCATACTTTAAATCTCCTTTTATAGGACAACCAATAAAGGATAATTGTGCTCTTATTTGATGATGCCTACCTGTGTGAAGATCAATTTGTAAGGCTGAATATTTTTTGAATTGATGAAATATTTTATAAGATAATTTAGCTTGTTTGCTATTTGGTACCTGTTTTATATGAGCCTTAGATGTATTGTTCTTGGGATTTCTTACCAAAAAATGCTCTAGGGTATCTTCCACTTTTGGAGGAGCATTTTTCACAACTGCCCAATATGTTTTTTTTGTATCTCTGTTTTTAAAAGATTCATTTAAACGTGTTAGAGCTTTAGAGGTTTTAGCAAATACAATAATTCCTGAAGTTGGTCTATCTAATCGATGAACCACTCCCAGGAAGGCTTCTCCTGGCTTATTGTACTTAGCTTTAAGGTAGTGCTTAACAATATCACTTAAAGGTGTATCATTGGTTTTATCACCTTGTACAATATCTCCTACGCGTTTATTGATTATAATAAGATGGTTATCTTCGTATAAAACCTGTAGATTATCTATGTTAGAAACAATTTTCATAAGTGCTTATTTTAAACAAAAATATCCTTTTTATAAAAAAAGGATACCTTGTATACAATATAAAATTTTTGTAGAACCTAATTAATACTGCTCGTTTTGGTTAGGAAAATCAACTGACTTTACATCTTGCACGTACTGTGAAACAGCGGAAGACATTTGTTCGTAAATATTTAAGTAACGTCTTAAGAATTTAGGATTAAATTCATTTGTTAATCCAATCATATCATGGATAACTAACACTTGTCCATCCACTCCGTTACCAGCTCCAATTCCAATAACTGGTATAGCAATACTTTGTGCTACTTTTTTAGCTAATTCAGCGGGTATTTTTTCTAAAACAAGCGCAAAACATCCAATTTCTTCTAGCATTTTAGCATCTTGGATTAATTGTTGTGCTTCCTGTTCTTCTTTAGCTCTTACCGTATAGGTACCAAATTTATAGATACTTTGTGGCGTTAAACCAAGATGTCCCATTACTGGAATACCTGCATCTAAAATTCGTTTAATACCGTCTTTAATCTCATGACCACCTTCCATTTTAACAGCATGCGCACCACTTTCTTTCATAATACGGATTGCAGAGCGAAGTGCCTCTTTTGGATCGGATTGGTATGAACCAAATGGTAAGTCAACTACTATTAAAGCTCGATCAGCACCACGTACTACTGATTGGGCATGATATATCATTTGGTCAAGGGTAATAGGTAGGGTTGTTTCGTGTCCAGCCATTACATTACTAGCCGAGTCGCCCACTAACATTACATCTACACCACCAGCCTCTAGAGCTTTTGCCATCGAGTAATCATAACAAGTTAACATAGATATTTTTTCGCCATTGGCCTTCATATCTATTAGTGATTTTGTAGTCACTTTTTTATAATCTTTTTTTGCTACTGACATCTTTATGCATTTTTATAAGCTGTAAAGGTAAATAATTTAGTAGTAATACCATTTTTAAAAGCTCAAAATCTGTTTTTTATATTAATTCTAAAAAAATATTGCTTTAGCAATCCGATAGGCTAACAGCTACAGCTAAACCTCCCTCAGAGGTTTCTTTGTATTTATTGTTCATATCTTTTGCTGTTTCCCACATGGTGTTAACTACTTTGTCCAATGGAACTTTTACATTTTTAGGGTCTGTATTAAGGGCTAATTCTGCAGCATTGATAGCTTTAATTGCCCCCATTGCATTTCTTTCAATACAAGGAACTTGCACTAACCCTGCAATAGGATCACAGGTAAGACCTAGATGGTGTTCCATAGCAATTTCAGCAGCAACAGTTACTTGTTCTGGAGTTCCTCCCATTAATTCACATAATGCTCCAGCTGCCATCGCACTAGATACACCTATTTCGGCTTGACACCCACCCATGGCCGCGGATATAGTGGCTCCTTTTTTAAATATACTACCAATTTCCCCTGCAACTAATAAAAACTGGGCGATTTCTTTTTCAGAAGCCTTATGGTTTTCAATAACTAAATAATACATTAAAACAGCTGGGATTACCCCTGCACTCCCATTGGTAGGAGCAGTTACAACTCTTCCTAAAGAGGCATTTACTTCATTTACAGCTAAAGCAAAACAACTAACCCATTTTAATATCTGGCGGAAATATACTTTTGTTTTGCGAATAGTTTGTAGCCATTCTTTGGGATTATTATAAGGTAAGTCTCCTTTTAAGCTTTGGTGCATATCATAGGCTCTACGACGAACATTTAGGCCTCCGGGTAAAATACCTTCAGTGTGACATCCAATATACATGCATTCTAACATGGTGTCCCATACACGCATTAATTCCGCATGAATTTGTTTGTCATCTCTTAACGATTTTTCGTTTTCGTACACAATCTCAGAAACCGATTTATTTTGCTCTTTGCAATAGGCCAATAATTCGGTAGCTTTACTAATCGGGAAAGGGAATGTGGCCTTAATTTGATCGTTTTCTATATTTTCTGCAGTTTCTTGTTTAACCACAAAACCTCCTCCTATGGAGTAGAAAGTGGATTCATAAATTTCATGCTCGCTAGTTTTTGCAGTAAATGTCATACCATTGGCATGAAACGGCAGAAAATCTTTGTGAAATATAATATCTTGTTTTGGCTGAAAAGCTATAGGAATCTGGCCTCCTAAATTTAAGGTTTGGGTGTGATTTATTTGTTTAATAATTCCACTGATATCTTCAATGGGTACATACTCGGGGTCAGCTCCGCTTAAACCTAACATTACGGCAAGGTCTGTTGCGTGACCTATACCTGTTAAAGATAAAGAGCCAAATAAATCTATACCCACATGGCTAACTTTGTTAAATAATTGACGCTCTTTTAGTTCTTTTAAAAAAAGCTCTGCAGCACGCCAAGGGCCTAATGTATGCGAACTAGATGGTCCTACACCGATCTTAAGCATATCAAATACAGAAATACATTCCATAAAGTAGTTGGTTTTAATAAATACGAAGATAAGTAAATAATAATCTGAAGCAATGATTTGTTTAAGTTTTGTTATTGGTTTACTCACTTGATTTTCTTGGCTTTGTAAAGGTAAATAAGTGTTATTTATTAGAAATAGGCTTATATGTGTTAAATGGTGTTGTTTTTTTTAGTAAAAAACTTGTTAGTGGTGATGAAAAAATATTTTGTTAAAAAAAAGGTTATTAGGCTTGTATTAAACTTATAATATTTGTACTTTTATCTTATAAGCTATTAAAAATATATTTATTTAAGTTTTTACACAAATACTTGAATAGTGTTTTAACAATGTTTTGTGGAAGTTTGCAACCGAGAGTCATAGGTTTGTGACAAAAATGTAGGCTTGCCTGGTTTATAGAACCATGAAAATGACAATATGACATAACTTTACAAGATGGTTGTTGAGAAAAACAGTAAAAAGTGACATGATTTTGCCTTGGCATAGAGATTGTTTATATACAGGCAAGCAACGAGCTTAGATAAATTAGAATAATCGAAACAAGTAAAAAACAAGTATAAAGTAAAATATAAAAATATTATGAGTAAAATTATTGGTATAGACTTAGGGACTACAAACTCATGTGTTGCTGTAATGGAAGGTAACGAGCCAGTAGTTATTCCAAACGCAGAAGGAAAAAGAACAACTCCATCTGTTGTAGCTTTTGTTGAAGGTGGTGAGATTAAAGTGGGAGATCCTGCTAAACGTCAAGCTGTGACTAATCCAACAAAAACTATCTCTTCGATCAAGAGATTTATGGGAGAAACTTATTCGCAGGTTAAAGAAGAGGTAGATACTGTACCTTATAAAGTAGTAAAAGGAGATAATGATACTCCACGTGTAGATATTGATGGACGTTTATATACGCCACAAGAAATTTCTGCAATGATTTTACAAAAAATGAAAAAAACCGCAGAAGACTATTTAGGACAAGAGGTTTCTGAAGCAGTTATTACGGTACCAGCATATTTTAACGATGCACAACGTCAAGCTACAAAAGAAGCTGGTGAGATTGCAGGATTACAAGTAAGACGTATTATTAACGAGCCAACAGCAGCAGCCCTTGCATATGGATTAGATAAAACAGGTAAGGATCAAAAAGTTGTTGTATACGATTTAGGAGGAGGTACATTTGATATTTCTATCTTAGAATTAGGTGATGGTGTTTTTGAAGTATTATCTACAAATGGAGATACTCACCTAGGAGGTGATGACTTTGATAACGTTATTATCAACTGGCTTGCAGAGGAGTTTGAGAAAGAAGAAGGTGTGGATTTGCGTAAAGATCCAATGGCATTACAACGTTTGAAAGAGGCTGCAGAGAAGGCTAAAGTAGAGTTGTCTTCAGCTACACAAACTGAAATCAATTTACCTTATGTAACTGCTACTGCTGCAGGACCAAAACACTTAGTGGTAACGTTAACAAGAGCTAAATTCGAGCAATTATCTGATGAGTTAGTTCGTCGTTCTATGATTCCTTGTGAAAAGGCATTAAAAGATGCTGGAATTTCTAAATCAGATATTGATGAGGTGATTTTAGTAGGAGGTTCTACTCGTATTCCTAGAATTCAAGAAGAAGTTGAGAAATTCTTCGGTAAAAAACCACATAAAGGTGTTAATCCGGATGAAGTTGTAGCAATTGGAGCTGCTATTCAAGGAGGAGTATTAACAGGAGATGTGAAAGATGTATTACTATTGGATGTAACGCCTCTTTCTTTAGGAATTGAGACAATGGGTGGTGTGTTTACTAAGTTAATCGAAGCAAATACAACAATTCCAACTAAAAAATCACAAATATTCTCTACGGCAGCTGATAACCAACCGTCTGTTGAGATTCACGTATTACAAGGTGAAAGACCAATGGCTGTTGATAACAAAACTATCGGACGTTTCCATTTAGATGGTTTACCACCAGCACAAAGAGGTGTACCTCAAATTGAAGTTGCTTTTGATATCGATGCAAACGGTATAATTAAAGTATCTGCTACAGATAAAGGAACTGGTAAATCACATGATATTCGTATCGAGGCTTCTTCTGGTTTAACAGAGGAGGAAATCCAAAGAATGAAACAAGAGGCTGAGGCTAATGCAGAGGCTGATCAAAAAGCGAAAGAATCTGCGGAGAAAATTAACGAAGCCGATGCAATGATTTTCCAAACAGAGAAGCAATTAACAGAGTTTGGAGATAAACTATCCGAAGCTAACAAAACTAACATTGAGTCTGCTTTAGAGGAGCTTAAAAAAGCTTATGAGTCAAAAGACTTAGGTGTAATTCAACCTGCATTAGACAAGATTAATGAGGCTTGGAAGGCTGCATCTGAAGAGATGTATAAGGCACAAGCTGAGCAAGCTGGTACTCCAGGAGCTGATCAAGGTCAAGCTAATCAATCTCAAGATAATGGAGATGGTACACAAGATGTAGAATACGAAGAAGTGAAATAATTTGTAATTAATATCACTTAATAATAGTTAATAAAACGCTGTAAATTAATATTTACAGCGTTTTTTAATTTGGGGTTGTTTTGTTTGTACTCTAGTTGAGTTGATTTTAGATTCTAAGTAGTGTACCATAGTTATGCTGGAGCTTATCTTGAAGGTTATCCAAAATATCCTAGCTACTAAATAGGAACAATTAAAAAGATTACATAGCTGCGGTTATCTTTACAGCAAATCAATTTTTCTCAAAAGTATTAATCTTTGTTTAGTTGATAGAAAAATCTAGTAAACAAAATTACAAACATAAGGTGAAGTAACTAAAATACAATTCAAGAAAAATGTATTGCTAAATAACGAGCCATAGATTAGATTTTATGCTTTTATCACTTGCAAGCAATCGGTATATCTGGTATAGTCTAAACTATATTTTCATCCTTTTTTATTGATCTGTTTTTATGTATGTTTCAAAAAATATATTTGTTATCTTCGTCTTTGTTCCTTGGCTTATTAAAGTGTGAAGAGCAGGAAAAATGTGCAAATTTGTTGTCAAAGTAAAAGTATGAATGTAATTAATAAGAGTAATATAGATTTTCTAAAGCAATTAGAAAAAAACAATAACCGGGTATGGTTTGTAGATCATAAAGAGTTGGTAGATAAAAACTTATCTCAAGTAAAGGAGTTTTTTTTACAAGTATATCAGCGCATGGCACAATTGGATAATGTTGATTTATTTCACATGCATCGCATTTATCGTGATGTGCGATTCTCCAAAGATAAAACGCCATATAAGAACTATTTTGGATTGCACATAGCACGAAGTAAGCCATTACTTCGTGGAGGCTATTATATAAATATTGAACCTAATAATAGCTTTGTTGGTGGCGGTTTTTGGCAGCCCAATAAAGAGGATTTGTTGCGAATTCGAAAAGAAATTGCCTATGATAGTAGTGAATTAAGACAAATCATAACACAACCCTTATTTATAGAATATTTCACTGAGCTGCAAGGTGAGGAGTTAAAAACTGGACCGCGTGATTTTGATAAAAATTCACCAGATATAGACTTGCTTAAAAAAAAGCAATTTTTACTTAAAAGAAGCTTTAGTGATCAACAAGTCACTAGTACTGATTTCCAGGATCAGGTTATAGAGACTTTTTTGGCCATGCGAGACTTTTTTGACTATATGTCTCATGTACTAACCACCGACGCCAATGGAGTTAGTTTGTATGAATGAAAAATGCTCTAATAAATAAATTAGTGTATTAAACAAAATTCATTTATTAGAGCATTTAAAAATAGAAACAATTCAATAAGCTATTTTAAAAGCTTTACTTCAAATATTTTATCCCAGTTTTTACCCGTAACAAAAAAGGTATCTGTTTGTTTATTATAGGCAATACCATTAAATACATCTCTATCCTCATGATAAGTAGTCTTATCTACTAAGCCTGTAAAATCAATAATATTTACAATCGAGCCGCTTTCAGGGTCAATTATACCCACTGCATTTTGCCAATAAAAATTAGCATAAATCATTCCCTGGACCCATTCCATTTCGTTTACTCCTTCTATGGCGGCCTTATTGGTGTAAACTTTAATTTGATCAACAGGTAGGAAAGTCTCAGGATCTATTTTATAGATAGTTTCACTTCCGTCGCTCATATAAAGATATTGTCCATCATTTGTTAAGCCCCATCCTTCCATGTTTTTAAAATAATCAAAGCTACCTATTTGCTCTAAGGTGTTTATATCATAAATAAAGCCTTTATTGTTTTGCCAGGTTAGTTGGTAGAGTTTATCATTTAAAATAGTACAGCCTTCTCCAAAAATAGAAGAAGGTAGGTTGTTGATTTGTAATACTTTTCCAGATGTAGGGTCGACTTTTCGTACACTGGAAACCCCTGTTTTTCCAGTTCCTCCACTCTTACTGGTTCCCCCTCCGGTTCCATTTCCTGTACTCTCGTATAAAAAACCGTTGTAGAATTCTAAACCTTGAGTGTAGGCTTGTTGATCGTGATTGTAAGTGTTTACGATTTTATAATCAATAAAGCTTGGAACTATTGGAGAAAGAATTTCAATATTGGTGGTAAAATCTTTCGAATTGTTACCTGAATATGCGGTTGCTTGAATTTTTGACTTTCCAAGTTTGGATTTATTCAATGGGTAATCAATAGGCTTATTTTCTAAACTAGTAGCGATCTTTTGGTCGTTTAAAAGATAAACCACCGAGTCTACTTTGGCCTGGGGAGTAGTTTTTAGAACTAGTTTTAAGCTCTCTTTAGTATTGTATTTTTGTTTTAATTGACTTGTGTCAATAGAAAGAACATTTTTTTCTAAATTATTTTCTTGGGAACAGCCGCTTAAGGTTAGGCCTAAAGTAAAGGCTATTAGAAGTTTACTGTTAATCATGGCATATTTTAAATTTAGTACAAGATACAAATCTAAAATGAAAATCTTTAAAAGCCTTGCAAAAATATAAAATCGTTGTATATTTGCACTGGCAAGTCCTACACGACCAGCTCCTGCAGAATCCTCCAGGGTGGGAACGCAGCAAAGGTATGTGGTTGTAGCGGTGCGATGTAGGTAGCTTGCCATTTTTTTCTCCTTATCTTACAGGAGAATTTTTTGTTTATAGACCTTGGTATAAAACAGTTTGAGTCTGTAGCTGAAAAAAATCATACAAGTAAAAGTTTTTGCAAAACCCCACACAGAATTCTCTACTTTACAAACAACGCACCTGAAAACGACTTTTAGTACAGCTTTGCAATAAGGGAGTGTTTTTCTACAAAAATTAGAATTATTTAACTGGATATTCAAGAAGTATGTGCAGAATTGTTCTATTACCCAAAAACTCCAATTTTTAAGTAAGACTCTAGACTATTAATTCTAATTCTTGAAAAAAAATATTTTTTATAATAGATAGAATTTAATTAATTAGACGTATTGGTTAATAGAATTCTAGTATTTTATCTATTTAAGGCTTAGGTTGCAAATATATTATGAATATAGCTTTTTACCTGTAATGGTTTTTGTTATTTTTGAGGTAAAATACCACTGCTTTGAACAAAACTTTTAAAACTATTGTTAAGCTACTATTATGGGTAGTTATTAGTGTTATCTCACTTTTACTGCTGGTAATTGCTTTAATACAGTTTCCTTATTTTCAAAATAAAATAAAGGATGTTGCTATATCCTATGTCCAAGATAAAATTGGTACCCCAGTTAGGTTAGATCGTATAGAAATTGCCTTTCCCAAAAAGATAGTAATTAAGGGCTTATATGTGGAATCTCAAGAAAAAGATACTTTATTACAAAGTAACTATATTGGTATGGATATTAGCTTGTTTAAGCTATTAAGCAATACTTTGGAGGTTAGTAGTATTGATTTAAGAGGCATTCATGCAAATATTAAAAGAGATAGCACAGGAGTTTTTAATTTCGACTATATTACCAAGGCTTTTATTGACCAAAATCAGCCTGAACAAGAGCAATCAGACTCAGGGATGGATATTCGCTTGGCAGATATTTCTTTACAAGATATATCATTTGCCTTTTTAGATCAGTGGGACGGTAATTTCCTACAGACCCATATTGGCGATTTTTCAACAAGAGTGAAAAATATAGATCTCGAAAAACAACAGTACAGCGTATCAAAGATATTATTAGATGGTTTAAAACTAACCTATACTAAACAAGTTGGATTTGCTGAGAATTCTATAGATGAAGAATCTACACAAGAACAAAAACAACAGACATCCAGTCAAGAACTTGCGGATGTTTCACTAGGGTTAATAGATTTAAAGAATTTTGAAATTTCATATACTGACAAGGTTAGTGAGTTAGCCGCTGAGGTATTGTTTAAGGAACTTGAATTAGATATTGATCAACTTGATTTGAATAATCAAGTTGTGGATATAAATAATATAGCCCTTGAAACAGCCTTTGTCAAAGCTAGTATTTTTAAATCGGTGAATAAATCCAATCAAGTAGTATTAGATTCGGTAAAAACTCCAGAAAATGACCAATTTAAAGATTCCTTATCTTTTGAAATACCATGGCAACTAAGGGTGAAAGATTTTCAGATAAAACAAACCGAGTTTGCTTTTGATAATCATAATTTTAAACCTATCCAAACCGGGCTAGACCCCAACCATGTTTTTATACAAGATTTTAATTTATCATTAAAGGATTTTCAATTTAGTCAAAATAGTGTAGGACTGAATTTGCAGGATTTGCGATTTAAAGAAAAAAGTGGATTTCAAATTAATAAATTTAAAACCTATCTTTTGTATGATAAACAGACCTCGTTTATAAAGGATTTTTATTTAGAGACTCCAAATACCAAGATAAATAGTGCTATTGTATTGAATTATCAAAGTTTACAGGCTTTGTCTAAAGATTTAGCTAAAACATCTTTGGACATACAAATAGGTAATTCTTTTGTTGGATTTAAAGATATAGACTTATTATTACCAGGGATACTCAAAGAATATCAACTTGAGGGATTACTTCAGGAAAAAGTTAACTTTGAAGTTTTAGCAAAAGGCTTGGTAGAAGATTTAAAAGTAGAGCGTTTTTTTGTTAAAACACTTGGATCTACTTTCTTGAATATTTCTGGTAAAGTAAAATCTATGCCTGATCTAAATAAGGCTTATGTAGATTTAAACTTGAAAGATTTTCAAACATCTTCTCTAGATATATCTCGTTTGCTTGGCTCAAAAATAGATTTAAAGCAAGTGGAAATACCGGCTTTACTTAAATTAAAAGGCTTTGTAAAAGGAGATTTTAAAAACCTTAATAGTGATTTACAGTTAAACACAAGTCTTGGGGAGCTAAGCCTAAAGGCCAGCTTTGATCAGCGTATAAAAAATAAAGAAAAATATAACTTAGATTTAAAGGTAGATAACCTAGCGCTAGATAAAATTCTGATGAATTCCGAATTAGGAAATTTGAGTTTCTCTACCAAGGTAACCGGACAAGGATTAGATCCAAAAACAGCTCTAGCCCAGGCTGAATTGCAGGTTCAACAAGCGCAATTTAAGGGATATGATTATCAAAATGTTTTAATCAACGCACAAGTTGATCAAGGAAAATATCAGATTAATTGGCATAATACGGATCCGAATTTACAATTAGACTTACAAGCAAAAGGAGTTTATTGTGATAATCAGATTAGTTTGGCCTTAAAAACCGATTTACAAAACATCGATTTTAATAAATTAAATCTAGATAGCGAACCAAGAGTTTTGACAGCTAGTATTTCTGCTGATATGCAAAATATTCTACCTGATAGTTTAGTAGGGAAATTAGAAATCAATGATTTAGGTTTTGTTTTGGAAAAAAGAGCCTATACCCTTAAACCAATTGTGTTTACCGCTACGGCAGATAAAGCTACAAGACAAATGAATCTTACTTCTCAGTTATTGGATTTTAATATGCAAGGAAATTACACCCTTAGTAGTTTATCCCAAGCAATAACAGGTAGTTTGAAGTCTTATTTTAATCAAGATCATACCGATGACAATCAAAAACAAGTAACGGCATTAAGCCAAGATGAAAAACAGAAAGAGCAGCAAAATTTTCAATATAGTTTATTGGTAAAATACGACCCAGTAATTAAAGATATGTTGCCCGATTTAACACAACTTGCTCCTATTACCATGCAAGGAAGTTATGATCAAAAAACCAATTATTTAAGCTTTAAAGGGGAGATACCATCTTTAAAATACGCTGATTTTAGTATAGATAATATATATTGGGATGTTAAGCCCACACAAGATGCCCTTGGATTTACTATGGGAATTCAAAGTATTTCAAATGCAATGGTTCGTTTAAGGGGGCTTAATTTGCAGGGGGATGCTAAAGATAATACTTTAAGATATAGTCTGAATTTGAAAGACAGTAAAGAACAACTTTGTTACGTACTCTCTGGTGATATACAAAGCAACCCTGATGCTATTGTCTCAAGAATTTATAATAAAGGTTTTATGTTAGATTACCAGAATTGGAATGTTAACCCTAATAATAAAATTGTTTGGACAAAACAAGGAATATATGTTCAAGACTTTGAATTATCCAATCAAGAAAGTTCTATTTCTATTGCATCTGAACAAAACTTAAGTAATAGTCCTTTAAAATTAGAATTTAATAATTTTAATCTTGCCACATTAACCAAGACAATACAAAAAGATAAATTATTAGCCTCTGGCTATATCAATGGGTATGTTAATCTTTTAGATTTATCTCGTGATTTTCGATTTGTATCTGATATTGATATTGCTAATTTCTCTGTTCTTGAAATGGCTCTTGGTACTTTGCATATCGGCGTTAAAAACGAATCTTTAAGTAAATACCTAGCTCAGGTATCTTTAAAGAGTACCACCAATAATTTAGAACTACGTGGAGTTGCGGATTTAGATTCTCAGCAAATGGATATGAAATTAGATATAGGGCATTTAAATACTAGTTTTTTAGCTGGTTTGGTTCCAGATTTGGTCTCTAATGCGCAAGGGTATTTTTCATCTGAGTTAAATATCTTGGGAAGTTTTTCCGCACCTAAGGTATTGGGAAGCTTTAAATTCAATGATGTTGGTTTAAAAGTAAATAGTTTAAATGCCGAGTATAATCATATTAATGAAACAATTTCCTTCACACCAACGGGAATGGATTTTGACAAGTTTAGTATAACAGATAGTGATGGAAATCTCCTTGTAATTAATGGGCAAATTCTAACTAAAACCTATACTGATTTTGGTTTTAATTTAGATATTGATGCCGTTGATTTTAAAGCTGTTAGTTCCACGGCTAAAGACAATGATATGTATTATGGAACCTTGGTTTTTGATACTGCCATGAAAATTCGAGGTAATATGAATAAACCTGTGATAACTGGTCAGATTTTAGTTGGAGCAAAAACAGATTTTACTATGGTTATGCCTCAAGAAGATCCCTCGATTGCAGATAGAGAGGGAATAGTTGAATTTGTAGATCAACAAAGTTTGCAAAATGCCGAGTTGATGAAATACCAAGAAGACTTCAATAATTCAGAAATTGTAGGGTTAGATATTTCTTTGGCCATAAGTGTGGATAAAAATGCCACCTTTAGTATGATTATGGATAAGAGTAGTGGAGATAAAGTGGTTTTAAAAGGGGAAGCTGATTTAGTAGGAGGTATTGATCCTTCTGGAAAAATAACCCTAAGTGGACGTTATGAATTTGATCAAGGCTCCTATGACTTAAGTTTTAATATGATTAAGCGAAAATTTGAAGTTCAAAAAGGCTCATCGATTATTTTTGCAGGTGATCCAACGGATGCTATTTTAGATCTTACAGCTATTTATCAAGTAAATGCGGCACCTATTGATTTGCTAATTAGTCAAATGAGTAGTTTATCTCCTAGTCAACAAAACATGTACAAACAAAAAATTCCTTTTCAAGCTTTATTAATGATGAAAGGCGAACTTTTAGAACCTCAAATTAGTTTTGATATTAAGTTAAAGGATGATATTACAAGTGTTTCTAGTGATGTAGTAACTAACACCAATACTAAACTGGCTCAGTTAAGAAATAATGAAGCCGAGATGAACAAACAAGTTTTTGCCCTATTGTTATTAAATCACTTCATTGGTGAGAATCCCTTTGAGAGTAGTGCTGGTGGTATTTCCGCAGGCTCTATTGCCAGACAGAGTGTAAATCGTATTTTATCAGACCAATTAAATAATTTAGCAAGTAGTTTAATCTCCGGGGTGGATTTGAATTTTAATTTAGAATCAAGTGATGATTTCTCTACTGGAACAAAACAAAGTCGTACCGATTTAAATGTAGCGGTATCTAAGTCTTTATTCTCGGAGCGATTAAAAGTTACCGTGGGTAGTAGCTTTGAGGTAGAAGGAAATCAAAGAGCCAATGAGCAAGCAGCCAATATAGCTGGAGATGTAGAACTCGAGTATGCTTTGAGTCAAGATGGACGTTATTTATTAAGGGTCTATCGAAAAAACCGCTATGAGGTGGCTCTGCAAGGTCAAGTAATAGAGACTGGAGTGGGGTTTGTCATAACAATGAGTTATACCAAATTCAAAGAGCTTTTTGAGAGATCAAAAGATAAAAAGGAGCTAAAAAGGCAATTAAAGGAACAAAGTAAATCACAGAACACCAAACAAGAGTAACATGAATGATTTAAATAAGAAGTTAACCCAAATAGGGCTATTGAGTTTAGTAATTTTGTTTTTATTCTCTTGTAGTAATACCAAATATATTCAAAATGGGGAGTATCTGTATACTGGTGCACAGATAAAAATCGTTGATGACTCTTTATCTAGTTCAAAAAAGAAAGCTATGAGTGAAGAATTACATGAGTTGCTTAGACCTTTACCTAATTCAGGATTTTTAGGTTTTCGCCCAAAATTATTCTTTTATAATCTAGCAGGAAATCCCCAGAAAAATAGTAAAATACGCAATTGGTTTAGAAATAAGTTAGGCCAAGCACCTGTGTTGTACAATCAGGTAGACTTGCAACACAATAGCGCGATTTTGTCCAATCGATTAGAGAATCAAGGATACTTTAATGTAGTTGTTAATTCAGACACAGTTAAACAAGGGCCTAAAAAAAGAGCGGCGCTTTATACCATAGAGCCTAAGGATCAGTATTTAATTAATCAAGTTACTTTTGTAAACGATTCTACTGCTTTACAGCAACTTATTTATTCGGCAAGAAGATTTACAAAATTAAAAAAAGGTACCCCTTATAATTTAGAAAATATTAAAGAAGAACGCGTTCGATTTGATAATTTTGTCAAAAATAAAGGATATTATTATTTTAGTGCAAATGATATCATTGTTCAGGTAGATAGTTCGGTAGGAAACCACCAAGTGGATTTATTTGTGAAAGTAAAAAATTCAACTCCTAAAGCGGCTTTATCTGCCTATAGTATTGATAGTATTTATGTGTATTCGGATTATGTGCTCTCGGATACAGATATTGAAAAAGAAAAAGATTCTGCTTATTTATATAAGGATTTAAGAATTATCGATCCTAACAAAACCTTCAAACCTGGTATCTTTGATAGAGCAATTTTTTTGAATTCAGGAGATTTATATAATAGAAACAAGCATAATATGTCTTTGAATCGCCTAGTTAATTTAGGTGTGTTTAAGTTTGTTAAGAATTCATTTGAGATATCTGACACAATTAATAATAAATTGAATGTTTATTATTTTTTAACTCCTGATAATCCAAAAGCAATTCGCTTTGAGTTATTAGGTAAAAATAACTCAGCTAGTTACACCGGGGCAGAACTTAATTTAAATTGGAGTAATAAAAATTTTTTTAAAGGAGCTGAAGTTTTTTCTGTAAGCGCATACGCAGGTGCTGATTTTCAGATGTCGGCTGCAAATAAAGGTTACGATGTTTATAAAGCAGGTCTAGAGGCCACTTTAACTTGGCCGCGATTGATTTCTCCATTTGAATTTAACAACGAGATAACCTATACACCTAAGACACGTGCTACAATTGGGTATGAATATTTGGAAAGAAGTAAGCTCTATGCTTTGAATTCCTTTAAAGCTTCATGGGGATATTTATGGCGTAAAAATGCATATGTGGAACATCAACTAAATCCTTTGGAGGTTACCTATGTAGCACCACAGCATGTTACAGATATGTATTATGAATATGCCCAGGGAAATCCCTCATTACAAAGGGTCTTGGATAAACAACTAATCTTTGGACCTACCTATAGTTTTACCTACACCAATACCATGAAAACTTTTAAAGAGCATACTTATTATTATAGGGGGATTGTGGATATGTCGGGAAATATTACAGGGTTACTAATGGGAGCAGATTACCGTAAGGATAGACAAAAAAGTATTTTAGGTGTTCCATTTAGTCAGTATGTTAAAATAGATCAAGATGTTAGACACTATTGGCGATTAGGTCGTTATTCACAGCTTGTATCAAGAGCCAGAGTTGGTGTTGGGATAGCTTATGGAAATTCGAAAGGCATGCCATATACGAAGCAGTTTTTTATTGGAGGTACCAATAGTATTCGCGCCTTTAAAGCAAGAAGTTTAGGACCAGGGAGCTTTAATCCTCATAGTTTAGATACGGGTTTTATCCCGGATCAAAGTGGAGATATGATTTTAGAGTTTAATATAGAGTATCGTAAAAAATTATTTAGTATCGTTCATGGCGCTTTGTTTGTTGATATGGGGAATATATGGAACTTGGATGATGTAAGTGATAGGCCAGGAGGGAAATTTACTTCTGATTTTTATAAAGAAATAGCTATAGGTACCGGGGCAGGATTGCGTTTTGATATTACTTTTTTAGTTTTACGATTGGATTTAGCTTTTCCGCTTCGAATTCCATACAATAAACCAGGAGATCGTTGGGTGATTGATGATATTCGTTTTGGAGATTCAAAATGGCGAAAAGATAATTTGATGTTTAATCTAGCTATTGGCTATCCATTTTAATACAGTTTGTGGAATTGTTACCCATTTTGTAGGCTTGGTAAAAAAAATAAAATAATTCACTTTTATCCTAATGTATTGATTTGCAATAGTATTTTTTATTTACCTGTGGTAATCTATGTAATGGCATCATTTTCTCTATATACTATGGCGTAAGGTGTTATGAAAAAAAAAAAGAGATTATATCTCAGTTAAGAAAAAGAAATTGTATTGGTTTGTTTAATGAGGGTAAACCTTTTTAAATAACAAAAAGATCGTTAGTAAGGTGAGGAAGAGAAATCTTCTGGTATTAGGGAGCACACAGTGCTCCCTTTTCTTTTTAAGATTAAATACAAGCTTGTGATTTTTTCAATACATTTTAATAGCTTGCTTGCGTTTTAGCTAGAAATGCTTTATTATTACTTAACCAGGTGAAAATCCATGTTTTTTGGAAAAACTATTTTTTTAAATTGTATTTTAGCCTGAACCATTTTACTATCTATATGCTTGATTTTCGTCTTAAAGTCTTTTACGTTGTAGCTCAAAGGCTAAACTTTACAAAGGCGGCTGAGGAGCTTTTTATTTCTCAACCCGCAGTTAGCAAACATATTCATGAACTCGAAAGCCTGTATAATTGTAAGTTTTTTCAAAGAAAAGGTAGTCGTATAAAGTTAACCACAGCTGGAGAGGTGTTATTGAAATACACTGAAGATATTTTTAATATTCACAAGCAGATAGAATTAGAACTTTCAGCATTAAATAAAGACGTAAAAGGGGTGCTTCAAATCGGTGCTAGTACTACGGTTGCCCAATATTTTATTCCCGCATATTTGGCATCTTTCAAACAAAGATTTCCTGATATTAGAATTTCTCTGTCTGTTAATAATACCGAAAACATAGAGAATCTTGTCTTACAAAACAAAATTAATTTAGCAATTGTAGAGGGGCATAGTAAACGCAAGGACTTAAAATATGTACCAATTTACAAGGATGAAATAGTTTTATGTACAAAATCCACTAACCCTAATGCAGTTAAGGCTATAATCTCAAAGCAGGATTTGTTAGAATTACCACTAGTAATTAGAGAATCTGGATCGGGATCTCGTGAAGTACTTATGGCAAAGTTAAAGCAATTGGGAGTAGTTGTTTCTGATCTTAAAATTGACATTGAGTTTGAAAGTACAGAGAGTATAAAAAGCTATTTGCTAAATTCAAATTCCTATGCTTTTGTCTCTATTAACTCTATATTTAATGAGTTAAAGACAGGAGTCTTAAAAATAATAGATATAAACGAGATAGAAATAGAACGTTTTTTTTATTTGATTACCCAGCAAGGAGACATTAGTGCATTGAATGATTTATTTTTAAGACACCTTGCTTTAAATAACCTTAGGTTATGATACATTGTAAATAGTTATTTCCCTAACGTTTAATTGGTAGTTAATTTTGTATAAAAATAATTAAACAATTAAACAATTCAATTAAGATGAAAAATAACATATTTACTATTTACAAAGACAAGATTTTAAATCACCGTTTTACATTCAAGGAAATACTATTTTTATTACTAGCACTTTTTTGCTTATCTCCTTATAGTTCTGCACCCTTGGCTTTATTGTTAGGAATACTAGTGGCACAAACAATAGGACATCCATTTTTACAAATAAACCAAAAAGCTACTAATTATTTGCTGCAATTCTCTGTTGTTGGTTTGGGATTTGGTATGAATATAACCACAGCGCTTCAAGCTGGTAAAGACGGAATTTTATTTACTGTAATTTCCATTTTCGGGTTATTGACTTTGGGATATATTTTTGGAAAGATTTTAAAAATAGATAGAAAAACATCTTTTTTAATCTCTATCGGTACTGCTATTTGTGGGGGTAGTGCTATAGCAGCTGTTTCACCTGTTATACAAGCTAAAGAAAAGCAAATCAGCGTTGCTTTGGGAACTATATTTATTTTAAATTCTATTGCACTTATTATATTTCCAATTTTAGGACATATGATGGGACTCTCACAAAACCAATTTGGATTATGGTGTGCTATTGCTATTCAAGATACTAGTTCTGTGGTGGGAGCAGCTAGTAAATATGGTGACCAAGCTCTACAAATTGCCACTACGGTGAAATTAACTAGAGCTTTGTGGATTATTCCTATTGCTTTTGTTAGTTCGTTTGTTTTTAAAAGTAAAAAAGCAAAAATTAAAATCCCTTATTTCATAGGTCTTTTTGTTGTAGCTATTTTACTTAATACCTACGTTGGTTTTTTCAATAGCTTAGGTCCCACTATAGTTAGTATTTCAAAAATGGGAATGACCTTGACTTTGTTTTTAATTGGTGCTGGTTTAACAAGAAGTGTTTTGGCAGCAGCGGGTTTTAAACCAATTCTACAGGGAATCATATTATGGATTCTTATTGCAGTGCCAGCTGGATTAGCTGTGATGTACTTGGTATAGATAAAGTAAACAACTGGTTTTTCTTTGTAAAAATAGAAAGAAAAATAAAGCACAGTTTTCCATTATAAACCCATGGATAAGAAATCCATTAAAAACAAAAAGAATCCTTTTTAAATTTCGTAAGGGAGTGAGATTAGAAATCCATTTTTTAATTTGTCAAATCATATAACAAATCAAAAAAGGTTTCTTTTTGGAAGGTAAAAGTTTAAAATTTGAGTTATATTTTTATATACTTTAAGAAATAAAAACTCCTTACTAATAACTGAATTTACAGGTTTTAAAAAAGTTGAAATAAGTAAGACATAAATTAAATTAATATTTTCCAGAATATATAGACTTTAATTCCAGGATTGATTATTTAAAGTATTCCAGTTGAGTGTATTTATTGCACAATCTATATTTGTAATTTTTAAAAAAAAAGAACAATAAAAACCTCTATAAGGTTAAAATTTACTTGGGATTGGTTTTAAAGGCATAAAAAGATTAAATTTGTCCTTAGCACCAAAATAAATAAACGATAATATGAGTCACAAGATTCTGGTAATAGATGACGATGTACCTTTTTGCGAAATGCTTAAAACTTTTTTGTCAAAAAAAGGTTATGTTGTATCCAATGCTTATTCAAGCCAAGAGGCGCAACAACAAATTAAAGATTCGTGTTTTGATATAGTTTTAACTGATGTTAGATTGCCCGATAGTGATGGCATTGAATTATTGAAATTCATAAAAGAACATTGTCCAGGCTCTCAAGTGATCTTAATGACTGGATATACGGAGATTCGAACAGCTGTTAATGCTATGAAACTTGGAGCTTTTGATTATGTGGCTAAACCTATTACACCAGATGAAATCCTGATGACAATTAGTTCAGCATTACAAAGTAATGCACAGAGTTCTCATGCGGTACTTGATAAATCAAGTAAATCTATAACCAAGGCCACTAGTAGATCGAAATCTAATGAAGATCAACAAGATTATGTAAAGGGAGAGAGTAATGTCTCTAAACAATTACATGAATATATTGATTTAGTTGCTCCAACTAATATGTCAGTTTTGATTATTGGAGATAGTGGTACAGGTAAAGAAAATATAGCGCATTCTATTCATTTGAAAAGTAAGCGTAAAGACAAGCCATATATTGCGGTGGATTGTGGAGCGATTCCAAAAGACCTAGCCTCGAGTGAATTCTTTGGGCATATCAAAGGCTCTTTCACTGGTGCAGTGGCCGATAAAATTGGCCATTTTGAAGCTGCAAATGGGGGAACAATATTTTTAGATGAAGTAGGTAATCTTTCTTATGAAGTACAAGTACAATTACTTAGAGCTTTGCAGGAAAGAAAAGTAAAGCCTGTGGGAAGTAGTAAGGAAATAGAGGTAGATATCCGAGTAATTGCCGCTACCAATGAAGATCTGCCAACGGCGGTTAAAGAAGGAGAGTTTCGTGAAGACTTATACCATAGATTAAATGAATTTGGTATTGTGGCCCCGAGATTGTGTGATAGAAATGAGGATATTTTAAATTTTGCTTACCACTTTTTAAAAGAGTCTAATAAAGAATTAGAGAAACAAGTAACTGGTTTTTCCAAACAAGTAGAACAAGTGTTTACCACTTATGATTGGCCAGGTAACTTAAGGGAGATGAAAAACATTATTAAGCGTTCTGTGCTTTTAACAAGAACAGATACCGTTGAGATTGATGTTTTACCTAGTGAATTAAGTGCTAGTAAACCCCTTGAGATTGTAATATCTAAGCCAAGTGAGGATCAGCCAAGTTCCAATGAAGATTTAAGATTGTTTTCTTCCAAGAACGAAGAACAAGCTATTCGAACAGCTTTGGAAAAGGTTAAGTTTAATAAAACCAAAGCAGCTCAGGTTCTGGGAATAGACAGAAAAACGCTTTACAATAAAATGAAGCTTTATAATATTGAGCTTTGATAAATCATAAAACACCCCAAAAAAGATCTACTTTTTTGGGGTGTTTTATTTCGTTTCTTTTTTAGTTTATGCCACTTTTAAAAAAATTAATCAAAGGGATTTACATGATCGGCTGTTGGAAACTCTTGAGAGGTTGTTTTTAAAGACCAGTCAAAATCAAATTTAGCCGCATCGGTGGCTTTATCGCCTCCGGCAAGTTTTAAACGGTCTAATAAGGATAAGGCTAATTTTTCCTCCTCTCGCTGTTCTGCAACTAACCATTGCAAAAAGTTCCAAGTTGCCCAATCTTTTTGATCAAAAGCCAACGATACAATATTATATATGGCCTGTGTGTTGGCAACCTCTTGGCTAAATACCATTTCAAAGCATTCCAATAAAGATTTAGGTTCTTTTCCAGGTGATTTGATAGCCTCAATTTTTACTTTACCACCTCTTTCTTGCACATATTCAATAATTTTAGCCATGTGAACTCTCTCTTCTTGGGCGTGTTTCATTAAAAAACTACTCACACCAGACAAGTATGCTTGGTCAGCCCAACAAGATAACATTAAATAAACCTGTGAGGAAAACGCCTCTAAGGTTATTTGCTGATTTAATGCGCTGGTTAATTCAGGGGATAATCGATTTGTTTTCATAATGTTTATTTTTAGGTTCTTAAATAAGAGTTGCTTAAAGATAAGAAATCTTTATTTTTTTCTTAAAAAGAAAGCGAATTATTTTTACAGTTTTAAATTATATTGAATAAAAATTGAATTTAATAACCTCAAGGGTTTTTTAAATTCTTCTTACCTTTGTATAAAATAGACAAGTATATATTATGGACATACAAAAATTGATTCATCAAAATTTAGATGAACTATTGTATTTTGCTGACAAGAAACAGGTATTAGATACCCATATGGTTGTTCGTATAGGTGCTTTTGTTGGGGCAGCAGTTTTAAGGGGAAGATACGCGCAAACAAAAAATGTTACCCAAGAGGAGATTAATGGAGTTTTTGGTATTATTGGAGATTTTTTTCGTTTAAGTTTTGGAGGACGTAGTTTTTCCAAAGTTCATTTTAAAAAAATGACAACCTTAGCTTTAGAGCTAATACAACAGACCAGTTTTGATCAGGATTTAGAGGATTTTATGGCAAGTTTAAAGTCTTAATTTACTTTATAAATAATATACAACACAAAGCCTTCCGTTTTACATGGGAGGCTTTTTGCTGT
This sequence comes from Myroides sp. LJL119, assembly GCF_054871605.1. NCBI lineage: Bacteria > Pseudomonadati > Bacteroidota > Flavobacteriia > Flavobacteriales > Flavobacteriaceae > Myroides > Myroides sp. LJL119. Next base: position 131,959 of record NZ_JBTXLO010000009.1, read on the forward strand.
ATATAGGCGTGTTAATATTGTATTGAGTAAAGGAAATTTTCTTAACTTATGTGAGTTAGTAAGTTAAAAATCAAGTATTATGAGAATAAAGACCATTGACCAGACAAATAGCGCTTTTGCTTATCAGTTATTGATTAAAGATTTATTAGAAAATAGTCTTCGAGTAAATCCTGATAACCAAATAATTTATAAAAACCAAGTGTCTATGAATTATTACACGTTTTATGATAAGGTAAAAAAACTGTGTAATTTTTTTAAGAGTATTGGTCTACAGGGTGGACAAATCGTCGGTGTGATTGATTATGATTCACATCGATATTTAATGAATTACTTTGCCGTACCAATTACAGGTAATGTACTCCATACTATAAATTGGCGTTTGGCACCAGCTCAAATACTTTATACTATTAACCACGCTGAAGATGAGGTTTTAATTATTCATGAGGATTTTTTGCCCGTTATAGAGCCTTTGTTAGATCAAATGCATACGGTAAAGAAATTAATAGTTATAAAGGAGCAGGGTTCCCTTAGCTCTAGGAGTAGTTTATATGAATCAGACTTTGATGCCCTTGTGGATCAACAAAGCAGCACGTTTGAATTTGAGAGTTTTTCAGAGCAAGCTATTGCGACTTTATTTTATACCACTGGAACCACCGGAAATCCCAAAGCGGTTTATTTTACACACAGACAATTGGTATTGCATACGATGGTGGAAATGGGAGTTTTGTGTAGTATGAACCAAGCCTTTAAGATTACAATCCAGGATGTTTATATGCCATTAACCCCAATGTTTCATGTGCATGCTTGGGGTATGCCTTATTTAGCGACTGCTTTAAGCTTAAAGCAAGTATATGTGGGTAAATTTGAACCCGACTCTTTTTTTGAGTTGTTTACTAAACAAAAGCCCACCGTTTCTCATTGTGTCCCCACAATCTTAAATATGATTTTAAATAGTTCTAAGGCAAAAGCGGTAGATTTATCTAACTGGAAATTATTAATAGGAGGTTCGGCATTGAGTAAGCCTTTGGCTTTAGCTGCTTTAAAACGCGGCATATCTATTGTAAGTGGGTATGGGATGAGTGAAACCTGTCCTTTATTAACCACTAGTTATTTATCCAAAGAAGATTTAGAAAAGCCAGAGGATCAACAAGCGGAAATGCGTTGTTTAACTGGTCGAGCGGCTTTTTTGGTTGATATTAAGGTTATAGATCAAAATGGCAATCAAGTCAAACAAGATTCCAAAACCCTGGGTGAGGTTGTTGTCAGAGCTCCTTATTTAACCATGGGGTATTACAAGGATGATAAAGGCAGTGAAGAATTATGGAGAAACGGATACTTACACACAGGAGATATTGCTTGGATGAATCAAAAGGGAGATATAAAGATTGTCGATCGTTTTAAAGATGTTATTAAAACCGGTGGAGAGTGGATGTCTTCATTGGCTTTAGAGGAGTTAATTGCAAGTCATTCTAATATTGCGGAGGTTGCTGTAATTGGTATTGAAGATAAAAAGTGGGGTGAAAGGCCCTTAGCTTTAGTGGTAGAAAAGAACAAAGGACAATTAACTAGCGAAATGTTAAAGGAGTTTATGCATAGCTTTGTTCAAAGCAATTTAATTAATAAATGGGCAATTCCTGATCGCTTTGTGTTTATAGATCAAATTCCAAAAACAAGTGTTGGTAAAATAAGTAAGAAGGAAATCCGTGAATTGTATGGTTAGTGTTTTTTTCAAATCTTAGCTTTTTTTGTGCAATAAGCAAAAAAAACCTATCTTTCTCGACTATAAATTAACTACCTAACGAAAATGAAAAACAAACAGACAAATTTGTCGGTAGCCAACTTTAGTTTAAGTGCAAAAAAGCTAGGTTTAGCTTTTATTGTCTTAGGGAGTATGGCAAGTTATGGACAAAAAAAGCCATTAGACCATTCGGTTTATGATCATTGGCAAAGTATTACAACCAAAGAGTTTACAAATGATGGTAAGTGGCTTTTGTATGAAGTTGCTGTACAACAAGGAGATGGAACTCTTTATTTACAAACTACAGATTTTTCAAAAAAAATAGCGGTTAACAGGGGGCAAAAGCCTGTTTTTACAGCCGACTCAAAATTTGCAGTCTTTAGTATTACCCCAACCTATGAAGATTTAAAGCAAGTTCGTATTAAAAAGAAAAAACAAGACGAGATTGCAAAGGATTCCCTGGGAATTTTGAACTTAAAAACGGCTGAATTAATTAAATTGGACAATGTAAAGTCTTTTAAAGTTCCAGAGAAAAAGACGAGTTATTTAGCTTATTTACTTGAACCTGTAAACGATACGATTGCTTCAGATAATAAAGAACAAGATAATAAAGACAAAAAGGCACCTAAAAAGGGCAAAAAAGATAAAAATAAAACCTATGAGCTTGTAGTTCAGGATTTAGCCAGTAACACAAAACATAGCTTTAGTGATGTATCCGATTATTACTTTGATAAAAATGGGCAGTATCTTGTTTTTGTGACTAAGGATCCTAATCAAAAAGAGGATAAAAGCGATAAACAGGAAGATTCTACAGAACCAGTACAAGAACCAAACAAAGAGTATGGTATTTTTGTTGTGGATTTAAAAACTGGAAATAAAGTTAATATTTTATTAGGTAAAGGTGAGTATACCCAATTTAGTTTTGATCAAGATTCTAAAATATTTGCATTTATTGCCAATGACGACCCAGAGAAAGCTTTAGAGAAAACTTACCGAATCTATACTAGTGATTTTAGCTCACAAGCTAAATTACTTGCTCAAGATAATAGCAAAGGGGTTCCGAATGATTGGAAAATTTCACCACATTACAAACCTGTTTTTAGTGAAAATTCAAAACGTATTTATTTGGGGCTTGCCCAGACTCAAATGGTAAAAGATACAACGTTGATTGCCGAGGATCATGCTATTGTGGATATTTGGCACTTTAACGAAGATGTACTTCAAACCCAGCAAATTGTAAATTTAGAAAAAGACTTAAAAAAATCTTATCTAGCCACTATAGATTTAGTTTCTCAAAATGGAATTGTTAGTCTTGCTGACCCAGAGGTAGATCAAGTACAATTGGTAGATAAAGGAGATGCTTCTTTTGTTTTAGCTTCTGGAAATTATGGTTACCGTGTACAGCGTCAATGGGATATTTCTGGTTATAGTTCATATTACTTAGTAGATGTTAACACTGGAGTTAGAACTACAGTGGTGGAAAACTTAAAAGGACAAGTTAGGGTTTCTCCTAAAGGACAAAGTGTTGTTTATTTTAATTCCGAAGACCAAAATTGGTATGCTTATGATGTGAAGAGTAAAATAACTAAAAATCTAACCAAAGATTTAGAAGTATCCTTCGCAGATGAATTAAACGATGTACCAGATGCAGCAGGCCCTTACAGAATTCAAGGATGGACACAAGATGATGAATCCGTATTATTGAGAGATCGTTATGATATTTGGGAATTTTTCTTAAGTTCTAATAAACCTGCAAGAATGATTACTAATGGATATGGACGTTTACATAAAACAAGCTTTGATATATTGAATTTAGATAAAGAAAAAACTGCTTTTACAAGAAAAGAGCAGGTGATTTTAGCTGCTTTTAATACAGTGAATAAAAAAGCGGGATTATTTCAAACTCAAATACAATCTTCAAAGTCACCGAAAGAACTTATTTTAGAGGACTATAGTGGATTCAATACGCTATTTAAAGCCCAAGATGCAGTTATGTATGGTTATTTAAAGGGGTCTTTTAAAGAATCTAATAATCTTTATATAACCAATAACTTAACCAAGGCTACGAAGGTTTCTGATATAAATCCACAACAGGCTGATTACCTTTGGGGTAGTGCAGAGTTAGTGGAGTGGGTTACTCCTAATGGTTTTCAAAGCCAAGGAGTGCTTTATAAACCTGAAGGGTTTGATCCAAATAAGAAGTATCCAATGATTGTATATTTCTATGAGCGTTTGTCTGATAATTTGAATCGTTACGAGGCACCTGCACCCACACCATCTCGTTTAAATATCTCCTTTTTTGTGAGTAATGGTTATTTGGTTTTTACACCAGATATTAGCTATGTAGATGGATATCCTGGAAAGAGTGCCGAGGAGTTTATTAATTCGGGGGTGGATTACCTAAAGCAAAATCCTTGGGTTAATGCAGAGAAAATTGCAATTCAAGGTCAGAGCTGGGGTGGTTATCAAGTAACTCATTTAATTACTGTAACCGACATGTATGCTGCGGCTTGGGCTGGAGCTCCAGTGGTAAATATGACTTCCGCTTATGGGGGAATTCGTTGGGCAACTGGAATGAGTAGACAGTTTCAATATGAGAAAACCCAAAGTAGGTTAGGAACTGATCTATGGGAAGGTTTGGACTTATATATGGAAAACTCCCCATTGTTTAACATGCCAAATGTTACAACACCTGTGGTAATTATGCATAACGATAATGATGGAGCTGTGCCTTGGTATCAAGGAATTGAGATGTTTATGGCTTTGCGTCGTTTAGGAAAACCAGCATGGCTTTTAAACTACAACGGAGATGAGCATAATTTAATGAAGCGACAAAACAGAAAAGATATTCAAATTCGTCAACAACAATTCTTTGATTACTATTTAAAAGGGGCAAAAGCTCCGGTTTGGATGGTGAAAGGAGTTCCTGCAATTAATAAAGGAAAAGATTGGGGATTTGAGTTAACGGATCAAAAAGTAAATTAGTTTTATTTTCTTTTTGTTTTTTAACTATAAAAAGGATGGTCTGTTACAAGGCCATCCTTTTTTTATGTTTCCCATGTCATTTATAATATAAATATAAAATTAGCGAGGTAATTTTTAAAGTAAAGCAATAAAGAATATCTTTGGTTTTAGCGGCAAATTGTAACACCAAATATCTATTTTAATCTAAATTAAAGTGGCTGTTATAAAAAATATTAAAACAAATTTCATGGAAAATAAAATTGTTGGAGATCCAGATTTAGTCTCGACAGATAAGCAGTTAAGCGAGTTGGCTAATAAACAAACCAAGGAATATAGTTATAAGGTAAGTGATTACTTTAAAAAACCTATTTCATCTGGTTTTCAACTCTCTCCCAATGGTAAGTTTTTATCTTACAGGGAAAAAGATCATTTAAATAAAAGACATGTTTATATCAAAGATATTGATTCTGGAACTGTAACACGAGTTATTGAAGAAGGTGAAGAATTAGTTCGTGCATATGGCTGGATTAATGATCAAAGGTTGGTTTATATTATGGATCAAGCCGGGGATGAGAATTATCACATTTATGCGGTTAATATAGATGGTTCCAATTTAATTGATTTAACACCTTTTGATAAGGTAAAGGCTGGTATTATAAATATGCTTAAAGAGCATAAGGATTATATTATAGTTAGTATGAACTTAGATAATCCGCAAGTATTTGAGCCTTATAAGATGAATATTCATACAGGAAAATATCAAAAGCTTTATAGTAATGATGACCCTTTAAACCCTATAGCTGATTATGACTTTGATAAAGATGGTAATTTAAAAGGGTATAGTAAAATGTTAGATGGGGTTAAAACCCAGTATTTTTATAAGGCAAAGGGGCAAGAACAATTTTCATTATTTCATACTATAGATTGGAGTGATACATTTGGTATTTTAAGTTTTGATTATTCTAGTGAAAATAAAGATTTAGCCTATGTACTTACCAATTTAGATTCCGATAAACAGCGTATTGTACTTTACGATATGGCAAAAAAGGAAATTGTAAAAGAGATTTATTCCAACCCGATGTATGATGCATCGATAATTGGACTTTCTCGTCTTCGAAATTGGGAAATCGATTATTTGGGTTATGAAGGAGAAAAGGTTGTTATAGAGCCAGTTAGTGAGGCCTTTAAGGAGATTGATAAAAATTTAAAGTCTCATTTTAAAGATTATCAGTATAGTATTGCGGCAAAAACTGATAATGAAGATCGTTATTTGATTATTGTGCAAAGTGATAAGCATTATGGTAGTTATTATAATTACCAGACAAAAACAGGTGAAATTACACTTTTATATGATTTAATGCCTCAGTTAAACCAGCAAGATATGGCAACTATGTTACCCATTAGCTTTACCTCTAGAGATAATATAACTCTTCATGGTTATATTACTTTACCCCATGAAGCTTTGCAAGGAAAACCCGTAGCGTGTATTGTTAATCCACATGGTGGACCCCAAGGAATTCGTGATAGCTGGGGATTTAATCCAGAGGCACAACTTTTTGCTAGTAGGGGATACGCTACTTTACAAGTTAATTTTAGAATTAGTGGAGGCTATGGAAAAAAATTCTTTAAACAAGGGTTTAAACAAGTGGGGAGAAAAGTAATGGATGATATAGAAGATGGCCTGAAATATTGTATAGAAAAAGGATGGGTAGATGCCAATAGAGTTGCCATATATGGTGCGTCTCATGGTGGTTACGCTACTTTAATGGGGTTAATTAAAACCCCTGATTTATATCAATGTGGGGTGGATTATGTTGGTGTTTCTAGTATTTTTACTTTTTTTGACTCTTTTCCAGAATATTGGAAACCATATAAAGATATGGTAAAGGAAATTTGGTATGATTTAGATGATCCTAAAGAGGCTGAAATTGCCAAAGAGGTTTCTCCATTATATCAATTAGATAAGATAACTAAACCTTTGTTTGTTGTTCAAGGAGCCAATGATCCTAGGGTGAAAATTACCGAATCAGACCAAATTGTTAGAGCTCTTAGAGAGAAAGGTTTTCAGGTGCCTTATATGGTAAAATACGATGAAGGACATGGATTTGCCAAAGAGCAAAACAGTATTGATTTTTATCAATGTATGATGGGGTTTTTAAGTGAACATCTTAAGTAAGAATTGTCTAGTCCTGAAATAACGATACAGGATTAATATTATAAAATTACATAAAAAATAGTAGTAGACTTTAGTTTGCTACTATTTTTTTATACCCTTTAAATACCCGATTTTTCGTAACAAACATTTGA
>NZ_JBTXLO010000010.1:0-129925 GCF_054871605.1 Myroides sp. LJL119
GCATGTGTTAGGCCTGCCGCTAGCGTTCATCCTGAGCCAGGATCAAACTCTTCATCGTATATTTTTTATATCTTAAATTAGATATATAAATCAAATCTTGCGATTCGCCTTACTCTCTTTATTTTTTTGCTGTCAATCCAATATGTCTATGAACGTGTCTTTCGTTTATTCTGCGCTCTGTATTTCAAAGCGGTTGCAAAAGTAATACTTTATTTAAAACTAACAAGATTTATTTTAAAAAAAAATGTTTTTTATTTTTCTTGTAAGCCCCGTATTTCTTAAAGCGGACTGCAAAGATACTACCTTATTTTTTCATTATCCAAATTTATTTTTCAAAATCTTTCTTAATGTTTTTTAAGGATACTTTACTCTTATTTTGTATTAGAACGTCTGCCTTGAATGCGGATGCAAAAGTAGAAACTTCCGGGTAACTTCCAAACTTTATTTTACTTTTTATTTATTTATTTTCACCTTTATTCTTTAACTATTTATCAAATAAGGGTTTACCCAATCAACCTGTTTTATAAATAAAAGTAAAATCTAGATAGCCTATCGCTTTGCTTTAATATCCTTTTTAGATCTAATTGATAAATAGTACTCTTTATAATCTAATTATCTAAAGGCTTGCTTATCCAGGTAAGGATAATTTTTTAAAAAAAAGGGCTGTCTTAGATACTAAAGACAGCCCTTATTTCATAAACGTAAATATTTAAGAAATTACATTTACTTATATTTTTGAATAAATTCTTCTAATTCTGTACCAAAGTTTTTTTGAGCCAAAGCAACAATCTTATCAATACCCTCTATTACTAATATAGGCTTAAGCTTTGCTTCTTTACGTAACCAGTCTAAATATTCTTTATTGAATTCTGTAGCAAAATATTCTCCGTCTTCTTCTAAAATTTCTTTATCTGGAAAATTAAATTCATCCTCAAAAACAGAAGGTTCAACGTCGTATGCTGCTATTTGCAACAATTCTTGAAGATTATTAGCCACAGGGAATACCCCCCCTTCATCACCGAAGATTACTATAGGCATATTATCTACTGCTTTTTGTTTATTATCTCGAATCCAAAAAGCATAAACACTTCCATTTGCATCTGCATCTGCAAAAGGAATAAATGAATTAATAAAATCCGAATCATTGGAAATAGATTCAATATTTCCTGGTTGCTCGTCAATTAAATAAATTGCATTTGAATAATAAGATGGAATGTTTTCAGACTGCTGAAACTCATATAAGCTCTTTAACTCTTTTGGAATTGTATATCCTTTAAATAATGCAGTAAATTCTTGTTTTACCATTGCGTTTTTCATTTTTGCCACATTGTGGGCTTTATAGTTTTTAAATTTAACAAAGTCTCTCTAGTATTATTGATTAACACCAATTACACAATAAAGGTATAATAAAAAGTTTACAAAAAAATATAATTTTAAAGTTTTTCTACTAAAAATCTTACCTATGACCCAAACATGGTACAATAATAATAAAAAAATTAAAATACCTAGCTCCATACAACAATTTATTTTTTCATCCCTGCTTCAGTCTATTTTTTTTCAGTAATCTCATTAGAATAGAAAGCGTTTTATAGCTTAACTTTGTTACTAAAAACAACAAATGAAAAACTCAATAAACCAAATTAACTTAGCCTGTGCCTTAATAACAAACAATAAAAATGAAATGCTAGTAGTTAGAAAAAAGAATTCTGTTTATTTTATGATGGCAGGAGGAAAAATACAAGCAAAAGAAACCTCGAAAGAAGCTTTAATTCGAGAATTACAGGAAGAGTTACAAATCAATATAACCACAAATTCTCTTCTTTATTTAGGAAAACACTCTAGTAAGGCTGTAAATGAAGAAAACACCATTGTTAATGCACAAATTTTTCATCTAGCCTTAGATAACCAGTTAGTAATTCCAAGTAACGAAATAATTGAAGCATGTTGGATAAATACCATAAATTATCACAACTATAAATTAGCTAATCTAATTCGTGAGTTTAGTATACCAAAATGGCTAGATATTAACAAAAAAAAACCGCTATAGCTTACTGTCAATAAAATCTATAGCGGTTTATTTTAAGCCTGCTTTTTTACAAACTTAGTAAGGATAACGATTGTTTGTCCATCTACCTTACCTTCAATTTGCTCAACATTATCATGAACTAAACGTATGTTACGTACAGCTGTTCCTATTTTCGCATTTAAAGAAGACCCTTTTACGTCTAAATCTTTTATTAAGGTAACGGTATCTCCACCAACTAAAATATTTCCGTTACAATCCTTATGCAATTCAACAGAACCATCACCAGTGTGGTCCCCACTAAGTTTTGCGAATTCTAATAGTTGATCATCTAAATACAACATATCTAAGGCATCGGCGGCCCAACTTTCATTACGAAAACGATTTAACATTCTCCATGCCACTACTTGAACTGCTGGATACTCACTCCACATACAGCTTGTTAAACATTGCCAATGATTACTATCTAATTCTTGCTTTTTTTCAATTTGCTCTAAGCACTTATTGCAAACAAGAATTTCTCTATCTGCATCATTAGCAGCTGCAGGGGGTACATCATAAACTTTTAATAATTCACTTGATTCGCACAACTCGCATTTATTACCACTTCTTGCTCTTAATTGCTCTTCCGTCTTCATATTTTTATTAAATATATATTATTTGGTAAATATAAACTATAATATTCATATACTAAAATCCCTTATATATGGAAAATTTCAGCAAATTAATGCCAGTAAAGAGTAAAAAAAAAGTACGAAACATTATGTTCCATACCTTTTTTTAATTGCATTAAGCTTTAACAGATTGTTACAAATTAAAATAATAATTTCAAATTAACAAAATTTAAAAAACACATTAGTACTATTATTAAACAAAACCCAACACATTATAACTATTTGTAAAATAAAACACTATTTTATTCTTAACAAATCAAAAAAAATATATAATTTACAGAAAACAAATAAAAATAAACTTATAGAATTAGGCAAAATATATAAATAGTGTGAAATTTAATATGAAAAATAATAGGACTTTATTCTTAGAGTTTTAAATTATTCTTTTTAATAAAGATTATTACCAGCCTAAAAATTAATATGGACCAGTTTTAAAAAAAAGAAAAGAAAATAATTAGGCTAAATATTCTAATTTTGCCATTTTCTTTTTAAGAACACAACAAGTAACATAGAATTATATAGCTTATTATATGAAAAATCATTTAGCTAGGATTGCTGTAACGATCCTTTTTTTCTTTTTTGGAGGTATTTCAGCCTCTTGGGCCTCCAGAATTCCCACTATAAAAGATTCTTTTGGTGTGAATGACTCGGCTTGGGGATTTGTATTATTATTTATTTCTATTGGGACATTAATTTCTTTACCATTTGCCGGAACATTAATTCAAAAAACTGGTAGTAAAAAAGCCACCTCATGTTTTCTTGTATTATATTTCATTCTTTTAATTGGAATTGGCTATTGGAATCAAATCTGGCTATTAAAATTAAACCTGATTCTTTTTGGGGTATGTAGTAACTTAACAAATATAGCTATTAACACCCAGGCCATTGAGGTATCTAAAAAATACAAAGGACAAATTATAGGCTCATTTCACGGTACTTGGAGTATAGGAGGTTTTGCCGCCTCTTGGTTAGGAGCCGAAATGATCAGTAAATACGTTCCACCCTTAGAACACTTTATCTATTTTTCTACATTAGGTATTATAATAACTTTAATTTGTATTCCGTATTTAATTCAAAACAAGGATACAGCGGAAAATAAAATAACCAAACAAGGTAAAATCAAATTGCAAATGCCTGATAAAAATATAATCTTACTGGGTTTATTATCCTTCTTTGCTATGGTTGCCGAAGGAACGATGACCGATTGGTCTAGTGAGTATATGAAACACATTGTAGATTCTCCAGTTGAATTAATTGGGTATGGTTTAACCGCATATATGTTTACAATGGCAACTGGTCGTTTTATCTCAGACTACACAGTAAGGAGGTATGGAGAACAAAAAACGTTATTTTTTTGTGGCTTATTAATCTTCACTGGTCTACTAAGCAGTGTTATTTTTCCAAAAGTCGTAACAACCATAATTTCTTTTATGATTGTTGGACTAGGGGTTTCTGCTATTGTTCCGATGGCTTACAACCTTGCGGGGCACAGTAAGACAATACCAACTCAACAAGCACTAACTTTAGTCACAAGTATAGGTTTTATTGGATTTTTTTTGGGTCCTCCCGTAATAGGATTTATAGCTCAGTATTCTTCTTTAAAAACTGCTTTTGCAATTATATCCGTGTTTGGTATTGCCATTACTATTTTAAGCAGATTTATTAAGGTAGATAAAAACACAACAACTTTTTAGTGAATTTTTTACATGAAAAAATACCCCATAGACTAAAAAATTTAGACATGGGGTATCTTTTTTTACTAGTAGAATTCTATAAATTTCTAATTATAAAGAATAAAAACATTATTATTATAAACAAATAAGACATCCAATTTGGAATACCATATTTAATTTGAAATTCTTTATTTTTAACAACAAATACTTCCATTAGAGCTATATATAAATAACCCAATATAAGTAGATAAACGATAATCAAAGCATTTAATTCTATAGCTTGCTTTATTTGTCCTTTAAGCAAGGAACTAATAGCTCTTTGTCCCCCACAACCTGGACATAGCAATTTTGTTTTTTCATAAAAACTACACCCAACAGCCACACCATTGTTTACAAACAAATTGGTATACCCCAATACAAGTGCAATAGCTATAGACAGATAAAATATCCGCAAAAAAAACCTTTTCAAATAACTAATTACTGTTGTTGTGCTTCTTGCATTGCATTTTGGAATTCCTCAATAAAAATATCTATACCACCAGCTTGTTGAATAGTATAATAAGTATAAATATAAGTAGCTACAGCAACTACAATTGCTACAATGGCTAATATCTTAGCATTTTTGGCAGATGTAACACTCCCTTGGTAATCACCTTTATTGTACTTAGCTGTAGATTGACTTGACATAACAATTGCAACAATACCTAAAATAAATCCAATACACCAATAAGAGCAAAGGCTAACTATAGTTGCTATAATAGACAAGGCCATATAATTGTTTGGCTTTTGCTTTAACTCTTGATGCGATTCAAACTTACTTGTTTCCATAATTATTTTTTTTATTTCGTTGCAATATAAAACATTTTCTTAATTTTATCATAATAAAAACTAAATCGATTTCACAAAAGTCATTAGAAACTATCGACGATTATACTTCCCTTATGAGGATCTTTTATAACTGTTACAGACAAAGGTATCCTATCTTGCAACTCATCAACATGAGATATAATTCCCACTATCCTATTTTCTTTTTGTAAATTCTGAAGGGTTTCAAATACCATATTAACAGATTCAGAATCTTGTGTACCAAAGCCCTCATCAATAAAAAAGAAATTTTTATCACTTTTAGATAAACTCTGTACACTCTCGGCCAAGGCTAAAGCCAAAGATAGAGAAACTTGAAATATTTGCCCACCCGATAAGGTCTTTACACTTCTTGGTTTTCCATCATTTAAATAATCTAAAATTTCAAATTCATTTGCAGAATTAAGCTGCAAACTTAATTGATTATTTGTCAATCTATGAAAGCGTATATTAGCCATCTTACAAAGGTTATCTAAATAAATTCCCGAAACATAATTTACAAAACCAGCTGCTTTAAACATATTATCCAATATTTGAATATTTTTCAATCTTGAATCATAAACTTCAAATTCTTGTTGCAACTCTACTTTTAAAGCATAATCCTGTTCAAGTCGTTTTTTTTCAGTCTGTAGTACCGCTACAAAAGACTTTTTTTCCTGCAATGAATTTTCTAAATGTTTTACTAATTCTTGCTTTTTTTCAAAATTATCTACATCAAATTTCTCTTGGGGAATTCTATGACTAACTTCTTTAATTTGTGTCTTTAATAACTCAAGGTTTATATAAAAATTTTGTATTTCTTCTCGAAGCGCTCTAACATCTAAATCTTTTTCAATAATATCTTGAACTTCTTTGATATTTATCAACTTATGCTTTTGTAATAGTTCAGCAACAGTTTTATTTAACTCTAATCTAAATACATCCAATTCTTGAATATCTTTAGTTAAGTTCTTTTTTTGCATTTGAACACCACTTAGCTCTACACAAAGCTCTTGTTTGGTTTGTGTTAATTGCTTATACCTTAATTCAATTTGAGTAATATTATCACTTCCTTGAAGTATCTCTTGCTTTATTTGATGCTCTGACTTATCTAAATAAGCTGAAACATCAAGAGTCTTTATCCACTTTGTATTAGCCTGTAAATCACTGCTCACTCGTGCATGATTCATTTGAATCTCCGACAAAGAGCCTATGGCAATATCCACAGCAGATTTTGCCGCTTCTCCTTGTGTAATTAGATCGGATAAACACTTTTCTGTTTCATTAACTAATAGCTTTTTCTTATCTACCGCTTGTTTAAATCCAGAGAAACTCTCTATATTATTATCACAATATTCCCTCCAAATGTAATTTTTAAGTAAAGCTGTAAGCTCTAAACGAAGGTTATTCAATATTGTATTTTCGTACTGAAAACTCTGTTTTATCAATTCTCGTTTATCAAATAGATTTGCTATTTGTGCCTCGATAACTAGCAAATTTTGATAATCGTCTTTTAATTGTTTTATTTCTTGTTCTTTTTCAACAATAATCTTTTGATTCTCTTGATAGGGAATTGCGTTAATATTGGGGTGCTGTTTTGAGCCACATAAAGGACAGGGACTTCCTGGCTTTAATTCATGTCCATATTTACCTAACTGTAAAGAAACCTTTAAATGTCTTAGTTGATCTTCAAGTTGGTTCTGTAAAAATTCTTTTTGCGTTTTTTGCTGTATTATACTATCTCTCCAGTTTGATCCTAAGTTTACTATATTATTCTTAATGTCAAACTCTACTTCCTTGATCTGATTCTCTAGGGCTTTAACTTTTTTAGCTTGATCTTTCCCTGTTTTACTTATATGTTGCATAGAGGTAAACCAAGCCTCCATCTGCATTAAGACGGCAGAATCAATCAACTCCTTTTTCTGAGTTTCAAGTTCTTTTTGTTTATCAGAATACTGAATTCTTAAATCACTTAATTTTTGTTTTGCTATATTTATTTGGTCCTCACCTTTTTTAACTTGTAATTCTAAGGTTTGTAGTTCTTTACTTGCTTTGCAAACCTGACCAACATACCCTAACTCTTGTATGGTATTTTTTAATACATCTAATTGTTCGTAACTTTGATTCACTACAATTAAATCTTGGCTCACCTTTTCCAAGCGATTCTGCAATGAAACTAATTGATCTTGCGTATTTTGAATTGCTTCCTTTTTTTGATCTAAAGACCTAGCATTTTGCTTAACCTGAGAAATCACAGCGGAGAAATCTCGAGATAAATCTTCATAAATCTCTAAATCTTTTTTCTGCAAAGCTAAACTAGGCTCTATTTCTAAAAGATTTTGTAAAGATTTGCTTTTCTGTTCTAATGTATATATATCAGCTTGAATCGCTTTGAGTGCCTCAAAATCTTTTTGCTCGTTTAGCAGCTGTTTATTTAATTGTTCAACAAGTTTTTCTTGTTGAACTAACTGTATAGACTTTTCTTTAATTAAGATGGGTGTTATCGTACTATAGCTTAAAAGCTGTCCGTTTAGTTGATCTATTTTTGTTTTACAAATCACAGCCTGTTTTTTGACTTTATCCAAAAGATCAAAACGATCCAAACCAAAAATTTCTTGCATCATCTTGGTTCTATCTTTACCGCCTAATTCGATAAATTCCTTAAACTTACCTTGTGGTATGATAATGGTACGTTTGAAATTCTCATAACTTAAACCAATAACCTCAACTACATTTAAAGTAGGTTGTGGGAGCCACTGATTTTGTTCCCATTTATATAAAATAGCATCTATACGTTTAACGTCTTCAAATTTTTTTGAATTACGTTTAAAACTACGATATATACGATATCTACAATCTTGAAAATTATAAAATTCAAAATCCAACACACTTTCATTAGACTTTAAATTCATCATATTATAGGCTCTGTTATCTCTAGAGTTTAATCTCTCACTTTCTCCATAAAGAGCAAAGGTCATAGCCTCTATAATTGAGGACTTCCCTGAACCTACTTTTCCAAAAATACCAAATAGTCCTGCTTGGGTTAAATTCTCAAAATCTACAACCTGCTGCTCTTGATAAGAATACAACCCTTGAATTGTTAACTTAATAGGTATCATAATGTTAATTTAAAATTTCATTAAACAAGTCCATTAATTGCTCGTTGGGTAATTGGCCGTGGTACTTTTGTTTAAAATAATCTTTAAACAAATCCTGAATATTTTGGTCTAAATTTACCGGATTGGATATTAAAGACTTGTCAGAATTATTCTTAATATTTACTTCAGGGATAATAGTTATTATGCCATCATGCGCCTGGTAAATACGCCTAATATCTTCTGCTTTTAAAAATTCTTGACTAACAATGGTTAACTCAACCAAATGGTAGGGATTTTCTACAAGCCATTGAATTGCCAAATCAATCTCATCAAATTTTACCCGGGATAAGCTTCTACCACTACGCAACTCTATGTGTGTATAATCCACAGTTTGACCAGCCATGGCTTGAATTAAAACCACATGTTTTTTTTGTCCTGCCTCACTAAAACTATAACTCAATGGACTTCCACTGTATACCACAGGACTATTACCTTGGGATACATTCCAAGTCTTATGTAAGTGTCCCAATGCTGTATATTGTACATTTTCAGGAATGATATCGGAATAAATTAAATCAGCATTACCTAATTTCAAAGGCTTTTCTCCATCAGGCTCCTCCATTACTGGAGCACCTTTTTTAAGCATATATAGGTGAGTAACTAATAGATTTACGCCTTTATTATCCATGTATTTTTGTGCCAACTCATTCCAATTTTCCTGTAATGCTGCACTTAATGCTGCAGACTTATCTTTAATATCTAATGCTTTAGCTAAACGAATCTCATTGGCATAAGCGGTATGAATAATTCGCAATGGTGTTTCATGAGAATCTAATTTAATCTCTATAAAACCATAGTCAGACTTTGTTATTTCAAATGCATTATCCAACTTAAAACAAGGAACTTTTGCCTTAGGTAGGCCGATAAAAATTATTCCACACTCCTTGGCTAAAGGATCAGGAGCATCAATACGCTCTGGTGAATCATGATTTCCAGCAATAGCAATCACAGGTCTTTTTCCATTATTTGACAAACGCTTCAATGTTTTATAAAACAGTTCGACAGCCTCCACACCGGGGTTAAAGGTATCGAATAAATCTCCTGCAATTATTACTACATCTACTTGTTGTTTATCGGCTATGTCAATTATTTCATTCAACACATGTTTTTGTTCTTCCAGGCGATTAAAGTTATCTAATCTTTTTCCTAAATGCCAATCGGCCGTATGTAATATTTTAAGAGCCATTTTTGTATTTTTTATATGTTTTAAAGATAACAACAAATACTATCCTTGCTTGCATGATTCAATATCTGTTATTATGCTAAATCAATAGAGATAAAAGTATATCCAACTTAAATTACTACTCAATAAGCTTATCTTGTGATGCTATATACCCAACAACAAGTAAAATTAAGCTTGCTATAAATAAAAAGATAAACGAAGCATTCCAGTTATTAGTCTGATCATACAAATACCCAAATAAAGGTGGTCCAATAGCTGCTATACTATATCCTAATGCTTGGGCCATAGCCGACAATTTTGCAGCTTGTTGGGCATTGTTTGTTCGCAATACAAAAAGAATCATACACAAGCTAAAAGCCAAACCACTTCCCAAACCTATTAAAATACAACACAATAAGATATATTGTGTTTTAAATAATATAATTCCTCCAATACCTAAAAGCAAAACTAATCCAACTAAAACAGCTAAGGGTTTCTGATTTTTCATTTTCCCTGCAACAACTGCACCTATAAAAGTCATTGGTAGCTGAGCAAATTGTACATAGGAAAGTAGCCATCCGGATTCGATAACATCCATTCCCCAACTTTGTGTTACTTTAGGTAACCATGCAGCGATACAATAAAACAGTAAAGATTGTAATCCCATAAATATAGTCACACACCACGCAATCTTATTCCTATACATGTTAATATTGTCGGGTAAATCTTTGATGGACTTATCCTTTTTAGAAACCAACTTAGATTTACTTAATGAAGGTAACCATACAAAGATGCTTAAACAAGCTAAAACCGACCATATCCCAATGGAGCCTTTCCATCCTAATTGAGTAAATTCACCCAAATATATACTAAATCCAGCTGCTAAAGCAGCAACTAAATTCATAGATGCAGAATAAATACCAGTCATCAATCCCACACTCTTTGGAAAATTCACCTTTATATAGGCTGGCATTAAAACATTACCCACTGTAATTGCCATCCCTACTAAAGCGGCTCCTAAAAACAAAGAGACCACACTACCCAGAGGTCTTACCAACAATCCGATTGTTAACAAAACAATAGATCCTAGTAAGACAATACTCATTCCCCATTTCTTGGAAAGCCTAGGAATAAATGCGGACAAAAAAGCAAAACACATCAATGGAATTGTTGATAAAAGTCCAACAGCTGTATTAGATAAAGAAAACTCTAAACGGATCTGCTCTAAGACTGGGCCAACACAAGTTAAAGGGGCACGTAAATTAGAAGCAACAAAAATAACTCCGAGAAACATAAAAGCGCGCTTTAAAGAAGAATGCCCTTTTTGTTCTGAAGTAGAAAAATTATTCATTATAAAAAGTTGTAAAAATAAGATACAAAGGTAATGGCTTATTTTTAAAATATAGAAATTTCAACCAACAAGATTGCCAACCACGCAATTGTTTTAGTCTAGAGCTAAATTGAAAAAAAAAAGCTAACCATTATTTTGATTAGCTTTTATTATGTTTATTAATTATTATCCGGTAAGAAACTGTAATCTTTAGCATATTGTAACATTTGAGCTGAAAAACTCTCTGGTTGCTCAATTGTAAAAGAAACAATTTGTCCTTGCTGATTTTTATTAGGTACGATTATCGGATTTACAAATCCTCTATACGGAGCTGCATTAAATTTAGCATTCCTTTTTAGGACCTCTTTATGAATGTCCTGATCTACTTTAACCCCATAATTTTCAACTAATTGTTTTGCTGCCTGATAATCTCCTTCACTCTTTATACGTTGGGTTTCTCGTAAAAGTTGTCCAAATAAATCATTTAACTTATCATAATCAGTAATATTAAAATAAGTTTTCCCATCTCGTTGAACTTTTTCAATCACATTATCCTTTTTCCCCTTTTCAAACACCCAGGCACTAACCCACTGACGGTTTCTCATATGAGCCTCCTCTATATCTGTCCCAGGTTCCAAACGTACAAGCTGAAGCATTAATCCATTTCTAATATACCCATCATAAGCGGCTTTTCCAACTTGCTGCCAGTCTTCCACTAATCCTATCTCCTCTAACTTAGGGTTATATAAATAATATAAACCTACTAAATCTGCTCTACCTTCCTCAAGGGTGGATGCATAACTTTTTAAAGTTTCTTTCGGCTGACCTACACCTTTATTAATTTGTCCCGAAGCATGGCCTATAACTTCATGCAATGCAGTATGTAACTTATCGGCTAACTGTCCATATTTTTGTTCAAGTTCTACTTCTTGTTGATCATGAGCAAATTCCTTTAACTGCCCTTCTGCTGCTTGTTGATTATAGGCATCAATTATATTTCCTAAAGAAATGGATTTACTTCCATGCTCGGCACGGATCCAATCTGCATTAGGCAAGTTTACACCAATGGGAGTACTAGGCGAGGAATCCCCTGATTCTCCTGCCACTACTACGGTCTTGTATGTAACTCCAACAACATTTTGTTTTTTATGTTCTGCTTGAAGGGGAGAATTATCTTCAAACCATTGAGCTT
This sequence comes from Myroides sp. LJL119, assembly GCF_054871605.1. NCBI lineage: Bacteria > Pseudomonadati > Bacteroidota > Flavobacteriia > Flavobacteriales > Flavobacteriaceae > Myroides > Myroides sp. LJL119. Next base: position 12,056 of record NZ_JBTXLO010000010.1, read on the forward strand.
GCTCAGAAAGCACTTGCATCTTTTTAGACATATCAAAGTCATTGATTTGCACGACACTCTCATAAGATCCTTTATGTCCTAAAGGATCATTATATACCTCAATAAAACCATTATTATAGTCTATATTTCCTTTAGTGGCTTGTACCCATGCAACATTATAATCATCCCAAAGCTGTAAGTCTCCTGTTTTGTAAAACTCTATTAATAAAGCTAAGGCATCAGATTGTTGCTCGTTTTCCGCTACTGTTCTTGCTTTTTCCAACCAATAAATAATCTTATCAATAGCCGGGGAATACATTTCGCCACTTTTCCAAACTTTTTCAACTAGCTTCCCATTTTCTTTTACTAATTTACTATTAAGTCCTGTTGAAAGTGGTCTATTGGGATCCACACTTTGAATCGCAGCATAAAAATCCTCCGCTTCTTGAGCCGTAATATCATCACCGTAGAAATTAACAGCACTTGCTTTGATAAGATCTTTAGAGCTATCCAAATTAACTTTCTTGTTATCTTGGTCGTTAAATAAAATAGCAGTAACCTTTGGATCTAGAGTGGTTTTAGTTGCATCCATTAAATTTGTTAAATACTCTTGGGTAAATCCAGGTTTTATTTTATCATTAGAATAGTGATGATGGATTCCATTGGAAAACCATACTCTTTTTAAATAAATTTCAAATTCTTTCCATTGAGAGTCTTGTTTATCCCCTTGGTAATTTGTATAGATATTCTCTAAAGCTCTTCTAATCTTCAAATTATGTTTATAATTTTGGTCCCAAATAATATCCCTACCCACATAACCAGCTTGGGTCAAATAATATACATACTCTTGCTCTTTTAAAGTTAAATCTTCCCATCCTGGCACTTTATACCTTAGTACTTCTATATCCGCAAACCGATCCACACTATAATTAAAAGTAGAATCAACTTGTTGTTTATCAGAAGTTAATGAATCTTTCTGTTGTTGTTGACAACTAGAGATGCTTAAGGCTAATATTATTGCAGCCATATACGTAATTTTCATCGATTATTCTTGTTTGTTATTCTACAAATATAAGAATTTACTAAAACCTTGTGTTGTTATTGAATTTCTTAACACAAAAAACTTTCAAAAAAAAGTCTAACCTAGATGGTTAGACTTTCTATAATATGTAAATTACACTTTTTTTACCAGAGGATGATTTAATCCTTTCACATTGTTATTGATTACCTCGTAAGTTTTCAAATGTTTAAAAAGCTCTGTAAGATTTTTAAATCCATAATCCCTCGCATCAAAACTGGGATTTAATTTTCGAAGGTTCCCCCCCACTGTAGAAATATAAGCCTCTACTTCTTCATCAACAGACATTTGGAAAGCTTTATCTACCAAATTATACTCTTTTTTTGTTAGTAATTTATTATCGTCTTCTTCCACTTGAGCCGACTTTCTATTTGGACTAACTTTATCCTTAATTTTAATCTTAGGCATTAGTGTTTCACAATAGGTGAATATCTCACAGGATTGCACAAATGCATTGGGTGTCTTTTTCTCACCTACCCCCATCACAAAAATACCTTCTTCACGAATCCTCTTTGCTAGACCTGTGTAATCACTATCACTTGAAACTATACAAAAACCATCGACCATTTTATCATGCAAAATGTCCATAGCATCAATAATTAAAGAACTATCGGTTGAGTTTTTTCCCGTAGTGTAATTGAATTTTTGAATTGGTGAAAAAGACAAATCATTTAATAACTCTTTCCAACTATTCATCTGTGGTGTAGTCCAGTCTCCATAAATCCTACGAATAGTTACTTTACCATACTTAGAAACCTCCTCCAGTATATTGGTTAGAAGTTTTGCCTGAGCATTATCTCCATCAACTAAAATAGCTATATTGTTTTGCTTATCCATATTGGGTATTTTTATAATCAACCTAAAATACAAAAATAGCCTATATTAAATCATTTAATTTTCAAAAAAAAGAATTTTTGAGGGTTGTGCGTCGTTCATTCATTTTTACCGATTGTTTAATACAGTTCAAAAACAACAAAAGCTAATCCTTAGGAGAAGATTAGCTTTGTTTTACAACACTTGAAATAATATATTTTTTAAGGAAAAATAATAAAACTATATGTGATTATAAATCTTAAAACTTTGGTGATCAATCCCAACTTTGGCGTTTTTAGCTCTAACTTGTATTATATACTTGCCCTTAGGTAAATCCTGAGGAATTTGAAATCGCCAAAGATGTTCACTATTTACTTGCGCTTTACTTATAGGTGCAGATTTTAAACTTTCATATCTACCGGTTTGTTGCAATAAGGATAATTCTCTATAAAAAGGATCTACTCCTAAGAACCTCTCCATTTCCCACCAATTTTCTCCATCCAGAGTTATCTGCACTTGCGTAAATTGATCACCAGCAAATACATTTGCATAAATGTAAGGCTCATTTAACTGATTTTTCAACGTATCCCATTGTTTAACAGAAGGAACCCAAATATGCATTTGCTGTTTTTCACTAAGCCCCGAAACCTTATAAGACAAAAAGGTTTGTTCAGATGCATTTTTATTTAAATACCAATACCCTTTTGGTGTTCCATCATACATTAACCCCAAGGGTATACCTTCTAGATCATGTGGACCTTGCCACCAAGATCCACATAAAGCTCCACCTACTAATTGATGAACCGCTTTTTTATTTTCTCTTGGATAATAACGATGGTATTGTGTATGGGTATGTCCACTGATTAACATCACCTCTGTATAAGAATCAACAAGGGTCAAAATCTCCTTTTTATCATCCATGTACTCCAATGGAATATGCATGATAATTCGAAGCGCTTTATTTTTGTCCGAATAATGATTTAAAATATTTTTCAGAAATTTTTTTTGTCTTAAATCTAAGGATCCTTTGTATTTATTTTCATCTGTTGGAAGAATATTATTAAGTACAATAAATAACTCTTGCCCATATTCCAATGCATAATAAGAAGGTCCAAATACATTGCGAAAACTATAATCCCTTTGATACACTGGTCGATTAAAATCTAAATCATGGTTACCTATTACATAATATACCGGTTTTTGTATTAAAGCTAAGCTTTGCGCTACTGAACTAAAAATATTTAAATTATCAAAACTAATATCTCCTAAGGGAAAAATCAGATCTGGTTTATTTTCGAATAATTCACTAACAACTAATTTTTCTATATGATCTATATCATCCGACACATCAACTTGCATATCTCCTAAAAGAGCTATTTGGTAAGTATCTTGTTTTGATTTTTTTAATGCAAAGTCATACTTTTCAATCGTATTCACTTTATTATAATCGATATAAAACTGGGAAATATTATAATCTCCCAGTTTTGTAGACATTCCCTTAGGCTGAATAAGAAAAACCGTTGCATCGGGAATTGTCTGTATTTTATATTCACCAAAGTCATTAGTTGTTGTTATATCTTGCCCATTACTAATTACCACATCCTTGATCCCAGGTTCACCTTGATCCCATTGGTTATTATCATTTAAGTCAAGATAGACTATCCCGCTAATGGAATTTTGAGCTAAACAAAAACTGCTAAAAAACAGAAATATAACAATACAATAAAACCTCATCGTTTATTTGTTTTTTAAATTTAAGACCTTTAGTATTTTACCATAAACTTCTGAGTTTTCATAAACTCCTTGAAATTCCGAAGAATGTGGTCCATATGCAAATATAGGAACCATCACACCTGTATGATCATTGGAAATAAAATCACCTTCTATCATTCCTTTTTTCATGTTCCCTTGAGGTATGGCAAATCCACCTGTTTCATGATCGGCTGTAATTATTACCAGAGTATGTCCGTCTTTATCGGCAAACTCCAAGGCTTGGCTTATTGCTTTATCAAAGTCTATCCCTTCTGTAACAATACCAGAGGTATTATTACTATGTCCATAGGAATCTATCTTTGCGGCTTCTATCATTAAAAAAAATGGTTTTTTCTTTTTGGTAAAAAAAGCAATCGATTCCTTTGTAGCTCTGGCTAAAATATCATCTCTACCTTGAATTACTCCATCTACCCCGCCTGGGGCTAAAAATACCCCGACTTTATCATGATTACTTTTACCTACCTGTTGAACACTATCCAAAAGGGTGAAATTTTCTTGAATATTTAAGTCTGAAAAATACTTAGATCCTCCTGCAATAAATAAATTAAGATTACTATTCACTAAATCCTTAGCAATTAAATCACTATGATCTCTATCGAATTGATGTGCAAAAAAAGCAGAAGGAGTAGCACCCACAACCTCATCGGTAGATATTACACCTGTACTAAAATCATGCATATGCAAGTATTGGGCTATATTTTGTAGAGGCTCTCTATTTTGAGACATCCCAATGGAACGATTATAGGTTTTCTCTCCGGTGGATAGAGCTGTTGCGGCGGCGGCTGAATCTGTTGTAAAATCATCAGCAGCTTGTGTTTTTATAAGTCCCATATTCTTTAATTGTAATAGACTTAAATCACCATTATTTGCTAGAGCTGCTGCGGAAATTTGAGTCAATCCATTGCCATCGCCTATAAGAAGTATAACATTATTTATCTTTGTTTTTTTATTGTCGCTTTTAAAACTAGGTTTATAAATTTCACTTCTTATGCTACTTTCAGGATACAAGTAAGCGGACAGGTTATCAAAATATGTTTTTATTTGAAATGGATTATCTGTATTAATAATATCAATTTCTAAATCATAAAAAGCTTTCCAAGCTGTTTTCCCATCTGGAGTTCCCCAAAAACGAATTGGCTTTCCGCTTTGATGTACTTTTTTCACTATTTGTTGAATCTTTTCCTTTTCCTTCTCCACCAATCTACCTTTACCATTCCATACACTAAAATCCGAGAAATTTAAACTCACCATTGCTACTTTACTCCAAATTAAAGGATCTTTAATTAAATCCAAACTTTGATAATCGATAAAAATGTAGTTTGGAGTTTGTAAAAAATACTTTAAATCTGGTTTTTTACCTGAAATGACAAATTTTATATTATAATCTATAAGTATATCCTCATATTTTTTAAGTTTTTCAACTAATAGATCCATTGTGTTTTCGGGACTATTTTTAATGTCTATCAAAAACTGTAAATCCGTGATTTGACCCAAATTTAAATCAGCTACTTGTTTTAAAGGTTCTAGATATAACTTCTCTAGGGTACGCGAATAATCAATTGTTTCCATCTCATGGGCTACATAAAGATTATTATCAATATCTATTAAGTCTATCTCTATGGATCTTAGTCCATTTGTATAGGCATTAAAAAAAGGGATTTCTTGTTTATAATCATTATGAGAATGCAACAATAGTGATTGTTTATTTTGAGCAAATCCCCACAAATTACAGATCAGAGCCACAGAAAGTATTACCTTTTTCATTTCGTATTTAAATTTTTTAAATTCTAAGTTTTATTTTTTATGTTTTAACAAGTTTTACCATCCTATATTTTGACTAATACCAGAGGATTGTACTGCTTTATTGGGAATTGGCCAAACATGCATAAAAGAGTCATCAAAATTTCTTGCTTTCCAAATTTCTTGAATGCTAAAAGGAGAATCTGGATTAGACCTATCTTGATGTATTCTACCGTATAAAGGCTTACTATAAACCTGCTTAGCGTCTCCCCATCTAACTAAATCAAAATGTCTATTTGCAAATTCTCCTGCAAGCTCAGAGCGCCTCTCTTGTTTTAAATCAACAAGGGTTACTCCTGATTTTGGAGCTAGTCCTGCTCTTTGTCTAATTTGATTCAAGGCTTGATCAGCATTTTGACCTAACATAATTTGTGCTTCAGCTTTCATTAATAACACCTCAGCATATCGCATAAGGGGAACGTTATATTTAGTTGTAGGCTTATCGCCATTCATATTAATATAATTTCCCAATGCATTTTCAAAAGAGTACTCATACATGTATTTATTGAACTGCAACCCAGATAAGGAATTTTCAGATTGATAACGTTTATTCTGACCGAAATAAGTAAACTCATCACCAAAAACCAATAAAGTAATACCTAAACGGGCATCTCCCTTTTCGTAGGATTCATATAAATCTTGAGTTGGAGTAAAATAGCCCCAACCATTATAACTTCCCCATCCTTTATTCTCTAAAAAACATCCTGGCAAGATGCTTCCACCTTCTACTCCAGAGTTGACTGACCAAATATATTCCTGTGTCCAGTTATTCTCACTACTATGTAATAAACGAAAATCCTGCTTTGGATTCCCTGTATTGATCAAGGCTCGACCCGAACCAGAATTGGTCACTGCATCACTATAGATTATCACCTGTTGATATCTACTACTATCATACTGTGCCCAGTATAAATTAGTTTTCGCGATATAAGCCAAAGCAGCATCCTTATGTGCTCGCCCGAAATCCTCACCTGTATACTGGGTAAATAAAGGTAACAACTCAGATGCTTTTGTTAAGTCTTCTATAATGTGTTTATAGTTATCAATCACACTTTTAGGTCTAGAAAAACTTCCGGCTGGTTCACTCATATTTTCTTGGGTAACTATAGGCACTCCTCCATTTTGACCATTATCTCCATAAGTGTGAGCTAACCAAAAATAGTGGAAACCACGCATAAAGTAAGCTTCTCCAAGAATTCTATCTTTTAAACTTTGCGATAAATCCATCTGAGGAACATTTAAGATAATGTCATTTGCTCTTCTAATAACCTTATAACAGTCGTGGTAAATATTATTAACATAACTTTCATCTCCAGTCATATTAAAATTTTTAATATTATCTGCCGTTGCATTTAATCGGCCTGTGACCATATCATCTGAGGCATTTATGAACCAAAAGAAACCGCGACCAAATAATTCATTTTCATCCATTAATTGATATAAACTATTGGAGGCCTCAATGGCATCTTGCGGTGTCTTCCAGAAATTCTCATAAGAAGGACTCCCTTGAGGATCTAACTGCGTGAAATCTGAGCTACACGCAGCAAATGTTAGAGATAAGCTTATGCTTAAAAGAGCTATATTTTTAAAAATTTGTTGCTTTTTCATTATAAGAAACATTAAAAATTAAGTAATAATCCTGCTGAAATAGTTCTAGATACTGGGTATTTTGCTACATCCAAACCAATGCCACCAACCTCTGGATCTATCCCTTTATAACCAGTAATTGTGAATAAGTTCTCTGCGGAAACAAAAAATCTAAGTGAAGCCCCTTTTGTCAGACGGTTAATTACCGATTCAGGTAGAGTGTAACCTATTGTTATATTTTTTAATCGCAAATAAGAAGCGTCTTCTAAATACCAACTTGAGGCTGTACCGAAGTTTTGGTTATCATCTTTTGTAGATAACCTTGGAATGTTTGTATTAGTATTAGTCGGGGTCCAGGCATCTAAAACTCTATTATCTAGATTATATCCTTGCTGGGATGCGTTATAGGCTGTAAACTTATAACCGTTAAACACCTTAATATCTGCCACACCCTGAAAAAATAAATTTAAATCAAAGTTTTTATACTCCGCATTTACACCAAAGCTATAGGTTACTTTAGGAACATAAGCATCCATAAACACCTTATCTGCATTATCAATTTTCCCGTCTCCATTTGAATCAGCAAAAATAAAATCTCCTGGTTTTGCGTTGGGTTGAATTAATTGCCCATTTGCATTGGTATGCGCGTTTATTTGATCCTGATTTTGAAAAATTCCTAAATAAGGTACCAAATAAGTTGAATATAAAGCACGTCCCACTACAGATCGGTAAGGAGTCAAGGTACTTCTAACGTTATCTCCATGAGCTATGTAATCAATTCCACTTTTATTATATCCATCTAAATTTGTCAACGAGTTAGATAAAAAGCTTGTTGAACCATATAACTTATATTCAAATCCTTTTTCTCCAATATTCCCATAATAACTTAAAGATAATTCTAGTCCCTTATTTAACACTTCTCCCCCATTTACATCAGCCGCTAGAGTTCCATGATGCGCATCCTCAAGCCCCGGTAGAATCATCCCCTTAGTTCTTTTATTAAAATAATCAGCTACTAGATTTAATCTTCCATTGAAAAATCCAGCATCTATCCCTATATTCCACGACTCAGAAGTCTCCCATTTCAAATCAGCATTAGATTGTCTATTTACATAAGTTCCCTTACCGCTTAAAGTTCCATCTTCTCCTAAAATAACATCAGTTGTACTAAGAGGCACATCAAAAGAATAATAACCAACAGAGTTAACGTTACCGATTTGTCCCCAAGAACCTCTTAGTTTTAATTCCGTAATTTGTTCAAGGTTAAAGAAATTTTCTTGCGATATTCTCCAACCCAAGGAAGCGGATGGAAAAATCTCGGACTGATTATTGTGAGCTAGACGCGATGTTTTATCTTGACGTAAACTAGCCGACATAAAATACTTATCATCATAACTATACATTACACGAGCTAAAATCGAGTTTAATGCTTCTTGCCAAACCTGCGTTGTAGGTTTACGAATAATAGATGCATTGCCCATAAATTGATTAAATGCTTGTTCGCTACTAAACCCTTCTCCTTGTTGGGAGATATAATTATAATTGGTTTTTTGAGCAGAATAAATAGCCGTAAGATTTAAATCGTGCTTATTAAAAGTCCTATGATATGTTATTTGGTTATCCCAAATCCAGTGCTTTTTATCATAACTACTCTCTAATAGATAATTATTAAGATTTGTTCTACCTAATTCGGGAGCCTTTGGTGTAAATTTTTTAAACCGGTTATTTGTAAAATCATAACTATATGAAGATCGAAAACTAAGTCCCTCAAGAATCCTATAGTCCAAATAAACATTAGCCATTAAAAAATTAGTTGGATTACTTTGAGTCGGCCTCAATAATAGAGCCACTGGATTGTAAACATCCCCATAAGCCCCTGCAAAGCCAGCAAGATCATGTGGCACTACTCCAGAAAAAGCTCCATTAGAATCATATACAGAGGCTGCAGAAGGCATATAAAGTGCATTGATAATACTTCCAGAGTAAGAACTAGTTGTATTGGTTCCTTGCGCATCGGTATTGGAGTAATATACATTTTGCCCGATACTTATTTTTTCAGACATTTTATAATCTGATTTTACCCGAAAACTATATCGTTCTGAGAAAGTTCCAACTAAAGTTCCCTCTTTTTTATTATACCCAAAAGATGTAAAGTAATTTGTTTTATCTGTTGCTCCAGAAATACTTGCATCTAAATTATGTGTAGCCGCTGTTCTAAAAATTTCATCCATCCAATTTGTGCGTGTTACCGCGCCCCAAGGATTTACCAAAGGATCATGCGCAGATTGCCTGGGAGCTCCAGCATTATCTGCGGCGGTATTATAAGCCCAAGATTGACCACTTGCATCTAATGGAGTTGGTAAATTAGTTGCCTTGGAAACGCCACTATACATATTTAAAGAAACTCTGGGCTCACCTACAATTCCTTTTTTAGTTGTAATAACAATTACTCCCGAGGCAGCTTGAGCACCATATATGGCAGCGGCAGCGGCATCCTTTAATATAGAAATCGAAGCAATTTCATTTGGATTGATTGCCGGACCATAATATGGTACACCATCCACTACGGTTAATGGCTGTTCGTTTGCTAAAGAGCCAGTCCCCCTTATAATCACCTTACTGGATTCTGCAGGATCACCTCCTTGGCTTAATACGGTTACACCAGCAACTTGGCCTTGCAAAAAATCGTTCAAATTAGATACAGGTCTAGAAGTTATTTGATCAACATCCTCTAGGGTTGCAATAGATGTGGTAACATCTTTTTTCTTGGAGGTACCATAACCAATTAATACAAGTTCATCTAATAGGTTTTGCTCGCTTACCATTTGAATTGTTAGAGTTTGACTTCCGTTATAGTCAATGGTAGTCATTGTATAACCAATATATTCAACAGCTAGAGTTCCACTTGTCTTTTGTAACTCTATAGTAAAATTTCCATCGATATCCGTTGTAGTCCATGTGTCATAATTTTCATTTGCTATAATAGTAGCAAATGAAATCGGGGTTTGGTCTTCCACGGCTATTACTTTCCCTTTAATAGTAACTTGTGCATTAACGGTAAATATGCAACCTAGGGTTAGTACCCAATAAAGTAAAAATTTTTTCATTGTTATTGTTCTAAAATTTCATAGCGAAAATAGAAGCAATACCAATATTTCAGGGGGAATAATCCATCATAAAAGTTGATTTTTGTTTCAAATACTGGTGCCTTGCATAGCAAAATAGTGTACTTTTTATTCAGAAACATTCTCTTAACTTCTAGATAAACCTATAGCAAAATAGTTACAGTAACTCTTTTGCGTAAGTACTTGGTGACTGTCCAAAAAATTTCTTGAATGTTTTACTAAAATATTTTGGATCATTATAGCCACATTCAAAGCTAATCTCCGAGATTGTTAAATCTTTACTTTGGTTTAATAAAAACTCAGCATGTTTCATTCGCATTTCAATTAAAACATCCATAGGAGCTTGATCTAAATATTCTTTAAATAAACGATAACACTTTATTTTTGATATCTCTAGTTCTTTAGCTAACTGCTCAATATTAAAATCAGGTTGACTATATTTACTATGGATCAGTTTTATAGCTTGTTGTAATAACTTTTGATCATACGAAACATGCAGCTTCTGCGGATTATACTCCAAGGCAATACTTTGTTTTGTCAAAGCGTTATTTTTAACCATTTCTAAAGGCTGAATAACTTTAGACTTAAATAACTTCTCAGATAATGGTAGATGTAAGATTTGGCTTACCCCTAGACTATACAATTGCTCTTCTAAAATATAATCAACTTGTTGGCATAGATAAAATACAGGAATCAACTTCTTTTGTAAAAATTTTTTACCTTGTAGTAAAAAACTTTGTAAAATATAATTTAAATCCAAATCATATATTAATACCCCCTGAAAAGCATAGTTTTCTAAGTAATTAATACCTTGACTAACCTGATGGGCAAAAACCAAATTACATTGTGCATACTTCTCCATAATTTGTTTTACCACAAGTTGGTTATTACTTGAACTAAAAACTAAAATATTAATCTTATCTTTAGGTAATATTTTAATATCCTCTAAAAGAATATCCCAATTAACAGCTGATTGTTTACCTGGATCTACAATCTGAATATTATTGATTCTTATTTCCAGGTCAAACTCTTTATTTTGTCTGAAAATCATATCGCCATGTAAGTCTTCGCATAAAGTTTTAATAGCTCTGTAATAAGGACTATATTCACTATTTTGATTCCAATGTTGTTTCAAAAAAGCAGAATTTGATTTTATATTAAAACACAAACTATTTTGATCTTTAAACACTTGTATTTTTAATTTATCACCACTTTGAAAATATTTCAAGGATTCATAAATTATATAGGTAAGTAACATTTTTAAACGAAGTACATCGATTTCTATCCATATAGTTGATAAGTTGTTTTCCATTACCAATACTTGCTCTTGTTTATTGGTCTGGTTTGCAATTTGCTTAATTAATTCCTCAATAAACTCCTTAACATTTAAAACCATAGGTTTATGTGAGTCAAGTTGTTTAATCTGTTGTAAATGATCCCATTCTTTAATTAGGTTATAAATTGTCGAGGCCTGACTTTTCAGCGTTTTCTTATCAACCTCTTTTTCTATTAAACTCAATAAATGAATGATAGGAGTTTTTAATTTAGATAATAAAAATGCTTTAAAATTATCCATTTCAATATCTTGATTCTTCAAATTACTATGTAAAATCAACAATTTTTTTTGTTGATCAGTAATTTGAATATTTAAATCATTTAATACATTATTTTGCCTTTGTAAATCTTGCTTTTGTCGGGCAATCTCCAAGGTACGTTCCCTTATTTTTTGTTGTAGAATCTTTTGTTTTTTTTGCTGAGTATATTCCTTGCGCCTAAACCAAAAATATAGCATAACAAGAAGTAAAGCACCTACAACCACCACAAAACTGCTTTTTTGGTAAAATGGAGCTAAAACAGAAAAATTTTTACGATAAACTATAGTTTTATTATCAGATGAAATATCGCGAATCTCAATGGTATAAACTCCAGGGGATAAATTATCAAGGTATTGTACTTGTTGATTTAAATTTCTCCAATTATTAAAAAGTCCTACTATACGATATTCAAATTGTGTGCTTGCGTAATTACTAAATCCCCTTGGATACAACTCCATGGTTAAACTATTTTGTTTGTAAGGCCTTATAATATCTTGATTGACCTGAACTGGCAAGTTATCTATCCAAAGTTTAAAGCTATAATTATCCAACCCACTAGTTAATTTACTAGGTTCCAATACATTTATTCCTTGAGTGCCACCATACAATAGTGTATTGTTTGAATCTTTAAAATAAGCTCCTTCGGAAAATTCTAATCCCTGCCAGGGTGCTAAATTATTATAACTTAAAACAGTCTTACTACTCATATCAATATTGGCAATTCCCTTTGTGGTACTAACCCAAATTTTGCCATCATTTTGATTTAGACTATAAACTAAATGACTCGGTAATCCTTGTTTTTCTGTTAAATCTAGAACATTAATAAATTGGTCGTTTAAGATACTTATACCTCCTAATGAGGCAATCCAATACTGTTTATATACCGGATCGTAATAGATATCAAATAAGCTATTACCTATTAATCCACTATCTTGATTTACTTCCTTTATCTCACCTGTTTTAGCATTATAAATAACCATCCCATGTCTTTGAGTTGCTAATAGCAATAAATCATCTTTAACAAAAATCTTACGAAATTGATATTTACTAAGTTCTAAGGCCTGTGAAACCGGTTCAAACTGATCAGTAGATAAATTAAACTTACTTAAACCACCCCAGCCTGCTATCCATAATATATTTTGATCTTTTGCAAAGCTGTAAATCCTATTTTGATATAACCATTGCTGGTTTTCTTGTGTAAAATAAGATACTTTGTCTTTATCAATTCTCATTATACCAGCATAACTACCAACCCAAACTCTATGGTTGGAATCCACAAATATACTTCGGATACGTAACCAATCAGGATCTTGTTTAGCCCGGGTAATATTAAACTGGGTAAACACATTGTCTTTTGTGCTACCCACATATAATCCCTGGGTGTAATAGCCTAAATAAATATTTTCATCAGAGTCTTTACTTATTGCTCGAACGGCTTGTTTTGGCAAGGTATTATGCGTTGAGTTTATAATAGAAATACCTTGATCTGTGCTTAAAATTCGTGCTATTCCCCCATCTTTAAAACCAATCCAAATTTCACCCGACTCATCTTTAATTAAATCTACTATTTCATTACTAGTCAAGTAGGATCCAAAAGGAGAATCGGATTTATAATTATTTTTAATAACTAGCCTGTCGGATTCCAACTCTACATGAAAAAGCCCGTTATCTTTAGTTCCTAATAAAAACTGATGTTCTTTTAAAGGTAAAATTGCATTTAATTGCTCTTTGGGATACATCTGACTCCAAAGTTGTCTAATTTTTAATTTTAAAGCAGACTCCTTTGCAAAGGGGGCTACATTATGTGTAGAATACGCTTGATTTTTAAAATTATTTTCATGGAATTGGTACTGGGTATTATCCTCTAGAAAAACCACTAAATTCTCTTGCGTATCTAACTCCATTTTTAAAGGATAGCCAGTAAAGAGGTAGTTTTTAAACGTCCCATCTCCATTATATCTACTTATGTACTTGGAATCGTTTAAAATCCACGTGTTTCTATCCTTGTCCTGTAATATTTGCATAACATTATTACCAGCCAAAGAAGTTGAATCCATAACTGCGTTTTTAAAAACCTGAATTTTTGTACCATCATAGATATTCAGTCCATCCCAAGTTCCAATCCATATTTCACCATTGTGGTGAGCATATAAACTATTTATAGAATTATTAGAGAGTCCATCAGAGGTGGTAATTGTTTGGAAATAAAAGTTTTGTCCACTAAGAACATTCCAAAATAAAATAAAAAAAATAAGTATTCGCACCACGTGTTTTAAAGAATTTAAAGTCTAGCAAGTTACTTTAGTTAAATCACCCGCATATGAACTCAATATTATCTTTAAATTAGTAGTGTGTAAATAATAAGCGTACGTTATTTAAAACCTAAACTGGCATTTGTACCCAATTTACGGATCCCTTATAAGTATAACTGGCCATCTTATCAAGTAGTTCATTAACATTTTGAGCAACTACAAATAAATCTTTTACTTTTTCATCTAAAAATCCTTGATTTGACATTTGCTCGACCATGGTTAGCAAGGGGTCAAAGAAACCTTCCAAGTTAAGAAGTCCAATTGGTTTTTGATGCAAATTAAGCTGACTAAAGGTAAGAGCTTCAAAAAGCTCTTCCAAGGTGCCAAGCCCACCTGGTAAGGCAATAAAACCTTGAGATAGGTCAAACATTAGTGCTTTTCTTTGGTACATACTTTCCACTAAAATTAATTCACTTATCCCTTGGTGCAATACTTCCTTGTCTTTTAAAAAATCGGGAAAAACACCAATAACAATACCATTTCTAGATAGTGCACCATCTGCCACAGCCCCCATTAATCCAACTTTACAACCTCCAAAAACAACCTGAATATTTCGAGCTGCTAAAACTGTTCCCAAATGAAAAGCTTCACTTTTAAAACAAGCTCTACTACCCGAGGAAGAGCCACAAAACACTGTATATTTCATATTTTTTTAAAAAAATTAGACGTTACTTAACAATCTAATATACAAGTAATTATTTTAATAATTAATTTTTTATGTAAAAAAAAACACTGTAATACTGTAACATTTCTTGAGATTAACAGACTATTTAAGTAAGGCCTATCTAAATAAATCTTTAAAAAATCAGATTATGAGACTTTTATTAATTATAATATTTTCAATAGTAACTATTTCTAGTTCACTAGCCCAAAATACAACACTTGTTAAAGGAGTTGTATTTGACCAAGACCTAAATCAAGGTATTCCATATGTTACGGTTGCTTTAATGGATCAAGACCAAGTTGTTACTGGTGTTATCACTAACGACAATGGTTTCTTTGAACTAACAATACCTAACAAAAAACAAACTTTACAGTTTCAATTTATTGGCTACAAAACTTTAGATTTGGAGGTAAATCCTACCCAAAGAGTAGTTGATCTAGGTGTTATAAATCTAGAGTCCGATTCTGTGACTTTAGATGGTGTTGAGATAATCGCTGAACAATCTACCATGGAGCAAAAAATAGACCGTAAGGTGATTCATGTGGGAAGAGACCTTGCTAGTGTTGGAGCTACCGCTTCAGAAATAATGAATAACATTCCATCGGTAAATGTAGACCAAGACGGTAACTTATCTTTAAGAGGTAATGCTAATGTTAGAGTTTTAATAGATGGCAAACCAACGAATCTATCTTCCGATCAAGTTTTAAAACAAATCCCCTCTTCCTCAATTAAAAGTATTGAGCTAATCACAAATCCAAGTGCAAAATATAACCCAGAGGGAATGAGTGGTATTATTAATATTGTTCTTCACAAAAAATCAAACGATGGATTTAACGCTACGTTAAATACTGGAGTTACCTTACATAAGTATGCCTCCAATACCAACTCGATTGACATGAATTTAAGAAAAAATAAATTAAACTTTTTTGCCAATGCAAGTAATACAGATGGAAAATCAAGCAACGGTGGAGAGATTATTAGATTTGATCAAAATTCTATCCAAAATGTAGATGTACGTAGTAAATCAGGAAACTTTTTATACAAAGTAGGTTTAGATTACTCTATAAATGACAAAAACACCATCTCTTTTTATACCAATCAAAGTCAGTCGGATGGACCTGTGGATGTGTATACAGAAAATCTTTACCTGGATGGAAATTTTGAAAACATATATCAAAAAAGTAAATATGATGGTAAAAATAGAAATAGCTCCTATAATTTAGCCTATAAACATCTTTTTAATGACAATGGGCATAATTTAGACTTTGAAGCTAACTATAACGATAGTAAGAACCAAGCTAATGGATCTTATTTCAATGAGTTTGATGTATCTGATTCATACTCTTATAAAGACTCCTCTTTAAATAAAGGAAATTTAACAACTTTAAACTTGGATTATGTTAATCCCATAGATGAAAAGTCTAAATTAGAATTAGGAGCTGAGGCTAAAATATCAAGAACTCAAAACTACTCAAATAACCTTGAAAATCCCATGATTCCAGAAGATCAAAAGGTGATAGATTATGATTACAACTACGATATTTACTCTGCATACGCTACTTTTGGGCAAAAATATAATAAACTTAGTTACCAAGTTGGAGCTCGTATAGAAAGTTATAAAGTAGACTCAAAGTTAAATGGACAAAAAGATTTCTCGGACAATTATGTCAATCTATATCCTTCTGCCTTTGTGGGGTATGACTTTTCCGATAATGATATGTTACAACTAAGTTACAGTAGAAGAGTTGATCGCCCAGGTGTGTGGCAAACACGTCCAACACGTCAGTTTGCAACTCCTACTTTAACATCAAAGGGAAACCCTGAATTAAAGCCACAATTCACCAATTCTGTTGAATTAAATTATACGCGTATTCTTGGTGGTAAAGGTTCATTAACTGCCGGGATTTATTACAGAAGAATAAACGATGTGATAAATCAAATTATTATAGATGACCCAGATAACGAAAATCCAAATGCTCTTTTAATGACCTATGATAACTTTGATTCTAATAACGCATATGGTTTCGAGATTTCAGCAAACTTAAAATTAAACTCTTGGTTAGATATCCAACCTGCGGTGGATTATTCAAGTATAAAACAAAAAGGTTTTGTGTCTTATTTAAACCCAACAACGGGAGAATTTCAATACATTCAAAGAAGTGTAGATGCAAATTCATTTAACGCACGATTAAATGCAAACTTTAAAGTAACTAAAGCTCTGCGCTTAAACCTATTTGGTTTCTACAGAAGTCCATTAGACGAGTTAACAAGTAAGTCGAAAGAAATGTATAAAATTGATTTTGGAGCACGTTATTCTTTACTAGATAACAAACTTAGTATTAGCGCCAGATTCAATGATATGTTTAACACGATGAAATATGGTTATACCTCACAATATCCTTTTGCTAGCCAAGGTGAGTTTACTTGGAATTCACGCTCGGTGTACATTGGTGTAAACTACAGTTTTGGAGCCGGAAAAGCCAGAGCGATGCAAAGAAAAGCTAGGGAAAACGCTTCACAACAGCAATCCTCAGGAGGTGGTTTGTTTTAATAAACTGATTACTTAATACTTTTTTTCAATCAATAAGATTGGGTCGTTTACAAAGTTTTGTAAATGACCCTTTTTTTTTAAAGGAGTTTGCTATGTCACTATTTTTGCGAATTATAAATAAACTCAACACATTTAGCCAATGCTTTATCACGAGCGAATTTTTGCGATAGAAAAACGTCATGAAGTCCTTGATCCACACTGAAAAAACTTACATTTTCACCTAATTTAGCTCCAATTTTAATCATATCTTTAACCTGTAAAACCACATCGCTAGATGATGTTTCTTTTGTTAACTTCCGAGGATTTCCACTTTGAGAGCTATGCAAAATCAATATAGGCAAACTCCCCAAATCCGGTTTTTCTTGTATAACATACTGTGCTTTTAATACCGCTAATATCCAGGCATAATAATTACCAAAAGGAATAATTGGCTTATATTGTAAATTATAACTCCATTCTCCGTTGTATTGCTTATGCAAAGATTCTCCGTAAAGACTGGGTAATCCCTGCATATAACCAAAAGGATCTTTACTAAATCTTTTTCTAGCCATAGATTCTATAAACGGCTTGATGTAAAAAGGTAGATTAAACTCAAAAAATGGAGAATTAAGAATTAGTCCAGCTATCTTTGGACGGTGTAATCCAAACTTAGCATAATAAGTAGCTAATAATCCACCTGTGCTATGCCCCAAAACAAATAACTTTGTCTCAGGAAATTGCTCCAAAATTAAATTAATTCCATAATCTATATCCGGAAAATATTCCCTTAAATTCTTGCAATAATTTGCCGACTGATTATTCAATAAAGAACGACCACATTTACGCAAATCAATGGCATAGAAATTAATCCCATGTTTAATAAAGTATTTCATAACATGAAACTGAAAAAAGTAATCATTAAATCCATGAATGTACAAAACACTAGCCTTATTTGACTTTTGATTCTCACGTGATTCTATTATAGTTGTCACAACCTTGCCCTGATAATCATTGGGCATGGGGTGTTGATGGGTGATATAATCTTTAAAGATAAAGTGTAAATTCATAAAGGACTAAATTTAAGTAATAGTGATTTTTTTCACTCCTACTAACTTATATTAAGTTAAACAATTATTTTCCGGTTTACAATCAAAAACAAATTTACATTGTTTTGTTAAGCTTTACCTTAGTTATAAAGTTTTTTATATATAAACTTATAACAAAGGAGATAATAATCGAATAAAGCTATTTTTTAAACGCTGCCACTTTGATCGCTTATTCCATCTTTGCAAATCCAATTTCAAAGAATCTTTAGTATCTAAATAAAACATATCTCTCATTTTCTGAGCAAAATCTTGATCATAGATAAAGGCATTGATCTCGAAATTTAAATCAAAACTACGATGATCTAAATTACAGGTTCCTATTGAACTAATTCCCTGGTCTGTAACAATGGTTTTGGCATGTATAAAACCTTTTTTATACAAGTAAATCTCAACGCCATTCTCTAATAACTCCTGAAAATAAGATTCAGATGCCCACTTGACAATCAAAGAATCGGTAATACCTGGTAAAATCATCTTTACTTTTTTCCCACTTAAAGTAGCCATTTTAATAGCAAGTTGTAACGATTCATCAGGAATATAATATGGTGTGGTAATCAACACTTCTTTTTCTGCCATTTGAATGGCCTTTAAAACACCATATAATATACTAGGTACATCGGAATCCGGACCGGAGGAAACAATCTGTATAGGAAGCTGTTTTTTGGACAGCACTGTAATGGTGGGAAAGTAGTTTTTATTAAAAGTAATACTTTGTTTAGAACAAAAGTTCCAATCCGCTAGAAAAACATATTGTAAAGAGTACACCCCAGTACCGTGAATACGAAGATGTGTATCCCGCCAAAAAAAATCGTTCTCAGCCTTGTTACGATTATCATAGCGATCAGAAATGTTAATTCCCCCAGTATAACCAATCTCTCCATCTATCACCACAATTTTGCGGTGATTACGATAATTAAGTCTGTTGGCTAAAGCTATTAAAACAACTTTGTTAAAGGGATAAACCTCCACACCGTTAGCTTTTAATCGTTTCACAATATTCTTGCGTATACTTCTACTTCCAAAATCATCGTAAATAAATCTAACCTCTACTCCTGCTTTTTTTCGCTCTATTAAAATATCTGCAATTTGCTCACCGATTTGGCTATTGTCATAGATGTAGTACTCCAAATGAATATGGTTTTTTGCACGCTTTAAATCTTTGATTAAATCTTCAAAAAACACTTCTCCATTTTCTAATAACTTTACCTGATTGTTTAACAAAACTGGGTTCTCACCTAATACTTTACTTGATAAAAGTTTTATAAATGATTCATTTTCCTTAAGACTTGGATTTACCTGTTCAGGATTACTTTGAGTATTTTGATCTAGCTTAAAAGATAACCGTTCACTATAGTCATCATTAACAAGTAATTTTTTTGAATATATTTTACGCCTGCGGTAATTTACCCCAAAGGAAAAGTAAAAAACCATTCCCAAAATAGGTACAAAAAAAACTAATAATAAATAGGCTAAGGTCTTGGAGATTGAATCCGTATCATAGATAATTCTAATCGAGACACCAACAGCAAGTATAAAGTAAACTACTTCAACATAAATAAACCAATCATATTGTGTAGCAATAAACATAAGTTGTAACTGTTTTTTTTGTTATAAGAATAGCTCCTTAAAGTTACAAATACTTTATAAATTATATTTAAACAAACACAATTAAAAAAAAATAAGCCTCCCTTAAAAAAGAGAGGCTTATAAAGAGCCGATGGAGGGACTCGAACCCACGACCTGCTGATTACAAATCAGCTGCTCTAGCCAACTGAGCTACACCGGCGTTTTTAATTGTCCGCCTTGACAATATTTAATTTTCAAAATTTTGAGCCGATGGAGGGACTCGAACCCACGACCTGCTGATTACAAATCAGCTGCTCTAGCCAACTGAGCTACACCGGCGTTTTTAATTGTCCGCCTTGACAATATTTAATTTTCAAAATTCTGAGCCGATGGAGGGACTCGAACCCACGACCTGCTGATTACAAATCAGCTGCTCTAGCCAACTGAGCTACACCGGCGTTTTTAATTGTCCGCCTTGACAATATTTAATTTTCAAAATTTTGAGCCGATGGAGGGACTCGAACCCACGACCTGCTGATTACAAATCAGCTGCTCTAGCCAACTGAGCTACACCGGCGACTCATTTTGCGAGTGCAAAGATAACACGCTTTTAGAATTTCGCAAGACCTTAAGTATGTTTTTTTTATCTTTTTTACCTCTAAAGAGCATTAATCTTGTCAACTAATTGACCTGCAATAGTTTCCAAATTAGAATAAATTCCTTTAAAATGTGCCTTTTTATTCTCTACATTCTTTTTATTCACCTCAGCTAACAATTCATCATATGCTCTTAGAGTTGCCTCTTCAATAGCCATTGTTTCAGAAGTAGCTCCTGTTGTAGCCATTTCGTGAATATAGATTGCCTCTAGGATATCTCCCAATACATAGTGAATATCTTTTTTAAGGTTTTTAACACTTGCCATAATTATGTTTATTTAAATTAATAATCCGTGCAAATCTACAACTTTAATATTATAGATACTACAATTTTTAAGAAACAAATATCTCTAATAAATCTGCTTTACCGTAGATAACAATATCGGTACAACTAGCAGGTATTAACATACTATCTCCCTTTTTAAAATCAAATTGAAAATCTGTTAGCTGCATTGTTCCTTCACCCTGAGTACAGATATACAAATAAAAACGATCCTTATTCTTTTGAATTTCATAATAATCCTGCAAAGGAATAAAGTTAACATCAAAATAAGGACAACGCACTACCCTATTGGCTGTATCTGGTATCTTTTGGTAAGAAATTTCGACTTGTTTTTCTTGGTAATTAATAGCCTCCAAGGCTAAATCTACGTGAAGTTCACGGGATTTACCATCCTTATCGGTACGATCCCAATCATAAACACGATAAGTGATATCGGAGGTTTGTTGAATCTCAGCCAAAAGCACACCCTTTCCAATGGCGTGAACAGTACCGGTTTCGATAAAAAAAACATCTCCTTTTTTTACTGGTATTTCGTTGAGAATCTCAGTTAAACTCTTCTCATTGAGGTGCTTTAAGTAATCTTCAGGGGTAACCCCTTTTTTAAAATCCACAACTACCCTAGCTCCTGGATCTGCCTGCATAACGTACCACATTTCGGTTTTACCCAAAGAATTATGTCTTTTTAAGGCTAAATCATCATTGGGGTGTAATTGTATAGATAGATCCTGTTTTGCATCTAAAAATTTAAATAATAAAGGAAATTTCTCTCCAAAACGGTCATAAATATATTTCCCTAATATCTCTTTAGGATATAGAGCTATTAATTGCTCTAAGTCCATGTCTTTATATGGTCCATTAGCAATAATACTAACTTCACCAGTCACACCAGAGATTTCCCAACTTTCTCCAACTTGTTGCGATTGCAACTCTTTTCCCAATATTGTATCTAGCTTTTGCCCGCCCCAAATACGTTCCTTGAGTATAGGTTGAAAAACTATAGGATACTGAATAAAACTCATATGCTAAATCTCCTGTATAATATATGTAAAGTAGGTTTCCTCCCTAGCTTGTTTTTAAAATAAGCTACAAATTTACGAATTTTACTTTAGGAAAATAATATTTTAAAAATCTCCTTTAAATGACACATAATTCCTTGGTGTCTCATACAAAACAACTTCTAAATCTTTGTCTTGTGCAATATGAGGACGAAGTTTATTCCAGATAACAACAGCAATATTCTCCGCTGTTGGAATTAACTCTTTAAATTCCGGGACATCTAAGTTTAAGTTTTTATGATCAAAATTCTCTTCTACTTCGTTTTTTATTAACTCACGCAAAATTTTTAAATCCATAACAAAACCAGTTAATGGATCCATCTCCCCTGTTACATGGACAATCAAATCATAATTATGACCATGATAATTGGGATTATTACATTTCCCGAAAACTTCTTGATTTTTTTGATCACTCCACTCTTTTCTAAAGAGTCTATGTGCAGCATTAAAGTGAGCCTTTCTACTAACAGTTAACTTCATATACTATTTTTTTTGAGCTTCTATATAATGGTAGAATTTAGAAAAAATAATTTTAAACCACTCTGTGTATACCTGCGGATTTTCTGAAATATCCTTTTTTATATCTTCAATGCCCATCCATTTCCAATCTGCCACCTCCTCTGGATTAATAATAGGATCTTGATTTGAATAACCTATCATTACGTGATCTAATTCATGCTCGGTTAATCCGTTATCAAAAGGAGCCTTATAAATAAAATTAAATACGTCTTTTAAGTCTAAATCAAATCCCATTTCCTCGCGCATTCTACGCTTACCAGCTTGGATATTTGTTTCTCCTTGCCTTTGATGAGAGCAACATGTATTGGCCCACAACAAAGGAGAGTGGTATTTATGAGCAGCACGTTGTTGCAACATAATTTCATTCTTATCATTTAAAACAAAAACTGAAAACGCACGATGTAACAAAGCTTCCTTATGAGCCTGAATCTTTTCCATTAACCCAATTTGCTGATCTTGCTCATTAACTAAAATTACTAATTCTTCTTTCATACTTAAATTTAATAACATTTTCAAAAATACGAAAAAAGATATCGCTACACTAATAACTTATTATCTAGACCTAGAAATACAACAATATGGAATTATTAAAATCAAAGTGATTTTTTTTTATGAAATCTCTACATAAACGAGTTCATAAAAAAACAATATTTGTTTAAACCATTAAAAAGGTATTTTGTGGTTTATATTTAGCTACTTTTGCTAATAAATATCAACTATCGAGTAAAATGGAAAGACAAATTAAATTGATTTGGGATTTTCAAGGTCCTAATGCCCAGAGAACAGCAGAACATCATGTTATTCATTTACGTGAATATACAATCTTAGAAAAACTCCCAATTACCATTATAGAAACCCAAGAATTAAGCCCTACTCACCATATAGCCTATATGGTAGTGAATGATCAACAAATGCGCGAGATACGAGATACTTTAAAACCACATCGCGGCGAATTATATCAACAATAAGTTAAGACATAAAAAAATCCCGTAATCATTTAATTACGGGATTTTACTTTTTTAATTTGCTTCCTTGCTTATAAATTGAATTCGCATTAAGCGTAATTCTTCTGTATCATAATCACCATCGAACTCCTCCATAGCTATCTTTATATTATCGGTTTCTGAATCCATAAAGTAGTCATAAATTTCTTCTTGATTATCTTCATCTAAAATTTCGTCCAACCAATAATCAATATTTAACTTCGTACCTGAGTAAACAATTTGCTCCATTTCTTTAATCAGAGCATCCATGTCTAATCCCTTTGCACTAGCAATATCGGTTAGAGCAAGTTTTCTATCTACACTTTGAATGATATATAATTTAAGGGCTGAATTTGCTCCGGTAGACTTTACTACCAAATCATCAGGACGAATAATATCATTATCTTGTACATATGAATTTATAACATCTACAAACTCTTTTCCGTATTTCTTAGCCTTTCCTTCACTTACGCCAATAATATTGGCCATTTCCTCTAAATTAATAGGATACTTAAGTCCCATCTCTTCTAAAGAAGGATCTTGAAAAACTACAAAAGGTGGTACGCCATATTTTTTGGCAACTTTCTTACGTAAATCTTTGAGTATCCTAATTAAAACCTCATCGGCTACAGCACTAGATTTATTTACAGAAAGATCTAAATCATTTTCATTATCTGAATAAACATGATCCTCTGTCATCATAAAAGACTCTGGTGCATCTAAATAGGCAAGACCTTTTTGAGTAAGTTTTAAAATACCATAGGTTTCAATATCTTTATTTAACAAACCAGCTACTAGCATTTGTCGTATCAAAGCCATCCAGTACTTCTCGTCTTTATCTTTACCTATTGCAAAATATGGTTGCGTATCGGTTTTATTAGCTTTTAAAAGAGCATTAACTTTCCCGATTAAAGTAAAAACTATTTGCTTTGTTTTATAAACTTGTTTAGTATCTCTGATTACTTGCAAAACTTTAATTGCATTATCTTTAGCTTCAATCTTGGTTTTTGGGTTACGCACATTATCATCCATGGTTGCACCTTCTCCATTTACCTCATCGAAATACTCTCCAAAATAATGTAATAAAAATTTCCTACGTGAAATCGAAGTTTCGGCATACCCGACAACCTCTTGCAATAAAGCATAACCAATCTCTTGTTCAGCAATTGGTTTACCAGACATGAATTTTTCTAATTTCTCTATATCTTTATATGCATAGTAAGCCAAGCAATACCCCTCACCACCGTCTCTACCAGCACGTCCTGTCTCTTGATAATAACTCTCTAGTGATTTTGGTATATCATGATGAATAACATAACGTACATCTGGTTTATCTATACCCATACCAAAGGCAATTGTAGCTACAACAACATCAACCTCTTCCATCAAAAACATATCTTGATGCTTAGCTCTTGTTTTAGCATCTAAACCTGCATGATATGGTACAGCACTAATTCCATTTACTTGCAAAACGTGAGCAATCTCCTCAACCTTTTTACGACTCAAACAGTAAATAACGCCACTTTTTCCTGAGCGCTGTTTTATAAAACGGATAATGTCTGTCTCTACATTCTTTGTTTTAGGTCTAATTTCATAAAATAAATTAGGTCTATTAAAAGAAGCTTTAAACACATTTGCATCTGGAATCTCTAAATTCTTCAGTATATCCTCTTGCACTTTAGGAGTCGCTGTGGCAGTTAATCCAATAATAGGAATATCTCCAAGTTGGCGGATAATATTTCTTAAATTTCTGTATTCTGGTCGAAAGTCATGTCCCCACTCTGAGATGCAATGCGCCTCATCAATTGCAACAAATGACAACTTTTCTCCTTGTAAAAAGCTTACATATTCCTCTTTAGTTAAGGATTCTGGAGCTACATACAGTAATTTAGTAACACCGTTTTTTATGTCTTCCTTTACCTGGTTAATCTCAGATTTAGTCAAAGAAGAATTTAAAACATGCGCTACTCCATGTTCACTCGATAAACTACGAATAGCATCTACTTGATTCTTCATCAAGGCAATTAAAGGGGATACAACAATAGCAGTACCTTCCAAAACTAAAGCAGGTAATTGATAGCATAGAGACTTTCCTCCACCCGTTGGCATAATCACAAAGGTATTATCTCCAGCTATAATGCTTTTGACAACATCCTCTTGAAGTCCTTTGAACTGAGAAAAGCCAAAATATCTCTTTAACTCCTTGTACAAGTCAATTTCAGTTGATTTCATTATTTTTGTATGGTATTTTACATAAATTTGCAGTACCTAAAGGTACAAAATTTCTTTAGTTCAATCCTAATATTTAACATACACTAATTTTGGATACTACAACAACTATATTAAACACGGCAAAACAGACATTATTATCTGAAAGCGAAAGTGTTAAAAATCTAATTAATTACCTTACTGAGGATTTTGCTGATGCAGTAAAAACAATATTAAACTGTAAAGGAAGGGTAATTGTAACAGGAATAGGCAAAAGTGCTCTTATAGGAGCGAAAATAGTTGCTACTTTTAACTCTACAGGTACTCCTGCCATTTATATGCATGCTGCTGAAGCGGTACATGGCGATTTAGGGATTTTACAGCCTGAGGATTGCGTAATCTGTATATCCAATAGTGGAAATAGCCCAGAAATTAAAGTTTTAACCCCCTTATTAACCAGACAAGGAAACAAACTGATAGCAATTACAGCCAATGAAAACTCGTCTTTAGCTAAAGGGTCCGACTATGTATTATTGTCCAAAGTAGAATTAGAGGCGGATCCAAATAACCTAGCTCCAATGAATAGTACAACAGCTCAATTAGTTTTAGGGGATGCACTTGCAGCATGTTTAATTCAAATCCGTAACTTTACCCCTGCAGATTTTGCGATGTATCACCCTGGAGGAGCTCTTGGTAAAAAGCTTTTATTAAAAGTTAAAGACATTTTAAAAAGTCAGAACAAACCTCAGGTTTCATCCCAGGCCAACATTAAAGATGTTATTGTAGAGATTTCTGCCAAACGCCTTGGGGTTACTGCTGTTGTAGACAACCAGGTATTAACAGGAATTATTACAGATGGTGACTTACGTCGAATGTTAGAAAACAACGATACATTACAAGGGTTTAAAGCAAGTGACATTATGACTAAAGAACCCAAAACAATCGACGCAAACAAACATGTATCACAAGCCTTATCAATACTAGAGGACAATTCCATCACGCAATTACTTGTTACTGAACACGGTAAATATGTTGGAATTATTCACCTACATGATATATTAAAAGAAGGAATTGTTTAAATTATGACAACAAAAAAACAAAAAACAAATAAAGGCAATATGTCTTTTCTGGATCACTTAGAAGAATTAAGATGGCTTCTGGTAAGATCCTCTATGTTTATATTAGGAGGAGGTGTAGTAGCATTTATTTTTAGTGATTTTATATTTAATAAGATAATATTCGCTCCGAAAGACCCACAATTTATCACCTATCGTATTTTTTGTCAAATAGCACAAAAATTTAATTTTGAAGATAGTTTTTGTGGTAAAGAATTACCTTTTGAAATTCAAAACAGAACAATGGATGGTCAGTTCTCGGTAATTATCTGGACTTGTATTACGGCTGGTTTTATTATCGCGGTACCTTTTATCTTAATGGAAATATGGAAATTTATTAGTCCGGCTTTATACAGTAACGAAAAAAAATATGCTAGATTATTTATTGTAGTTTCTTCTTTCTTATTCTTTTTAGGCGTTTTATTTGGTTATTATCTTATTACTCCTTTATCTATCAACTTTTTATCAAACATCCAAGTTAGTGATATTGTAAAAAACCAAATTGATATCAATTCCTATATTAGTCTTGTAAAAACTACTTCTGTAGCATGTGGCTTGGTTTTTGAGCTTCCTATAATTATATATTTTCTCTCCACCTTAGGTCTTGTTACTCCAGAATTCTTAAGAGAGTATAGAAAATACGCCATTGTTTTAATTTTAATAATTTCAGCAATTATTACTCCTCCCGATGTGGTGAGCCAAATAATAGTGGCAATTCCTTTACTTATTTTATATGAAGTTAGTATTTATATTTCTAAATTCGTACAATATAAATCAAACCGCAAAAATGCTACTGGTTTAACTAAACAAAAATAACAATGAAATTAAGAGCGGATAATATTGTAAAAATCTATAAGAAAAGAAAAGTTGTAAAAGGCGTTTCTGTAGAAGTAAATCAGGGAGAAATTGTAGGTCTACTTGGTCCAAATGGAGCTGGAAAAACAACTTCATTTTACATGATTGTAGGCTTAGTAAAACCAAATAGTGGAAGTATTTACTTAGATAATACAAATATTACAGACTTCCCAATGTATAAAAGAGCGCAACATGGGATTGGCTACTTAGCCCAAGAGGCCTCGGTGTTTCGAAAACTAAGTATAGAGGACAATATCTTAAGTGTATTACAACTCACAAAATTATCTAAACAAGAACAGATATTAAAAATGGAGTCTTTGATAGAGGAATTTAGCTTAGAACACATCAGAACCAATAGAGGGGATTTACTCTCTGGTGGTGAAAGAAGACGTACGGAAATTGCTAGAGCCCTAGCCACCGATCCTAAATTCATTTTGTTAGATGAACCTTTTGCAGGTGTAGACCCTGTAGCTGTTGAGGACATTCAAAGAATTGTAGCTCAATTAAAGAATAAAAACATTGGAATTTTAATTACCGACCATAACGTTCAGGAAACTTTAGCCATTACTGATAAAACCTACTTAATGTTTGAAGGTGGTATTTTAAAAGCAGGTGTTCCTGAAGAATTAGTAGAAGATGAAATGGTTAGAAGAGTTTATTTAGGTCAAAATTTCGAATTAAGAAAAAAGAAATTACATTTTTAAATAACTCGTATTTTTTATTATTAAACTAAAGAGTAAGGTAACGAAAAATAATTTAGTTATTCGTAAGTTATAAACGCGATTTAAATAAAGGTAATGGCTATAATGATGTTTAAATCATAGGAATCCAAAAACCGTACACTAAATAAATCCTTTATTTAACTTTAAATTTTCTAATTCTTTTTTTTGACAACCTTAAAATTTTATATTTGCACAAAAACTAATGAAAAACAAATCCCTTTTTAAAATTTTATCCGCAATATTTTGCGTTGCTTTAATGGCTTCCTGTGCCCCTAAAGAAACGTTCGTTTACTATCAAGATATCGACACTGTACTTTTAGAAAACGCTTCCAATACAAATTTCCAAACTAGATTACAACCCGATGATCTACTAATGATTGTTGTTTCAGCCCAGGATCCAGAGGCTGCAATTGCATTTAACTTAATGAATACAATGACTGCTAATCCAAGTTCGCCAGAATCAGCAGGACAAATGAAACAACAATTATATCTTATTGACAACCAAGGAAATATAGAGTTTCCTGTGCTTGGAACAATAAAACTTGGAGGTTTAACTCGCAAAGAAGCTATCGAATACTTAGATCAAGAAATAAGCCAATATATAAACAAACCAATAATTAATTTACGTATTGTGAACTTTAAAGTAACAGTACAAGGAGAGGTAAATAAACCTGGAGTGCATACCATTTCAAGTGAGAGACTAACATTGATGGAAGCCATTTCACTATCTGGGGATATGACCATTTATGGAAAAAGAGATAATGTTTTGATCATCCGTGAGATTGATGGTCATAAAATACCTATCCGTGTTGATATGACAAAAGCAGATTTCATTACATCACCGTATTACTATTTAAATCAAAATGATATTGTTTATGTAGAGCCAAATAAAACAAAAATTAACTCATCGGTTGTGGGACCTAACTTAACGGTGGGAATCTCTGCTTTGTCTTTACTTGTTACAATTATAGCATTATCTGTTAAATAAGAATTATGGAAAACAATTTTGATAATAATGATAACACGAACATAAATATTCGTGAAGAAGTTGAAAAATATATTGTTCATTGGCGTTGGTTTTTAGTTAGTATTTTTGTTGCATTACTATTGGCCGTAGCTTATTTAAAACTTACTCAAAAAACTTACAAAATCAATACAACCATCATTGTTAAAGATGAAAAACGAGGCGGAGGTATTGCTTCAGAGGTAGCTGCATTTGCCGATTTAGGAATGCTTTCTGGAGGTAAAAGTAACGTTGAGAATGAGACTCAAATATTAAAATCACGTAATTTAACCGAACGTGTAATTCGTCGATTACAACTAAACATTGACTATATATACAAGGGAAAACTAGTTACCAAAGAGCTTTATGATGACTCTCCGATTAGTTTTAATTTTGTAGAACGCGTTTTTGATTTTGATCAAATAAAATATTCTTTCTATGTAAAAAACATTACTGACGAGTCCTTTGATTTATATAGTGAAAAAGAAGAATTATTAGGTAATTACACTTACAATACTCCTTTTTCAACTGTATTAGGAGAGTTAATTGTTACTAAAAATGAACCTAAAAGAATACCAACTCTTGATTCATTAAAGTCAGCAGAGGAATTAGAAGCTAAAGAAAATATTACCGATATCTTGGTTGAAATCAAACCAATACAATCCGTAGTTGATAACTACCTAAAAGCAGTCCAAATTACACCCACGGACAAATTTTCGACCGTGTTAGATTTGTCCTTAATTGACCCTACTCCATCTAAAGCTATTGATTATTTAAATACATTAGTTAATCTATATAATGATGCTGCGATTGCTGATAAACGTTTTGTTTCAGAAAAAACATCTGAATTCATTGATACAAGATTAAAGCTAATCACAGAGGAGTTAGGTGATGTTGAAAAGTCTGTTGAGGGGTATAAGGCTGTTAACAGTATAACGGATATTCCTACAGAATTAGGATTAATATTAGAGAATGCAAATGCATATGAAAAGCAAATCATTGCAAATGAAACGGAGTTAAAGGTCGTATCCTCAATGATAGACTTTTTAATAAAAAGTCAACCTAATGAGTTAATTCCTGGTAATATTATTCAATCCGATGCCAATTCTAATAGCTTAATAAATCAATACAACCAATTGATTTTAGATCGTAATCGCATTAGCTCTAGTTCAACACAAAAGAACCCAGCTGTAATAAAACTTGATGCTCAGATTGCCTCGATGAAAGCCTCTGTAATGGAGAGTTTAAAAACGCTGGAAAGCAGTCTAAAAATTACACAACGAGAATTAAATAATAAAGAACAAGATTTACGTTCCAAATTAGCACAAGTTCCTAGACAAGAAAGAGAATTTCGAATAATAGATAGACAACAAAAGGTAAAAGAGGCTATCTACCTGTACTTATTTCAAAAAAGAGAGGAAACTGCAATTGCTTTGGCAGCCACAGATTTAAATGCCAAGGTTATAGACAATGCTAAGAGTTCAGATAAGCCTGTTTCACCAAAAAGCATGATTGTTCTTCTTGCAGCCTGTATATTAGGTGTATTATTCCCTTTCACTGTTATTTACCTTAGAAGTCTTTTGGATACTAAGATAAAGAGTCGTTTAGATATTGAACAAAATTCTAATGTCCCATTTATAGGGGATATTCCACACTCAGATGATAACAGTAAAATTATTGATATCACAAGTAGAACCAGTACATCAGAGGCTTTACGTATTATTCGTACAAACTTAGAGTTTATGCTAGGTAGGGTACCACAAGGTAGAGCTAAAATGATATTTTTAACCTCTACTTTCCCAAAAGAAGGAAAAACCTTTACCTCTGTTAACACAGCAGCTACCATTGCTCTTTCAGGTAAGAAAACCTTACTTATAGGATTAGATTTGAGAAATCCAAGATTAGATGACTATATGTTATTACCTTCTAAAGGAGTTTCAGACTACCTATTACATAAAGAAAATGATATACATAAATACATCGTTAAGATTGATGGTTATGAAAATCTCTTTGCCTTACCTGCTGGTACTATACCACCAAATCCCGCAGAGCTACTTATGGGAGATGCCATTGGAGAGATGTTCAAGAGTCTAGAAAAAGATTTTGATTATATTATTGTGGATACCGCACCTGTTAGTTTAGTTACCGACACACTATTGGTGGCTAAATATGCAGATACTTTTATCTATGTATGCCGAGCAAACTATTTAGATAAGCGTATGCTCAAATTACCAAATGATCTTTATAAAGAAAATAAATTACCAAACATGTCAATTCTTTTAAATGACACACTTTCTAGCAAACGCTTTGGAGGATATGGTTATGGATATGGATACGGATATGGAGTTGAACACGATCAGCTCAATACCAAGAAGCCTTGGTATAAAAAAATATTCAATAAGTAAAATAAACTTATAAAACCAACAAATAGGTGTTAGTATAATTATACTAACACCTATTTGTTTTTCCCTAAGTTTGAATAATAAGTCTTTCAAAGCAATAAAGTCAAACACTAGTAAAAAAGAAAAACTTTTCAAGAAATACTTTTCACGAAAAAGTTACAGATAAAACAATTCCGGCAAGCTAACAGGAATCAAAAGAAATCTAAACTGGTATTTATGACTATTTTGATAAAATATTAAACATAAAAATACAAAATAGAGAATATAGCCACTTGACATTACAAAATTGATAATTCTCTTATACAAACTAGTATAACTACTGCACTTTACCTAAGTATTTAGTATATTTGTCTTATTCTTTTTAAAAAAGAAAACCAAAAAAGTTCAATCGAAAATTGTTATTATTTAAATCTATAAAAGATGACTCAAAAATCTAAAATCCTTTACACATTAACCGACGAGGCGCCAATGTTGGCTACTTATTCGTTTTTACCAATTGTCCAGGCTTTTGCTAAAACGGCAGCAATTCAAGTAGAGACTCGCGATATTTCATTAGCAGGACGTATCTTAGCAAACTTTCCAGAATATTTAAAAGAAGACCAAAAAATTGGTGATGCTTTAACAGAATTAGGAGAACTGGCAAAAACACCTGAAGCCAATATAATTAAATTACCAAATATCTCTGCATCATTACCTCAATTAAATGCTGCTATTAAAGAATTGCAAGCACATGGCTATGCTGTTCCGGATTATCCGGCCGAACCAAAAGATCAAAAAGAACAAGAAATTAAAGCTACGTATGCTAAAGTTTTAGGTTCTGCGGTTAACCCTGTCTTACGTGAAGGAAATTCAGATAGACGTGCACCAAAGGCAGTAAAGAATTACGCAAAGAAACACCCACATTCAATGGGAGCTTGGTCGAAAGATTCGAAAACTAGAGTTGCATCAATGCAAGATGGAGATTTCTTTGCGACAGAAAAGTCTGTAACCATTGAAAAAGCTTGCCAATTTAAAATTGAATTTGTTGCTAAAGATGGTAATGTAACATTACTAAAAGATTTTGCTCCACTATTAGCTGGAGAGATTGTTGACTCATCTGTTATAAATTTAAACAAACTAAAAGCATTTGTTGCTGCTTGTAAACAAGAGGCAAAAGATAAAGGAATCTTATTCTCTACACATTTAAAAGCAACAATGATGAAGGTTTCTGACCCTGTTATCTTTGGAGCTGTAGTTCAGGTATATTTCCAAGAGGTATATGATAAATATGCAGAGTTATTTGCAGAGTTAGGAATAACGCCAAATAACGGTTTAGGAGATTTATACGCAAAAATTAAAGGACATGCAAAAGAAGCTGAAATTATTGCTTTAATAGACCAAACGATTGCCAATGGTCCAGATATTGCAATGGTTAACTCTGATAAAGGAATAACAAACCTACATGTACCTTCAGATGTAATTGTAGATGCTTCCATGCCAGCAATGATCAGAACTTCGGGGCAAATGTGGAATAAACACGGTCAACTTCAAGATACTTTAGCTATTATACCAGATCGTAGCTACGCGGGGGTTTACCAAACTGTAATTGAAGACTGTAAAGCAAACGGTGCTTTTGACCCACAGACTATGGGTTCGGTACCAAACGTTGGATTAATGG
The DNA here is from genome assembly GCF_054871605.1 of Myroides sp. LJL119. NCBI lineage: Bacteria > Pseudomonadati > Bacteroidota > Flavobacteriia > Flavobacteriales > Flavobacteriaceae > Myroides > Myroides sp. LJL119. The sequence goes on from NZ_JBTXLO010000010.1 coordinate 45,442, forward strand.
CTCAAAAAGCAGAAGAATATGGTTCTCATGACAAAACTTTCCAAGCCAAACAAGATGGAAAAATACAAGTAATTGATCAAGATGGAAATCTAATTTTTGATCAAGAAGTTGAAAAAGGTGACATCTTTAGAATGTGTCAAGCCAAAGATGCACCAATTCAAGATTGGGTTAAACTTGCAGTAAATCGTGCTAGACTTTCAGATACTCCTGCAATATTTTGGTTAGATCAAAATAGAGCTCATGACCAACAAATAATCAAAAAGGTTAATACCTACTTAAAAGATCACGACACAACAGGATTAGATATTCAAATATTAAGCCCTATAGAGGCTACCAAGGTTTCTATTGAAAGAATTCGCAAGGGATTAGATACAATTTCAGTTACAGGAAACGTATTACGTGACTATCTAACTGATCTATTCCCTATTTTAGAACTTGGTACTTCTGCAAAAATGTTATCTATTGTACCTTTAATGAATGGTGGAGGTTTATTTGAAACTGGTGCTGGGGGATCAGCTCCTAAACATATTGAACAATTCATTGATCAAGGGTACTTACGTTGGGACTCTTTAGGGGAATTCCTAGCATTAGGAGCTTCATTTGAACACTTAAGTCAAACCCAAAATAATCCAAAAGCGCTAGTTTTAGCGGAAACATTAGACGAGGCTACAGCTAAATTTTTAGATAATGATAAATCGCCTGCACGTAAAATAGGTTCAATTGATAACAGAGGATCACATTTTTACCTTGCTTTATACTGGGCACAAGCTTTAGCCAATCAGGATAAAGATCAAGATTTAAAAAACATCTTTATTCCAGTTGCTAAATCCATGGAGCAAGAGCAAGAAAAGATTAATCAAGAATTAATTCAAGCTCAAGGTAATCCACAAAAAATAGATGGTTACTATCAGCCAAATACGGTTGCTACCTCTAAAGCTATGCGTCCAAGCTCAACTTTAAATAATATTATTGACTCTATAGCTTAATTTCAAAGCAATAAGTAAAATTCAATAAAATAAAAAAGGAACTATTTTTTCAATAGTTCCTTTTTGCTATCTGAATTTTTAAATTTATCTTCAAAACCTCTATTCCAATTGTGTATCTATAGTCCTAATAAGGCTTTTGCGTGACCTAAAGCGGAGCTAGTTAATTCTTTACCTGACAACATTTCTGCTATCTCGTTTATTCTATCTTGGGTAGCTAATTTAACTAATTGAGAAGTAGTGGTTTTCTCATCCGAAGTCTTAAAAACCTTATAATGTTGATTACCCTTAGCGGCTATTTGAGGTAGATGTGTAATAGCAAAAACTTGCATATGCTTACTCATATCGCTCATTATCTCTCCCATCTTATCGGCAACTTCACCAGAAACTCCTGTATCTATTTCATCAAAAATAATAGTAGGTAAGCTTGAATATTTAGCCAACGTAGCTTTAATAGCCAACATAATACGAGACATTTCACCACCAGAAGCAACTTTTTTCAATAAACCGAAATCCATTCCCTTATTGGCAGAAAATAATAGTTGTATTTGATCTTGACCATTAAATAAATAACCCGAACTTTTTGAAAACTCAAATTGAAAACGGGAATTAGGCATTCCTACCAATTTTAAAACCTCTAAAATTTGGTTCTCTAATTCAGGAACAGACTTTTTCCTATTTAAAGATAATTCATTTGAAAGCTCCTTAAGGACCTTATCTAAATGATTCACTTGCTTTTGTAACTGATCTATTTTCAATTCTAAATCATCAACTAAAAAAGCCTTATTATTTAACTGTTCTTGAATTTCTATTAATTCTGGAACCGAATTTACTTGATGTTTTTTCAAAAGTCCATACAATAGTTGTAAGCGTGCTTGAATAATCTCAATCCTTTGCGGGTCTGGAATAACATTATCAAGAGAGTTATCAATTTCGTTAGCAATATCAAGCACCTCTATCTCCACACTGTTTAATCGATTATATAAATCTTCAAACTCCAAAGACACATTGGCTATCTTAGCCATTGTATTTTTAAGATCCTTTAAAGTAGCAATTACACCTATCTGTTCTTGATTTAAAATCTGCACACTATGGTTGAAAGTATCCAAAATAAACTCAACGTTACTTAGTTTTTCAAACTCTTGCTCTAATTCTATTTGATTTAGATGTGCCAAGTCAGCTTGTTCTAACTCCTCTAATAAAAAATTATTATAATCTTGTTCTTTTATAAGTTCAGCTCGTTGGTTAGTATAAGTTGTTAACAAAGCCAAAGCTTTCTTATAAGCTTTTAATTGCTCTTGATACTTCTCTAATATGTTATCATTATTAGCAACGGCATCAAGGATATGAATTTGATAAGCTTGTTCTTGTAACTCTCCGGTTTGTGCCTGCGAATGAATATCTATTAAGACTTTACTTAATTCTTGAAGTTCACTTAAATTTACAGGACTATCATTCACAAAAGCACGCGATTTTCCAGAAGGTAGAATCTCTCTTCGAATGATCGTTATATGCTCATAGTCTATATCTAATATCTCAAATAAATTCTCTAATTTATAACCTTGAATATTAAAATGTCCTTCAATAATGCATTTTTCTTGCTTATCTTTCAAAGAACCCAAATCTGCGCGTTTACCTTGTAAAAGACCTAAGGCCCCAAGTAATATACTTTTCCCTGCACCGGTTTCCCCAGTTATAATAGAGAATCCTTCAGAAAAATCTATTTCTAAAGAATCTATTAGAGCAAAATTTTTTATTGTAAGTAATGTTAACATAATGGCTTAATTAAAAGGCTACAAGCTACTCCATTTACTAGCATTTAATGGAAAAAGGCGATTCAACAAAGTAATGACATTTTTCTTGTTAGCATCTGGTATACCTGCATACAAATTTACGATTTCATTTGTTTTTGTGTCAAAGAAAACACGCATTAAAAAAGAATTCCCCCGAGCTGAGTTCACTTTATCAAGCTCCAAAAAACTTTCATAAAGTCCTTGTTTTGCTCTTTGTTGATCCACTGCCATATAATCTAATCCCAAGCGGTGATACATATAAATAGCTTTTATATAATCACTAAAAGTATTAGAAGCTAAATCTGCAGCCAATGCATATCTAGTGTTGTTACCATCAGATGGCTTCCATCCACGAAAATTTGATTGCTGCGCAGTATTGGCAATATTTAAGGCATTTTGAATATAGGCATTACCTTGATCTAAAGCGAATGTATCGGCATCAAGACCAATTAACAGGTTTGCATAAAAGGCTATTAAATTAGTTAAGTTTGAATCAGCCGAATTGGGATTAAAAATCAAACTCTCGAATTCAATGTAGCTAAATGTTACATCTCTGTCATTAAAGTTTAAAACTGGCGTGGAATAAGTTGAATTATATACTGGCCTGGTTGATTGCACTTGAAGACTTCCTGAAATAACATTATTATTAACACTACTAACACTTAGAATAAAAACGCAGTCAATTTTTTCCAATGCAGAATATTTCGTGGTCCCCCAACTAGTATTGTTAATAAATTCGCGCAAAGATTTTTCTAAAGTCTTAAAATAAGACTCTTGATTATTTCCTAACTGACTATAATTAATACTAACTGCAGCATTTAATTCCTGTGCATGCAGCCTAGAAAAGGGTAATAGTAAAATTATAAGCCATATTAGTTTACGCATAATGATCTATTATTTTTTGAACAATATCTTGGGCTACATTTTCTTTGGATTTTAATGCCATAGGTTGTATAGAAAAATCTTTATCTATAAAGGTAACTTTATTTGTGGGTTTACCAAAACCTGCTCCTTTATCATTTAAAGAGTTTAAAACGATTAAATCTAGATTTTTCTTAACAATTTTATTTTTCGCATTTTGGATTTCGTTTTGCGTCTCTAAGGCAAAACCCACAACATATTGCTTAGTTTTAATATTACCTAAACTCGCTAAGATATCAGGATTCTTTTCCATCTCTATGGTAAAGTCTGCATCATTTTTTTTAATTTTTTCCTTAGCAATATACTTTGGACGATAATCTGCTACTGCAGCAGCGGCAATTAAACAGTCTACCTCGCAGAAATACCTATGACAAGTATCATACATTTCTTGGGCACTAGTAACACGAATAACTTTCACGTTTTTATGTTCTATAACCTGATTACTTGGTCCACTCACCAAAATAACCTCAGCACCTTTTTTTACTAACTCCCTAGCAATATCGAATCCCATCTTCCCCGAAGAATGATTACCAATAAACCTAACAGGATCAATTGCCTCATAGGTTGGACCAGCTGTTACTAAAAAACGTTTTCCTTGTAATGTAATATCTACCTTTTGCTTATCAACAATATAAGAAATAATATTATCAAGCTCCGCCATTCGACCTTGTCCTATTAAACCACTAGCTAACTCACCATATTCGGCAGCAATAATGTGATTCCCATAGGATTCTAATTGTTCTAAATTTTTATTAGTTGACGGATGGATATACATATCCAAGTCCATAGCTGGCGCTATATACACTGGACATTTAGCCGATAAGTAAGTGGCCATAAGTAAATTATCGCATAACCCATTAACCATCTTGGCTAAAGTGTTAGCTGTAGCTGGAGCTACGATCATCAAATCAGCCCAAAGTGCCAAATCCACATGATTATTCCATGTGCCTCCTTGATCTGCTGCATTAAAAAACTGACTTAACGCAGGTCTTTTTGATAAAGTAGATAAGGTATATGGAGTAACAAATTGATGAGAAGCAGGTGTCATGATTACTTGAACCTCGGCACCTGCTTTTATAAGTAAACGAACTAAGTTTGCCGTCTTATAAGCGGCAATTCCACCAGTTACACCCAGTATTATTTTTTTTCCGCTTAACTCTGACATTAGCTTAGTTTAAATTATTTTACAACTTCTTTAAACGTTACCCTTCCCTCTAACCACTCCTCTAGAGCTAAAGCATGACTTTTAGGTAACTTTTCATAAAACTTTGAAACTTCGATTTGCTCTTTATTTTCAAAAACTTCATCTAAGCTATCATTATAAGTTGCGAACTCTTCAAGCTTCTCTATCAACTCATTTTTTATCTCTGTGTTGATCTGACTTGCTCTCTTAGCTATTATTGTAATAGCCTCATAAATATTCCCTGCAGGCTCTTCAATCTGGCTCTTATTGTAAGTAATAGTATTTACAGGAGCATTTGTTTTCTTTAAATCCATCTTTCGCTTAAATTATTTTGAAAATTTCTCTAATTCATTATTAATATCCTCGATCATCCCTTGAGCTTTAGCTTTGTATTTACCATCTGGCTCAAAGCGAACCAAAGTCTCGTACATTACCTTTGCTGTTTTTAAACGCTCTTCCAACTTATGATCCACACTATTCATAGCTAATTTATAGGCGGAATCAAACTTATAATACAAGGCGTCTTCCTTATACTTTGTTCCTGGATAATCATAAATAAAGTTATCTAATGCTATAATAGCTGCATTATAATTACGTGTCCATTCTCCAATGGTATTCAAATGCTTTGCATTCTCGAAAGCCTTTTGTTCAAGCTTTTGATTTAGCTCTGACATCATAGTATTTGCTTCAAAAACGTAATCAGAAGTAGGGTATAGATCGATAAACTTTTGCAGCTTAGCAATTACTTCATAAGTTTCATATTGATCCAAAGAATATACCGCTGATAAATGCTCACCACTTTTAATTTCTTTTAACAATGCTTCTTCTTTAAACTCACTTCTTGGATAAGTCGCTGCAAAATTACGAAATCTAGGACCTGCCGTTTCATAATCCTTTGTTTGATAAGTTGCCTCTGCAAAATTGTAAAACATCTGTTCTGCATCAGGTCTACCTCGCATAGGAGTTTCTAATTGCTCATATAAACGAATAGCACGTCTATACTTCTTTTGTTCATAGAAGTCATTTGCTACTTCTTTTTTTAATTCCATATCTTGTGATTTCAATGCTTTTTGCAAAGGACTACATCCTGCAAGAGCTAGCACTAAAAAAGATAAGCCGATATATCTTCTCATATAATTTATATTGTTAAACAAAAGTGTCCAGTATATTCTTGGTTAAGCAAGTGCAAATTTAGTTATATAATTGCATTATACAAAAACCTTTTTCATTAAAACCAAAAGATACTATGTTTTTAAGCTAGATTTGTTAACTTACTGCTTACGAACTCAATAAAGCTCATTTTATAGGAATGGATTTTTCATTGAACTAGCAATACAAATAACTAAAAAACTCTTTTATTTAAAATGTTTCTAAAAAAAATAGTTCTTGATTAAAAAAATTAAACAAGACCTTGTAACTCCCCAGCAATACGAGAAGCTAAATCAGTATTTATATTTACTAATGGTAATCTTACACTTTGTGTTGAAATACCTTCTAACTGTAAAATATGCTTAATTCCTGCTGGATTACCCTGTTCAAAAATCATATCTATTATTGGCATCAACTTGTAATGTAAAGTGTAAGCTTGATTTACTTTTCTATCTAAGCCTAAACGAATCATATCACTAAATAAAGCAGGTACGCCTTGTCCAATCACAGAAATAACTCCAGAACCTCCAGCTAAAGTAATTGGCAGAGCTAGGGCATCATCCCCAGAAATAATAAGGAAATCTTCCCTTGGATTTTGTCTTATTAATTCCATAGCCTGTACAATATTACCAGCAGCTTCTTTAATAGCTACAATATTGGCGAAATCTTTAGCTAGACGAATCACCGTCTCTGGCAGCATATTACTTCCTGTTCTACCCGGTACATTATATAAAATAATAGGTAAAGGACTATGTAATGCAATTTGTTTAAAATGTTGGTAGATTCCCTCTTGTGTTGGTCGATTATAATACGGACTAACAGATAAAATGGCCTGAAAGCCATTATAATCACCTTGCTTTAATTCCTGCAAAACTTCTTGGGTATTATTTCCCCCTACACCAAGAACCAAAGGTAATCGCCCATTATTGGCCTTTATAACAACCTGTTTAACTAACTCCTTTTCTTGGCTGGACAAAGTTGCTGATTCAGCCGTTGTACCTAAAACAACTAAGTACTCCACTTTTCCTTTAATGGCAAATTCTACTAAATTTTCTAAAGCATCTACATCGATACTCAGGTCTGTTTTAAAAGGTGTTACTAAAGCAACACCAGTTCCAATTAATGATTGCATAACTTATTTGGTTATTGTTTTTTGGTTATTGGTTTTTTTATCATTCTCACTAAAAATCGCTAAATAATTAAAAAGCAAGTCAACAAACTCCTTACCTTGTAAGTGATTTAACTTAATATCAAAGTGATTTAAAGACTCCTGTTCATAAAAAAGTCCTGTTTTACACTTAGCTTTCGAACAAGCAGTTGCCCATTGTAAAGCAATAGAGTTTTTTTCATATAAACTGACTAATAAATCAAAAGGTTTATTAATAAATTCTAATACTTGGCTTTCCAAGCAATGTCCCATCGAATTAAAAGACTTTAAACTATAAAATTTATAACTCTTGTTCTGAACACTAGCCTTATTATCGTTTAATATTAGAAACTCCATATTGCTTTTTAAAATCCCATGCTTCTCTAGCGCATTAGATATCATTTGGATTTGGTTATCTTCCTGCAATTCTAAAAAGTACTCCCACTGTACTAATTCTATAGGAAAAGTTACCAGGTACCGGATTTAATTGCTTATTTTTAATTGCCTTACGCAACTGCCTCCTCTTCCAAGCATTACTCAACATACTTAACTCATTTTTGTAAAAATACAGAAAATCAAATACGCTTAAAGTATTTTAACAAGGCTTTTCATTTTACAAGTTCTATAAAATCCTGCTCACTTAAGATCTTTATACCAAGTTTAGTGGCTTTCTCCAATTTAGCAGGTCCCATTTTATCACCTGCTACAACATAATCTGTTTTTGAGGAAATTGAACTTCCGTTCTTACCTCCATGATCTTCAATACACTTTTTAATTTGATCTCTTGTCATTTGAGAAAAAACTCCGGAAACAACAACGGTTTTACCAAGTAATTTATCAGATAACAGCTCTGTTTGACTTTCTTGTAAAACAAATTGTACTCCATACTGTTTTAAACGAGAGATTATTTGTTTATTAACATCACTACTAAAAAAATCTATAACACTTTGAGCAATGCGTTCACCTATTTCATCAACTTGTATTAACTCAACAAAACCAGCCTGTGCTAAATCGTCTATATTCTTATAATGAAGAGCTAACTTTTTTGCAACCGTCTCACCTACATAACGAATTCCTAGACCATATAGTACACGCTCAAAAGGAATTTGTTTTGAGTTTTGAATTCCTTGAATTAAATTATCAGCTGATTTTTGAGCCATTCGTTCAAGTGGAAGAACTTGCTCTAATGTCAGATCGTATAAATCTGCATAATTAGTAATCAGACCGCTTTTACATAACAAGCTAACAGTTTCCTCACCTAACCCTTGGATATCTAATGCTTTTCTAGAAATATAATGCTGAATACGTCCGGCAATCTGTGGTAGACATCCATATGTATTAGGACAATAGTGTTGAGCCTCTCCAGGAGTTCTTTTTAATTCAGTACCACATTCTGGACAATTTTTTATATATACAGTTTTAATGGAATCTACTGGTCGGTGTTGTAAATCCACCCCTACAATCTTGGGTATTATTTCTCCTCCCTTTTCAACAAATACTTTATCGTTGACCCTAATATCTAACTTTGCAATTTGATCGGCATTATGTAAAGAAGCGCGTTTTACAATAGTTCCAGCTAATTGAACCGGCTCCAGATTTGCCACCGGAGTTATAGCACCTGTTCTACCTACCTGATAGGTGATTTGCTCTAAGGTAGTTACCACTTGCTCTGCCTTAAACTTATATGCGATAGCCCAGCGTGGTGACTTAGCAGTAAAACCTAACTCTTCTTGCTCTTGAATAGAGTTTACTTTCACAACAACTCCATCGGTCTCATAAGCTAGCGTGGAACGGTGAATATCCCAATATGCAATAAAATCTAGAACTTCCTGCATACTGTAAGCCACCTTTGATATTTCAGGTACTTTAAACCCCCATTCTCTAGCTTTTTGTAAAGATTCAAATTGACTTTGAATTGGTAATGAATTACCCACCACATTATACAACAGACAATCCAACGGTCGTTTAGCTACCTCGCCACTATCTTGCAGCTTTAAACTTCCCGAGGCCGTGTTCCTAGGATTTGAAAATGGAGTCTCTCCAATTTGAATTAACTCTTGATTCATCTTTTCAAATCCTGCTAAAGGCAAAACTATTTCGCCACGAATATCAAACAAACTAGGATAGTCACCCTTTAGGCGAATTGGAACGGATTTAATAGTGCGAATATTAGCTGTCACATCATCTCCTTGTACCCCGTCTCCTCTTGTTACTGCACGTAATAATTCACCATTTTGATAGGTGATACTAATAGAGGCACCATCATATTTTAACTCACAAGTATAAGATTCTGGTATATGACCTAAGGCTTTCTCTAGTCTATTTTGCCAATCTAAAAGATCCTCAGTCGAGTAAGAATTATCCAATGAATACATACGATGATCATGGACTACGGTGCTAAAGTTTTTGGTAATCTGCCCCCCCACGCGTTGTGTAGGAGAATTTATATCAAAACATTCGGGGTGAGCCTTCTCTAAGGCCTCTAACTCCTTTAGCTTTTGATCAAACTCAAAATCACTAATTGATGGAGAATCCAAGACATAATAATTATAATTATGCTGATTTAATTCCTTTCGAAGAGAATCTATGCGGTTTACTTGATTCATAATTTTACCCAGATTATAATTTCAACAATTCTTTAAATTGCTTGTATAATGCTCCATCACTTAAGATAGCTCCTTGTTGGATAATTTCGAAAATTTCCTCCTTCTTTTTATCACTCAATGGTTTGCTACCATATTTCACCTCCACCTCATCGGTAAAAACAGCATCACTCAACCACTGAAGTCCTTCTTTTGAAAGAAAATCAATATCTTGCTGAAGACTTTTAATCACAATAGAGTGAATACCAGTAGAATCAATACCAAATAAAAATATATGATTCTTCGAATAATGTTCAAGAAACTCTGCCTTTTGCAACACTTCGTCCCAAACTAAATCTGAAAACAAATCTAATTGTTGCTCTACTAATTCTGGGGAATTAGTCTTCATATCATCCCATTGCCCCTTATCTATTTGTTGGCTGGCCAAGAAATTAATAAAATCTCCATGCATTTCTTCCAACTGTTCCTTTGTTAAACGGGTATATTTCATAAAATCTTACTTTTAAAAATCAAAAATACTAATTCTAATATAGAATCCCTAGTATCAAAACATAGATTACAAATCTATCTAAACACTTTTTAATCTAACTTAATTAAATAAAAAAAGCCCTCAAAATTGAGGGCTTTTTAAATTATATAATCTCTAGATTATTCTTGCTCAGGAATAACTTCGTATTCCACTTCGATAATCACATCACGGTGTAAACGAACACTAGCAGTATATCTACCAATACGTTTGATTACTCCAGAGGTAATAAACTTTTTATCAACTGTTTGCCCTTCTTTAGCGAAAGCCTCAGCTAAATCTTGGTTAGTAACTGATCCGAATAATTTCTCTCCACCAGCCTTAACACTAATTTTAATATCTAAAGCCTGTAATGCAGTTGCAATTTCTTTTGCATCAGCAATTAACTTAGCCTCTTTGTGTGCTCTTTGTTTTAAGTTCTCAGCTAATACTTTCTTAGCAGAAGGAGTAGCTAAAACTGCAAGTCCTTGAGGAATTAAATAGTTACGTCCGTATCCTGGCTTAACATTTACGATATCGTCTTTAAATCCTAACTTTTGTACGTCTTGTTTTAAAATAAGTTCCATAGTTTCTGCTTCTTTTTTATTTTAATAAATCAGCCACATATGGCATTAATGCTAAATGACGAGCTCTTTTAACAGCTACAGAAACTTTTCTTTGGAATTTCAAAGAAGTTCCTGTTAAACGGCGTGGTAAAATTTTACCTTGCTCGTTTACGAATTTCAATAAGAAATCAGCATCTTTATAATCGATATACTTGATTCCTGATTTTTTGAAACGACAATACTTTTTAGTTTTGTTTGTTTCTATATTTAAAGGCGTAAGATATCTAATATCCCCGTCTTTTTTACCTTTTGCAGATTGCTCAATACTAGACATAATAATTAAGCTTTTTTAGATTTTAATTTCTCTCTTCTTCTCTCAGCCCAAGCGATTGCATCTTTATCTAAACTCACAGTTAAAAAGCGCATAACTCTCTCGTCACGTCTAAACTCAGTCTCTAAATTGATAATAGCATCTCCAGGTGCTTTGTACTCAAATAAGTGATAAAATCCACTTTTCTTGTGTTGGATTTCGTACGCTAATTTTTTAAGCCCCCAATCCTCTTTAGCTACCATCTCAGCCCCTTTTGAAGTAAGAAATTCTTCAAATTTCGTTACTGTTTCCTTTACCTGTGCTTCAGATAAAACGGGATTCAAGATGAAAACAGTTTCATAATGATTCATAAATACAAAAAATTAATTTGTTATAAAATTGGCTGCAAAAATACATCTTATATCCATACCAAACAAGCTAAATATTATTTTATTTTGAATTAAAACCTATTTATTCACAACTATCTGATTAGTAAAAATCAACATTAACTACTAGCCTAATAGATCTATAGGATCCAATAGCTTCAAAACTTTTTAACACTTTTGCTATGGTCAACTTGGTGTTAATTAAAGATCTCTCTTGAGGTATTTTAATTAAAATTATTCGCAGATATTGATTTCTTATCCGATTAATACTTGGTTCCTCAGGACCAAGAACTGGTATACCTAATTCTTGTTTTAAACAATTATATAACCAAATAGAAGCTTGTTTTAACTTTTCAAATTCTTTGTGCTTCAAAGTTATTTTCACAAGTCTATAAAATGGAGGATACTTAAAATTATAACGATCATACATTTGTTCTTTAAACATCCCTTGATAATCATAATTGGTAACTTGCTGTATTATATTATGATTTGGATTATAGGTCTGAATAACAACTTTTCCCTTTTTTTGTCCTCTCCCAGCTCTTCCACTAATTTGCACCATCATTTGATAGGCTCTTTCAAAAGCTCTAAAATCTGGATGATATAGACTATTATCGGCATTTAATATCCCTACTAAATTAACATTACTAAAATCAAATCCTTTTGCAAGCATTTGAGTCCCTACCAAAATATCAATATGTTTATTTTGAAAATCCTCTACTATCTTTTGATAACTATATTTTCCTCGAGTAGTATCTTGATCCATTCGAGAAATTGTCTTATCTGGAAATATCTCCATTAATTCTAATTGAACCTGTTCGGTTCCAAATCCTTTTGTGTTTAAATCCACACTGTGACATCTCACACACTGTTTTGGCATAGCCAAACTATAACCACAATAATGACATCTTAGCTCTGATTTGTGCTTATGATAAGTTAAACTTACATCGCAATAAGGACACTCGGGAACATTACCACAAGTCATACACTCAACAACAGGAGAGAAACCTCGTCTGTTTTGGTAAATAATTACTTGCTCTCCTAAAGATAATGCTAGACTAATTTCATGCAGCAGCAAATTAGAAAAGTGTCCAGTCATTTGTTTTCTCTTATAGTGATCTTTTAAATCCACTAACACAATCTCTGGTAAAACAATATTGTTATAACGCTTATCCAAGTTCACCAAACCATACTTATCTTGAGTCGCATTGTAATATGATTCCAAACTAGGGGTAGCCGAACCTAAAAGTACTTTTGCCTTAAATTGTGTAGCTAAAACAATTGCACAATCTCTGGCTTGATAGCGAGGAGCTGGATCCATTTGCTTATAACTCACCTCCTGTTCTTCATCCACTATTATTAATTGTAAATTATCAAAAGGTAAAAATATTCCTAACCGAGTAGCAATAATAATTTTAGCTTTTTTCGAACCATTTAATACCTGATTCCATGTTTCTAATCTTTCATTAGCTGAATATTTAGAGTTATAAACAGCTACTTGATTGCCAAAATATTGGGTTAGACGAATTACCAACTGAGTAGTGAGCCCGATATCCGGTACCAAAAAGAGAATTTGTCCTTGTTCGCTTAAACGCTCTTCTATTAATTTAATATAGACCTCAGTCTTACCTGAGGCAGTCACACCATGCAATAAGGTAACTGATTTTTTTAAAAAACTCTTTTTTATTTGCTCTAAGGCAATGTCTTGATTCTCACTTAAAACTACTTTATGATTAACGGCATGATCAAAAATAACTCGATCTTGATCTACAAACAATTCTTGTAGAATTTCCTTATCTAAAAGTCCCTTCAATACAGCAGAAGACACTTGAGCTTCTTGTAAGAGTTTTTTAGCTTGTACAGGGTTTTTTCCAGAGCCGTAAAGCTTTAAAAAACAGAGCATTAAATTCTTTTGTTTAGGTGCATTTTTCACAACATCTAAAATCTCACTCAAGGCATACTCATGCTTATATTTTTCATCCAAATCAATAAACTTCACTTGTTTGGGCTTATACTTATCTATCAGCTCTTCTTGTATAGTTACAATTCCTTTTTCTAAAAGCGAGTTAATAATTGGAAATACTTTCTTTTTTCCTAGTATAGAAATTATTTCTTGAATTTTTAATATCGGTTGGCTTTGTAAAGCCTCGTATATCAAATATTGTGAATCATCTAACTCATTTGGATCGATCTGATTATCTGCATTATACTGCACTAAAGTTTCGCTCTCTAGAAGCAAATTACTAGGCATTGCACCTTTATATACCTCACCTATTGTACACATATAATAAGCGCTAATCCACATCCAGAGATCAATTTGATTTTGTGTAACAATGGGTTTTAAGTCAATTATTTCATAAATTTGCTTTGCTTGATAAACCTCAGGTATACGATGGTGTTTTTCTGTAACAATAGCGGTATAAACTTTTGTTTTACCGAAAGGAACAGCAACTCGCATTCCTACTTGTAGAAATTCAAATTCGCTTTGACTAACCAAATAAGTGAATGTAGGTTCTACGGCAACAGGCACAATCACCTGAACAAAATAATACATACTGGCATTTTTAATTAGCAACAAATATAACAATCCAAAAATAAAAAAACACTTACCCTATTAACCGGGAAGTGCTTTTAGATTGTTATTATTATCTTATACGATTCACAGGAATCGATTTTTATATTACTTGACTCTTGTCCAACTTTGGGTTCGCCCAATTAAAGAAATTCCAACAAATCCTCTAACATCGAGTCTATCAGGGCCATCTAACTTAATTGTACACTTATATTCTTTCCCTGTCTCTGGATCCAAAATACGTCCACCAGAGAGTTCACCAGACTTCTCCTGCATGTTTGTTATAAAAACTAATCCAGTTATAGGTTGGTTTTTCCTTTCACCTGAGCATTTTGTGCAAAGCGGATTTTCACTACTAGGATTTAATAGCTCAATAATCTTCCCATAATACTTTTGATCTTGCTTATAAATTTCAACTATCGACTTCTCTTTACCTGTGGCATCATCAATAGTCTTCCACTTACCAATGACACTTTGTGCATTTAACGACCCCATAACAAGGATACACGTGATTAAAACTGAAAACAAATTCTTCATAAAATTTCATTTTTAATTAATACTTCCTATCAAATATAATTATTTTTTTGATTTAATTTTACTTATTGCTAGGTTTAATTCAAAACCTAACAATAAAATCATACAGTTAATCCACAAATAAAACATTAAAACCAATAAAGTTCCAATGGAGCCATACAATTCATTATAACGTGCAAAGCGAAGTACGTAAACACTAAACAAATAGGAAGTTAAAATATAAAGAACCGTAGTAAATACAGAGCCTATGGAAATAAATGCTAACTGCTTGGTTTGTTTGGCACCAAACTTATATAAAATAGAAGTTGTTAAAAGAATTACAACTAATAAATACACATTTCTTGTCCATAAAATAAAAGCATTATCTAATTCCACCGTATATAACAAAATCTCTAAACCTACATAAACAGCAACAGAGAAAATCAGTAAAAAAGATAAAACTACAGATAACACTAAAGCTACTAAGTATTGTCTTAAAAAATTTCTTGAAATAGAAATATGGTAGGAAGATTCAAAACCTCCAATTATAGCAAAGACTCCATTTGTCATTAAAAATATAGAAAGTAAGAAACCTGAAGAAAGTAAGGATTTATAACTATTATTCATAATATCCATCAAAATAGATTCCACCGCGTCATAGGTATTAGGAGGGAGAGAATTTTGAATAAATATTAAAAAATCTATCTGGAAATTTTCCAAAGGTATATAAGGAATTAAGTTCAAGATAAAAAGGGCAAAAGGGAACAAAGCCATAAAAAAGCTAAACGCAATTGAACCTGCCCGATAAGAAAAAGCTCCTTTAACAAGCCCCAATATATAAAGCTCTAATAAGTCATATAAAGAATACCCATCTAAGAAAGAGAATTTTATACTTTTTAAAAAAGCGATGCTTTTATGCACTATTGGTATTTTTTTAAAACTCCGCCCCATTTACTATGATTTTCTTCCGTGATATTATTACTATCTTTTTTAAAGATAAATATACTTTAATGATTATAAGCCATTTTTCAAAAAAATCTACTATAACAAATTGTATAGTAGATTTTAAAACTATTTGATAGTAATAAAGAAAACTCTATTGGTCTATTACTGCTTTAAGACTTAAATCTAAATTGTGAACAGAATGCGTTAAAGCTCCGCAAGAAATAAAATCTACACCACACAAAGCGTATTTTCTAATTGTATGTTCATTTATATTACCAGAGGATTCTGTTTGACATTTGCCTTTTATTAATTCTACAGCTAATTTAGTTTGATCGTAATCAAAATTATCTAGTAAAATACGATGTACTCCTTCGCATTCTAAAATTTGCCTAACCTCATCCAGATTTCTTGCTTCAACAATGATTTTTAAATCTTTATTATTATCCTTTAGATATTGATTAGTTTGCAAAATAGCCTGTTTAATACCACCTGCAAAATCAATATGATTATCCTTAAGCATAATCATATCATACAAAGCAAAGCGATGGTTCTCACCTCCACCAATTTTCACAGCCCATTTTTCTATAGCACGGATCCCAGGAGTTGTCTTTCTGGTATCTAATATTTTTGCACCAGTTCCTTCTAGCAAGTTCATAAACTCCCTTGTTTTAGTAGCAATTGCACTCATTCTCTGCATGGAGTTTAACATAAAGCGCTCCGCCTTTAAAATAGATTGTGAATTACCAGCAATACTCATTATAGTGTCACCCTCTTTAATAGTTTGACCATCCTGTTTGTTAACCTGTACAGCTAAACTTGGGTCTACAGCTTTTAAAATACGAATGGCAAAATCTACTCCTGCAATAATGCCAGGCTGTTTAACCAATATAATTGCTTTTCCACTTGCTTGATCTGAAATACAAGCCAAAGAACTATGATCTCCATCACCAATATCCTCACGTAGAGCATTGTTAATAATAATATCTAGTTCTTTATTAAATTGTTCTTGTGAAATCATAAATAAAAAAATTTGCGAGGCTAAAGTAAGAAATGTTTAGCAATCTTACTTTAACTTCGCAAATACTATTATATGCTATAAACTAAATTAACTTATAACTACACCTAAAAGTTTATAAAATTCTTTTAAAATTGCAGGATGACCTGGCCATGCAGGGGAAGTAACTAAATTACCATCAACGTAAGCTTTATCCGCATCAATTTGAATATACTCTGCTCCGGCTAAAGTAACATCCGGTCCAATAGCCGGGTAAGCAGTAAGCTTACGAGAATTTAAAACATTAGCCACAGTTAATACTTGAATTCCATGACAGATTGCAGCAACTGGTAAATTCTGTAAAAAGAAATAACGAACATGCTCAATCACATCATTATTTAAACGAATATATTCCGGTGCACGTCCACCACAGATATATAACCCTTGGTAATCGGTAATATTAACTTCACTAAAAGTTTTATTTAAAGTAAAATTATGTCCCTTTAACTCTACATAGGTTTGAAATCCGACAAAATCATGAACCGCGGTTGCAATTGTCTCCCCTTGTTTTTTACCTGGAGCAACAACATCTACTTGAACTCCTACCGATAGTAAAGCCTGGTAAGGAACCATTACTTCGTAATCTTCCACAAAATCACCAGCTAACATTAAAACTTTCTTTGCCATAATATTTTATTTATTTAATTCGCTCCTACTAAAATACAACAATATTATATGTGAAGTCAAATATAATCCTTAATTTTTTTAACAATTATATTAAATTAATTATCTTTACTTTATTAAAATTGATACTATGAAAAATTTACTCTTACTTATTTGCGCTTATTTAACTTTCATAAGCTGTGGTGAGATGTCTGTACCTCCAGCGCAAAATGTGTATGTAGAGAATTACTACATGTTAGAAATCCCAGCAGCTTTAGCTCCAATGGAAGACCTGTACCCAAATGCAGACTTTGAGTACGGTAACACTTTCACTCAAGTTTATTTAGTTAGTATGCATCAATCAAAAGCAGAAACTAAAGACTTTGAAGACTTCATGGAAAAAGGCTTAAAAAACTATCAACAAAGAAAAAATTACAAAGTTGAAAAAATAGAATCAAGCCCTATTGATTCTCTATCTGCTAAAACTTACTTTTTACAAATGGATTTAGACAACCAATCCATGTTTATGACCCAAACATTCATTGATGGTAAAAAGGCTAATTACCAAATTATATCATGGTCTCCTACAAGAGAGAAAGTGTATGATTCGGCAGAAGTAAAACAGATATTAGCTTCCTTTAAAGAAGTAAAATAATATTTTTCAGCTTTTCCCAGCATTCATCACTATCTATGTGATTTAATCATATAGATAAATAACAAAATAGGTTAGACAATACTTTATAATTTAACCTTAAAATAAGGTGGGTAAAAAAAACAAAACATTACCTGTTTCCAGGTATTTTTCTAAAATATTTACTAAAGTCGTGGTCATTTTTTTCTGACCCGTTGTTTATTACAATAGAGTATTGTAATTTTGATTAAAAATAAATTAGCATTTCAAAATGAAAAAAATCGTACTTTCTTTAGCTATTGCAGCTACTATGACACTTGCATCTTGTGGAAACAAAAATGCAGACACAGCAACAACTACCACTCCTCAAGAGGTTGCTAAAGAACAAGGTCAACAATATGTTGTAGACACGCAAAACAGTTTTACCACTTGGAAAGTTGGACATAAAGCTGGAATAGACCCAAGATGGGGTAGAGTTTCTTTAAGCCAAGGGAATATCTCTATTGACGCGTCTGGTTTAAATGCCGGAAACTACACAATGGATATGAATACAATCGTAGTAAATCCAGCTTCTGTAGGAGATGATCAGAAAAAAGTTACAGACTTAACTAATCACCTAAAAAGCGCTGACTTCTTTGATGTTGCACAATACCCTACAGTTACTTTCAGTATCACAAGTGTAAAAGACTTAGATGCCAATACACCAGCTAACATTGAGGGAGCTAATAAGTTAATTAGTGGAAACCTTACAATTTTAGGAAACCAAGTAAACACTACTTTCCCTGCAAAGGTTACAATCACAGAGGAAAATGCTACTATCGAAGCTAATTTTATTGCTAACCGTACAGATTGGGGTATTAAATTTGGTACTAAAGATGACAAAGGTATTGATCTAAATCCTGCAGAATGGGGAATCAGCCAAGATATGGAGATTGGTATTTTCTTAATAGCAAATAAAGCAAAATAATACTTTTATAAAGTTTTATAATTACAATCTATCTACATTTTATAGATTTAATCACAGGTAAGTTCTCTAAGTAAAACACTTTTAGATTTTACCTGTTTTTTTTAAATCTTTAAAAAAGACTTTATGTATATAGCAAAGTCATATAAAGCTGCTAGCCAATACATCAGAACATAATTCAAAGATATTTGTTTATACCCCACAGCAAAACTATTTTTCCCATATTTATTATTGTTTAGCTCTTTTTTCATTCTATTGAAATATCTTAATCATTTAAAAAGCCCTCTCTTTTTTTGTATATATTACCTTTCTAGTAGCCTAATTAACACAAAAGTACTACCTTTGAATCACAATACATTTAATACATACCAAAGAGAATAATTAAGAATATGGAATATTTTGATATAGTGATTGTCGGTGCAGGACCCATTGGTATTGCTTGCGCACTAGAGGCAAAGAAAAAAGGACTATCATACCTGGTTTTAGAAAAAGGCTGTTTAGTTAACTCTCTATATCATTACCCAGTTAATATGCAATTTTTCTCTTCGTCTGAATTATTAGAGCTTGACAATATTCCGTTTGTTAGTATACAAAACAAACCAAAGCGAAGTGAAGCTTTAGAATACTACAGACGTGTAACAAAACATTATCAATTAAATATTCATTTTTTTGAACAGGTCTTAGATGTTCAAAAACAAACCAATACGCTTTTTTGCGTCCAAAGCACTAAAGGTAATTATCAAGCTATGAATGTTGTTATTGCAACTGGCTTTTATGATATACCTAATTTATTAAATGTACCTGGTGAGCATTTAAACAAAGTATCTCACTATTATAAAGATCCTCACCAATATAGCTTCACCGATCTTGTTGTTGTTGGGGCAAGTAATTCTTCGGTAGATGCCGCATTGGAATGCTACCGAAAAGGAGCTAAGGTAACTATGATTATACGTGGATCTGATATTAGTCAGCATGTTAAATACTGGGTAAAACCAGATATAGAGAATCGCATAAAAGAAGGAAGTATTATTGCACATTATAATAGTGAAATAACAGACATTACCGACTCTACGTTAACATACAAACAAAATAACCAGGAATTTACAATTAAAAATGACTTTGTACTTGCTTTAACGGGCTATACCCCAAACTTTAAATTTCTACGTAAATTGGGTGTACAAGTGGCCGATCTAAAAACTTTAGAGCCAGTATATGACCCAGAAACAATGCAAACCAATATTGACAATCTGTATTTAGCAGGTGTTGTATGCGGAGGAATTGATACCCATAAGCTTTACATTGAAAATTCCAGAGTTCATGCTAAACACATTATCAAACATATCATAGAGGAACACCGATATCGCAGACCTTAAGATTGACAATCTTGGCAAACTCCTTTGCCAATAACTTCGAATTCATCTAATTTAAATCCTGTTGGTAGGTTTATTTTGGGAATGGATATATTAGTTAAGCAAACAACTTTATGACATTTTTTACAATGAAAATGTATATGTGTGTCATGATGGCTCGTTTCGTTGCAACTGGCAGGACATAAGGCATATTGTGTAATATTATTGGATGTTATCCCATGAATTATACCTTTAGACTCAAACGTTTTCAAAGTCCTATAAATAGTTACACGATCTGACAATTCAAAGCTGGACTCTATATCTGACAAACTAACAGCTGTATCTTGTTGTTTTAAATATTTAAAAATCAAGAGCCTCATCGCTGTTGGGTTAATACCTTTGGCTTTTAATTCTTGTTCTAATTCTAACATATTTTGAATATTTTACAGCTCTTAAATTAGCCAAAATCTAGGTACTATCCTAAAAGTAATCCCAAAGAAAAACCTATCTAGATTTATCGCTACTTAAAAATAAATAATAAATATCGGTTTAAATTGTGAAAAGTGAATTTATATTTTTACTTTTTCACAATATTACCAAATAAAAAAACATAAAGTGAATAGTAAATTAATTGGAAGTATCCTAATTATAGCAGGTACTGCTATTGGAGGAGGAATGTTAGCGATGCCCATTATCTCTTCAGGTGTCGGTTTTCCTGGAATAACGCTAGTAATGATTCTAATTTGGTTGGCAATGTGTTATACCTCAATGTTACTTGTAGAGACCTATAAAGACCATGATCACAATGATGGTTTAAGCACCATGACTTATAGATACCTTGGTAGACCCGGGTCAATTGTAACGGGAATCGCTATGCTTAGCTTAATGTATGCACTTGTAAGTGCTTATATTGCAGGTGGTAGTGATATTTTAAAATACAATTTAAAAACTTGGTTACACATTGAACTAAGCTCCCAAACAACCGCTATTATTTTTACAATCTTTTTTGGTGCAATTGTAGCTTTAGGTGCTAAATTAGTAGACATTGCTACACGATGGATTTTTATTGTAAAACTAATTTTCTTGTTCATCATAATACTAACCATGTTAGGATACATAAAACTTGACAACTTATTAACAAGTCCAATAGACCAAAAACTATTTTATTCATCTATACCTGTGATTTTCACCTCTTTTGGCTTTCATATTGTCGTTCCTAGTATGGTAAATTATTTACAAGGCGATCAAAAACTACTAAAAAAAGCCTTTTTTTATGGTAGTTTACTACCACTTGTTGTGTATATCTTTTGGCAAATGTCAATCTTGGGTAGTATTCAACCAGATATATTCTACACCATAATTCAAGAGAATAAAGGTTTAGAAGGTATGATCAAAGCTGTAAGTAGTCTTTCTAACTCCACGTGGATGCAAATTCCTATAAATGTTTTTACTGCTGCTGCTATTCTAACCTCGTTACTAGGGGTAGCCCTTGCCTTGTTTGATTACATAAAAGACCTAGCTAAAAAAACATCTTTTGGAAAAAATAGATTTATAATTTTCTTACTAACCTTTACAGCTCCATTATTATTTGCTTTATATTATCCTAAAGGATTTATATTAGCCTTAAGTTATGCCGCAATTTCGGTCGTGATTACTTCTTTATTTATTCCAGTTTTCATGTATATCAAAGTGAAGAAAAGTAAAAATGAACCTATTAGTATTTTACAAAAAATATTCTTTTCCTTTATTATTTTATTCGGATTTTCCATCCTTATCATACAAACTTTAATGAGTTTAGGAAAACTACCTATACTAGATTAGCAAAAAACAACTTACCCAAATTTTAAAATATTAATCAAAAATGCAAAAATTTATAGGAAGTATCCTAATTGTAGCCGGAACAACAATCGGAGCCGGTATGTTGGCCATGCCAATTATCTCAGCTAGTGTCGGGTTTGGTTTTATGACACTTATATTGGTGGGAATATGGTTTGCAATGTGCTACACCTCCATTTTACTAGTTAATGTATATAAATATAACTCCTACAAAGATGGCTTAAACACTCTTACTTTAAAATATCTAGGAAAACCAGGTGCGGGGGTTACTGCCATTGGGATGTTAACATTAATGTATGCCTTAGTTAGCGCATATATTACTGGTGGCGGTGAAATATTAAAAACAAACTTTAACAACTACCTTGGAACAGAGTTATCTGCCCAAACAAGCGCAATACTTTTCGCTGTTCTCTTTGGAGGTATTATAGCATTTGGAACAAGAGTAGTTGATATTAGTACTAAACTAGTCTTTTCTATAAAATTATTGTTTTTATGTGTAGTTATAGTTATGTTACTACCAAAGATTCAAATAAATAATCTACAACATACTCCCTCCAATACAATACCTGTTTTGGCTACTATTCCTGTAATATTCACTTCATTTGGTTTTTACGTGGTTATACCAAGCTTGGTTAAATACCTAGAGGGAGATCTAAAAAAATTAAAATGGGTATTTGTTATAGGAAGTAGCATCCCTTTAGCTCTATACTTGATTTGGGAATTGACCATATTAGGAAATATTAGTAGTCAAATATTCAGCCAAATATTGAATCAAAACACGGGACTAGAAGGTTTATTAAATGCCATTAGAAATATTAACGATTCTAAATTAATTCGTATTTCTTTTAATATTTTTGCTGCTGCTGCTATTTTAACTTCTTTTTGGGGAGTTGCACTTGCTTTACTAGATTATATTAAGGATTTAGGTAAGGCAAAAACATATGTAAAAAACAATTATTCGGCTATCGCCCTAACCTTCATACCTCCTATCCTCTTTGCTTTATATTATCCTGATGGTTTTATTTTAGCACTTGGATATGCTTCGATATCTTTAGTAGTATTAGCATTAATAATGCCAATGTTAATGCTAAAAAAAGCACAAAAACAAGTTGGAAAAAAAACCACAAAAATGCAAATGATAGCTTTTGCATTTCTTTGGGCCTTATCCATACTAATTATTGCCTTGCAAATCTTAATGAGTTTTAAAATCATATAAAAAAAGCCGATCTATTTTAGATCGGCTTTTTTAAATCTTTTAATTATCTATTTAGCAGATAACAAATAACATGCTCTGCAGACTTTAAACCAAATAAAGCAGGCATCCAACTATTTGTTCCAAAAAAGGATTTTTTGAAATTTTTACCATCTGTCATCTTAAGACTTGATTCATCAGGATGCTCGGTACTAAAAACCGCCTTAACTCCCGAAGAGATCCCCTCTTTTTTAAGCCTTTTACGAATTTGCTTAGCAAGTGGACAAACATCCGTTTTACTAATATCTTTAACAACCACACGACTAGTGTCCATTTTTCCACCCGCTCCCATATTACTAATGACCTTAACCTTTTTTCGCTTTGCCGCTAAAATTAAATTCACCTTTGGAGTTACACTATCTATACAATCTAAAACATAATCAAAGTCTTGAGTTACGATCTCATGAGCTCTCTCTGGAGAAATAAATTCCTGAATACAAACTAGTTTTAGTTCCGGATTAATATCCATTAAACGCTTTGCAACAATTTCTACCTTGGGTTTATTGATAGTAGAATGTAAAGCTGGTAATTGTCTATTTATATTTGTGATATCTACAGTATCCCCATCAACAATCGTAATATTACCAATTCCAGCGCGTACTAAAAACTCCGCCGCGAAGGAACCTACTCCTCCTAAACCAACAACCAAAATTTTAGCTTCTTGTAACTTCTTTAATCCCTGTTCTTTAAAAAGTAACTCTGCTCTTTCTTGCCATACTGCCATTAATTATCTATTTATACTAGCTGTAGCTAGGTTATACATCTTTTGTAAAAGCTAATTTAAAATTTTCAAGTATTTGCTTTTCTATACCTGGTACTAATTCTTGGGCCTTACCATAAATTTGATCTATTGTGAAATCCGTTTGATCATCGGTTTCTAAAAACAATCGCTCCTTTGGTAAGCTCTTAAAAGTCTCTTGCAACTTATCACTTTTTAATAAAGCACTTCCAAATGAAAGGTAAAATCCTTTGTCTATAAGATTTTGAGCCAACGATAATGATTTCCTAAAACCATGAACTATTAAAGGGACCGTTATATCAAGATCTTTTTTCAAGGCCATTGCATGATCAAAATGAGAAACCAGGTGCAAAATTACGGCTTTTTTATATTTCTGTGCAAGTAGTAATTGACTTTGAAACACTTGTAATTGATCAGAAAGACTAACACTACTATTTTTATCTAAACCGCATTCTCCTATGGCCAAGCATGCTTTGGTTTGTATAACATTTTCAATGGTTTGTAAATCTTGCTCTACCTGGTTCAATGATATATACCATGGATGAATACCTATAGAAAAAGTAGGCACGTCCAAACCTATAAGATTGGGATATACTTGTAAGATTTCTACTATATTATCCTGGGAAATTAATTGGTGTGTATGTATGTTTATCTTCATTTTATGAAAAAATATTGCTTTTGGATAATTACTATAGCTAGTAAAGTTTAATATAAGTTGCCTTTTTATCCTACCTAATTATATGTCTATCGTTTTTTATTTCAGCAAACATGAATTCTTTTAACCAACTACTTAATAAGTAAACTAAATAATTCCTTTTTTAATAAATCTCTAAGTTTATTGGACTTAAAAAATTTATGTCACAAATCATCGCATAAAAAAGCCCCAAATAAGATTAAACTATTTGGGGCTAAATTTATTGTATTTATACAACTATTTGTATGTGAATTTCTAAGTAATTACTTTAAACCCTTTAAACTATGCTCTATAGTATCAATTTTAGCTTGTGCATCAGCAGCCTTTTTACGCTCATTTTCTACCACTTGCACAGGAGCTCCACTTACAAATTTTTGATTAGATAATTTTCCTTGTACAGATCGCAAAAAGCCTTGCAAATACTTCAATTCCTCTTCTAACTTACTAATCTCTTCTTGAAGATTAACCCCTGCGGTAACAGGAATAAAATATTCATTACTTTTAACTCGATAAGACAAAGCACCACTTACTTGATCCTCTACGTATTGTAAATCACTAAGATTTGCTAATTTAACAATCACAGGATCAAATGTATTAGAAACATGTTCATTGTTAATTACTTTCAATTCAATAGACTCTTTAAAAGAGATGTTTTTGTCTTTTCTTATTGTTCTAATTCCAGCTATAACTTCTTGAGTAAACTCAAACTCATTAATTAGTTTTTCATCGTAAGATGTTATCTCAGGCCAACTTGAAACAACTAATGCCTCATCTTTATTACGTACCGCAATGTGCTGCCATATTTCTTCAGACAAAAATGGCATAAACGGATGAAGTAACTTTAAATTACTTTCTAATAATTCAATCGCACCATTGTAGGTTAACTGATCA
This sequence comes from Myroides sp. LJL119, assembly GCF_054871605.1. Classification (NCBI taxonomy): domain Bacteria; kingdom Pseudomonadati; phylum Bacteroidota; class Flavobacteriia; order Flavobacteriales; family Flavobacteriaceae; genus Myroides; species Myroides sp. LJL119. The sequence continues at coordinate 71,031 of NZ_JBTXLO010000010.1, forward strand.
ATAGGCTGTTGATACCCAGGCTTAATCATTTCTAAGAACCAAGAACAAAAATCATCCCAAACTAATTTATAAATGCTCATTAAAGCATCTGAAATACGATATTTTTCAAAATGATCTTCAATATCTATTAAAGATTTTTGAAGTTTAGATTGGTACCACTGTATAGCTACTTTGCAAGATTTAGGCTGAGCAATATCTTGACTTACCTCCCATCCTTTAATTAAACGGAAAGCATTCCATACTTTATTTGTAAAAGCTTTACCCTGATTACATAACTCTTCGTCAAATAGAATATCATTTCCTGCAGCGGCTGATAACAATAATCCTACACGTACACCATCAGCACCAAACTTCTCAATCAATCCTAAAGCATCAGGAGAGTTACCAAGACTCTTAGACATCTTACGACGTAATTTATCTCGAACAATTCCCGTGAAGTATACATTATTAAATGGTTTTTTACCAGTATACTCAATACCTGCCATTATCATTCTAGCCACCCAAAAAAATATAATATCTGGTCCTGTAACTAAATCATTGGTAGGGTAATAATAATTAAACTCTTTATTTTGCGGATCACTTATTCCATTAAATACAGCCATTGGCCACAACCAAGAAGAAAACCAAGTATCAAGAGCATCTTGATCTTGCTGTAAATCTTCCAAAGTCATATTTAGATTGTTGGACTTTATTTTAGCCAATTCTAAAGCTTCTTCAATATTTTGTGCAACTACAAAGTCTTCTTTCTCTGCTCCATAATAAAAAGCAGGTATTTGATGTCCCCACCATAATTGACGAGAAATATTCCAATCTCGGATATTTTCTAACCAACTCTTATAAGTATTATTATATCTACTTGGATATAATTTAACATCTTGCTCTACCATTACAGCATCCAATGCAGGCTTTGCTAAACCATCCATTTTCAAGAACCATTGATCTGATAATCTAGGCTCAATTACTGCCTTAGTACGCTCGGAAGTACCTACATTGTTAACATAGTCCTCTACTTTATCCATAGCACCTAAAGATTCTAACTCCTTAGCGATTTGCTCACGTACAACAAAACGGTCCATTCCTTGATAATGTAAGCCGTGATGATTTAAAGTAGCGTCTTCATTAAAGATATCAATAATCTCTAAATTGTGTCTTTCGCCTAATTCCTTATCATTAACATCATGAGCAGGAGTTACCTTTAAACAACCTGTTCCAAATTCCATGTCTACGTATTGATCAAAAATAATTGGAATAACACGATTTGAAATTGGCACAATTACTTTTTTCCCATTTAAATCAGTATATCGTGGATCATTTGGATTGATACAAATTGCTGTGTCACCTAATATAGTTTCAGGACGAGTTGTAGCAATAACTAATTCTTTATCTGAATCCTGAATTTTATATCTAACATGATATAACTTTCCTTGTCTTTCCTCATAAATCACTTCTTCATCTGATAGAGTGGTTTTAGCCTGTGGATCCCAGTTTACCATACGGTACCCACGATATATCAGTCCTTTATTGTATAAATCTACAAACGATTTAATTACCTGCTCACTCATTTGAGGATCCATGGTAAACTTAGTACGGTCCCAATCACATGAACAACCTAATTTTTTTAACTGATCTAAAATAACACCTCCATATTCATGGGTCCAATCCCAAGCATGCTCTAAAAACTCCTCACGTGTTAAATCGTTTTTATTGATTCCCTGCTCTTTCAATTTTGCGACGACTTTTGCTTCAGTAGCAATAGAGGCGTGATCTGTTCCAGGAACCCAACAAGCGTTAAGTCCTTTTAAACGTGCACGACGTATTAATACATCTTGAATTGTATTATTCAACATATGCCCCATATGTAAAACTCCAGTCACATTAGGTGGAGGTATTACAATCGTATAAGGTTCTCTGTGGTCCACGCTGGAATGAAAATACTTATTCTCAAGCCAGTATTGGTACCATTTTTGTTCAACCTGTTTAGCATCGAATTGTGCAGGAATACTCATTATGATTATTTTTTTTACTTGTTTTACTTAATTTCAATCTACAAGATCAAATTGCAATAAATTCTTTATAAGATAAAATCGCTTTTCTTAATTTTTCTGTATCTTTGTAATATGCAAAAATAGATATTACTAATGTAATAATAAAAAAAATAGACTTAAAAACATTGAATTTAAAGTCTATTTAGTACCTACTTAGGAATTAATTGCTTATATATAACAACAAAATAGATTTATAATGAAAAAATTATTAGCATTATTTATTTTAGTATTTACCAGTGCTGTTACTTTTGCTCAAAATGGAGCCAAAATTGAATTCGCAGCTGCAAACAATACTATAGACTACGGCACAGTAGTACAAGGTAAAGATAATGGACTTAGAACATTTGAATTTACAAACACCGGAGACGAACCTTTAATTATAATGAATGTTAGATCCTCTTGTGGATGTACTGTTCCTTCCAAACCTACCGAACCTATATTGCCTGGTCAAAAAGGTAAGATTGATGTAAAGTACAATATGGCTCTAGGCCGAATTAGCAGAACCATTACCGTTGAAAGTAATGCGGTGAATTACACAAATGGAGTTGTACCTCTTCGCATAAAAGGAGAAGTGATAAAAAACTAAAAAAAACTTGATTAACTAAGGGCACCGATAAAGTAGCCTTCTGTTAGTAAAATGGCTTTTTTAAAGATAAAAATAACGCTTATAAAGGATTTTCTAAGGTCGCTTTGTAAGCGTTATTTGTTTTTTATCTATAATTTAGAATACCTTAAATACCTCAATAAAGGTTTTCTCTACCATTTTACATGGTGTAGCTGCTTTAGATTCACCATTTTAAGTATTATTCTAATATTTGCATTAAAAGTCGCCAACACACCTTGCATTTCCAGACAAGTAATTCTAATAAATCCACTCCTATATAACCGTGTATAATTTAACACTGCATTTTTTACTTCTTGCCTTTACCAATGCTTGAGCTTGTGGTTTAGCTACTTTGAGTTTGCAAAGGTTAACTCACCTGGGTGGGGTTAGCTTTTATTAAAGACCCAGTAAGTTTTTGTTTTAGCCCCAGCCTTATAGCAACTTTCCTATAAGAGGCTTATTCTTCATTTTTGACCATTCAAATTAACAGATAAATACTTAAATTTTCAATAACATTATACTTTACTTATCGCTTGTTTTTAATTGTTAGATATCCAACAAAGCCTTACATATATATATCGACATCTAAACTAGAGTCAAATTTATCTTGTTGTTTTGTTCCATTATGGCTAATTATACTATTTTACTTAGCTTCTAGTTTCTTTTTAGTGTCTTTTACTTACTTTAAACTTTCTCTGCACCTAGTTGGTCAGCTCCATTGGCCAATTACAGTAGAAAAGGTCACCTGATTACATATACGCCCCTTAATAAAGTACATGATAATCAACCGCCCGTTTTTGCCCTAAAGTAACAACAAAGTTGTAATGATGTTCTTTTTGCCTATGGTAATAAAAGTTTTGTAACCATAGAATTCAGTGTGCCCTGACTTATGTCCTGCAAAAGCATCTATATCTTAGGACAAGGTCTATCTATCTTGGATATCTTTGCGTGTTTCCTTTAGATTTTAAACTTCTCTTGCGCTTTAGGGTAGTCAAGAAAACAAGAGCTTTTTCTAATGCAATTAAAACCGTGCTATAAACCAGGCAATGGTTTAAATAACATTCTTCACTTTTAAAGATTAGCTAAATTCAACAGACTCATCCTTCTCTTAAAGTGTTTTACGAATTTGTTAGCTTTTGGTCCCGCGAAAGGATACCAGAAAGTGAGTTTGATCTACGTGTAGTTTACCTCGCATATAAAATAAAGCCTTAGATTTTATAATCTATTTGTACATAGCCAAACGAACTGTTTACTTGAGAAGTAACTTTAAAAGTTAGACACCTGATAATCTTAGCTTTCTAAATTTGGTAAGGCTACTAAAAATAATAACATCATCCTTTAGAGCCATATTAAAAAAAGCTCTACTGCCGCTACATCAAAAATATCATCTACTATTTTTTGAAGCAGGTATTTAAATAATTTAATGCAATACTAGCCTAGATTAATTGATTAAACAGTACTTGTTTATCTCCCCTTTATAAATAAACAAAAACTATACTAAATCATTAATCCTAATACTTAACTTTAATTAAAACATCCAAAGTACCACAAAGACTTAAGCACAACCAGTAACCAGGTAACAGCATACAATGCCTATATGTTTTATAAATAAGGAAATAAAACAGAAACAGGTAAACTATTAAAACGGATTACTTTTAATTGTTTACCTGTTAGTTTAAAGTTTTACTTTAAAAAAAACTTATTCTGTGTCGCTTGTGACCTCTAGCTTTTTTATTATTTAGCTTTTAATTTAATCATCTAAATTATTTTTGTTTGAATAACGAATTATTAACTAAAGCTTGTTCAAAGTTCTTTATATTTTTCACAGCCACCTTTGCATCAAATCCAGCAATGTGTCTTTTATGGTGAATATCTGATCCCGTAAAATCAATCATGTTTTCTTTCAATAAAAAATTTGCAGCCTCTAAAACATGGTTACCATAATATCCGGTGGTTGACAATAAGTTCATTTGAAACAAACATCCTGCATTTTTTAATTTTTGATACATTTGGGTATTGTTATGATAAAAATTATAACGCTCGGGATGAGCAAGAACAATTTGATAACCTTTGGCCTTTAATTGATATAAAATGTCCATTAAACCAATAGGAGGATTCATATAAGACATCTCTACCAAAACATAGTTTTTATCAAGGGTTAAAAGCTCTTCTTGCTCTAGTCGTCTTAAAAAGCTCTCGTCCATTAAATACTCTGAGGCTACTCGCAGTTTAATAGAGTCTGTTTCTACTTTTAATAAACTAGTTAATTCATCGTATTGTTGCAAAATTCCTTGTTTGGTATTTTCCCAAACTAAAGGAGTTGTATGAGGTGTAGCAATAGCTTGAGAAAAACCTAAATCCTTCATGCTATTGATAATAAATTTCGAATCATCTATGCTCTTCGCCCCATCATCTATGCCAAATATCAAATGAGAGTGTATATCGATATAATCTTCAGGTATCAACTGTTTTAGGGTTGGCTTACTCTTAAAAATTGAAAACATATTTATGTTAGATTTATTTATTATTTAGAAATTGGTCTATATTTAAAAAGCACAACTAAAGTTACTAAAAACAAACCAAAGCTCAATGGTAACTTAATAGATGTTAGGTTTACAAAAACAAATAAAACCAAGCCAAGAATAACAACGCCATAGAGTATCTTAAAGATTTTAGTATTATTTCTTAAAAAAGATAATACTAATAAAATTGGATTAAAAAGCATTATACTAGTATTTCTTGCAAACTCCATATGTGTCGAATAAAGAGTTAACCCCACTAAAAAAAATCCAAAAACACCAAAAGCAGCAAGTGTAAATCTAGAAAAAACCTTAAATCTTAAACACAACAAGCCCATAAGAATAACAACCCCATAAAAAAACCAAGCACTATTATAAAATTCTATATCTTGCTTAACGGCAGAATCATGCTCAAACAAAACTGCCTTATGTTTTACCAAAGGTTGCTCATCTACAACAGTATTATCCAAGGCTTGCATAAAACTTAATGGTAAAAAAACCTGTTCACTTTCCATGTTAGTCTTATATCCTAATAATAAATTTATACCCAATTTATTTAAATAAAGATGATCTACATAACTACTTAAAATATCTCTATAGGTTCCTTTATTTAAGCTTACATCACTATTAATTGGCTGCTTGATTACTTCTTGGAGAATATCTATGACCTTAGTTGTACAGTTCTCCTGAATAAATTTATATAAAAACTCACGATTTTCAGGCAGAACAGCATCAGATAAAAGTCCATAGATGTCTTGCTTTTGCTGCATGTTTAAATTTAACTCTTGCAGATATACGCTTCTGTTTTCATATATATATGGCCGTATAAATCTATCTAAGGTGGTATAGTCTGCGTAATAAAATAAATTTCCTTTTACAAATTTGGCTGTAAAATTTGGGGTATCAAAAGAAAACATTCCAAAATTAAATACTTCATCAACACCATTTAACGGATCTTGAATCCATATTGCGGTATGTCCATATAAGGCGTAGGACTCCAGAGCTGTACCGCAAGTAAGAACACTAACTTTAGCCATCTTAGAAAGACTTTGTGAAAATCCACTAGTTAAGCAAGTAAAAAAAAACAGAATAAATAATTTTTTTCTCATCAATACAGGTATAAATACAAACTAAGTAATATAAAGTTAATAGTAACTACTGTACCACCTTTGTTTAAATCCTCCTTAGTCATTTAGCAAAAAGTAAAAGTATGACTTTTTAATAAAAGTAGAACTACCTAATTTACTTAATCACTAGAAATGACTTTGTCCCCTCTTTAACAACCCTAAATTTACTTGATCTGTATCAGTTGCAAAAAACATCTATTTAAACTCACCGTCCACCACCCTTTATATATTAGTGTTTACCAATAATATATTTCTAAAAAATACCTTATTGAAATACTACTTTACTTTAAAAAAAATAATCTCTACTATTACTAGGCTTTACTTCACATAATTCTAACTTTTATGATACATTTGTATTTCAAACAATAAAGAACCTTTCAAATTTAAGGTATCAAAAAAAAAGTTTATGAAAAAACATATCCCAAATTTTATTACCCTATTAAATCTTTTATCCGGATTAATTGCTTGTGTTTACACATTTGATGATAATATACAAATGGCATTTTTTTGGGTCTGTCTAGGAATATTTTTTGATTATTGGGATGGGTTTGCTGCTAGAATACTCCATGTAAAAAGTGAACTAGGCTTACAATTAGACTCATTAGCAGACATGGTTACAAGTGGTGTTGTTCCAGGATTAATGGTGTACAAGTTATTGGCTAATATTCAAGAAAATCAAGAGGTATATAATTTAACCCCTGAAACTTATTACATGGGAGCTGTTCCTTATTTAGGTTTTATAATCACCCTAGGAGCAGCCTACCGCTTAGCAAAATTTAACGTCGATACAAGACAAACAGAGTCTTTTATAGGTTTACCTACCCCAGGTAATGCCCTTTTTATCTTAAGTATTCCTATGATAGCAAGTACCACGGACTCACAATCTATTATAGCCTTGTTGAGTAATCCTTACTTTTTAGTTATTATTAGTTTATTAAGTGCCTATATAATGAATGCGGAATTGCCTTTATTTTCTTTAAAAGTAAATCCTAGTAAAATTGGACAATATAAATTACAGGTAGGTTTTTTACTAGCTAGTATTATCCTATTGGTAATATTAAAATACTTAGCAATCCCTCTTATAATTCTAATTTATATTATCATTTCTGTTATTAAAAACCTAACTCAAAAATCAGTTTAAGTCAAAAAATTGATAAATAAACTCAAAAAACAGGCTATGAATTAATTCATAGCCTGTTTTTTTTTAAGATTGTCGATATGTTAACAAACTGGATAAAAAAACTTACGATTGCAAAAAAACTTTAAAATCTATAAAAAGGCAAATTGGTTCCCTTTAAAAAAAACAAATTTCAAACCGATGTTGTTTTCATTTTAGACGATACCTAAAACTCAACAAAATTTATTAAACTATAAGCTTTAAATAATTTAAAATATGCAAAAACCGTAATTCTCAAAGAATATCGGCTCTTTTAAGTAAGATTATAGAGTTTTAGATATTTACGATTCTTTCAGTTTTTATCCAAAAAAACAGATTAAAATATAAAAATATCACAGAATTTGCAATGTAAGGTCTTTTTTATCTACTTTTAGCAAAAAATTTATAATATCACGATAATATGTTTGACTTTTTAAACCCAACAATCACAACATTTGCCATTTATCTAGTTTTAGTTCTAGGCATAGGTGTAGTGGCATACTTAAGAACCAAAAACTTCTCCGATTATATTCTTGGAGGAAGAAGTTTTGGTCCGGTGGTTACAGCCTTATCAGCCGGAGCCTCTGATATGTCTGGATGGCTTTTAATGGGACTTCCAGGAGCTATTTTTGCTAAAGGACTATCTGCAAGCTGGATTGCAATTGGACTTTTAATAGGAGCCTACTTTAATTGGAAATTAGTAGCGGGCCGCCTTCGTGTTCACACAGAAATAAATAATAATGCATTAACCCTTCCAGATTTTTTCCAAAATAGATACTCCGCTTACGGAAAAGCAATAAAAACGGTTTCTGCTGTAACTATTTTATTCTTCTTTACAATCTATTGTGCCTCAGGCATGGTAGCGGGTGCTCGCTTATTTGAAACGCTATTTCACATGGATTATCTGCCTGCTTTGTACCTAGGCGCAGTAGCAACAATAGCTTATACTTTTATTGGAGGTTTTCTTGCTGTTAGCTGGAGCGATACAATTCAAGCCTCTCTAATGCTGTTTGCTTTAATTTTAACTCCCATAATGATTATATTACACATGGGAGGATGGGATATGATTGTAACCTACACCCATCAAGCCAGTGAAATCACTAACATACCTTACTCTAGTTTAACCCATAACATCAAACCAATTGCTATTATTAGCGCTGCAGCTTGGGGGCTAGGATATTTTGGACAGCCTCATATCTTAGCAAGATTTATGGCAGCCGATGGGGTTAAAACCATGAAAAATGCTAGAAGAATAGGTATGGCATGGATGACATTGTGTATGGTTGGAGCCGTTACAATTGGTTATTTAGGAATAAGTTATTTTGAAAAATACTCCAATAATGCCGCGGGAGTTACGGCAGATAATGAATTAGTTTTTATTGAACTAATACAGTTTTTATTTAACCCATGGGTTGTTGGTATCTTATTATCTGCTATTTTAGCAGCGGTAATGAGTACTTTATCTGCTCAATTACTAATGTCATCTAGTACGCTAACCCAAGACTTTTACAAAGCTTATTTTAGAAGACAAGCAAGTGAATTAGAATTAGTATGGACCGGAAGATTAGCTGTTTTACTTATTGCTATTATTGCTATTGTTATTGCCTACAATCCAAATAGTCGTGTACTTGAACTAGTTGCACATGCTTGGGCAGGATTTGGTGCAGCTTTTGGACCAGCAATCCTTTTTTCTCTTTTCTGGAAAAAAACAACAGGTTCTGGAGTTTTCGCAGGAATAATTGTTGGTGCACTTACAGTGATTATATGGCCAATTGTTTTTGGGCCAGAATTATACGAAATAATTCCAGGTTTTATATTTAGCACATTAGCTATATGGCTAATTTCAAAAAATGGCCAACCTGCAAGTTCACAAGATCACGAAAAATTTAACATAGCCGATCAGATCTATCATAAAGAAAAATAATTACTTTTGACAATACTAAAAAAGCTACTTGAAATTATATCAAGTAGCTTTTTTTATTGTGTTTGCAAACACAATGCAAATAGATACCTTTGCGCTGTTAAAACAACAAAATTAAATGCCTGTCAAACAAATACACCCCATCTATAATACCCAGTTTATGTTAGTGTGCTTAAGCTCGCTACTATTCTCGGCTAGTTTCAATATGCTTATACCTGAACTTCCCGAATATCTCACCGATTTGGGAGGAGCTCAATATAAAGGATTAATCATAGCTTTATTTACTCTAACTGCTGGAATATCAAGACCTTTTAGCGGTAAACTAACCGATAAAGTGGGTAGGGTTCCTATTATGGCTATAGGCTCTTTGGTTTGTTTTATTTGTAGCTTACTTTACCCTATATTAACCAGTGTTTCTGGTTTTTTACTGCTTCGTTTACTACATGGTTTTTCAACTGGTTTTAAACCAACTGCAACAGCAGCCTATGTAGCCGATATTGTACCCCAGCAAAGATGGGGAGAAGCCTTAGGTTTACATGGAATTTGCTTTAGTACTGGAATGGCCATCGGACCTGCTATTGGAAGTGGAATTAAAATGTATACTTCTATCGATTTTCTATTTTATAGTTCTTCGGCTTTAGCACTATTATCTATCGTTATATTAATGAATATGAAGGAGACCCTTAAAGTTAGGCAAGCCTTTAGTTTCAAACTTTTAAAAATAAGCAAGAAAGATATTTTTGATATGGATGTGTTACCAGCCGCTATAGTTACTTGCTTATCTTATGTGTCCTACGGGGTAATTTTGACATTAATTCCAGATTGGACCTCTAGTTTGGGACTTCAAAACAAGGGTATTTTCTTTATGATCTTCACCATTGCTTCTTTATTGGTACGGTTCATTGCTGGTAAAGTATCGGATCAATACGGTAGGGTATTAATTATAAAAATAGGTTTATTTATACTCGTATTTGCTTTATTTCTCCTGGGTTATTACCAAAGCATTCATGGGCTTTACCTTGGAGCCTTTATCTATGGTATCTCACTGGGAATATTGTCTCCGGCACTTAATGCATGGACAATAGATTTTAGTAAACCTAACCAAAGAGGTAGAGCTATGTCAACCATGTATATCTCGTTAGAACTAGGTATTGGTGGTGGAGCTTTACTAGCCGGATGGTTTTATAAAGATGTAATTTCAAATATCCCATTAATCACCTATGCCAGCGGTTTTGTAGTAATTCTTAGCATTATCTATATCTTCCTTCGACAAAAACCCTCTTGGAACCTAAGTATAAAAAAATAACTTATTTCTTTAAAATTTGACGCACCAAATCTTTGAGTTCTGGTAAAACATCAGCGCCAAACCAAGGATTTTTTCCTAACCATATAAAATTTCGGGCAGAGGGATGGGGTAATGGAAAGAATTTGGGTAAAAACGCATTGTAATTTTGGACATTATTGGTTAAACTCTGCTTATTATTTAAGTAATACTTTTGTGCATAACTACCAACAAGTAATATTAATTCTACTTTTTGTAAATAGGCTAAAATACTTTTATGCCAAGTACTTGCACAAACCTTCATAGGTGGATTATCACCGTATTTACCTTTTCCTGTGTAACAAAACCCCATAGGAAGAATTGCAAAATTATCAGAATTATAAAAATCCTGTTTATCAACACCTAGCCACTGGATTAATCGCTGTCCACTTAAATCATCAAATAATATCCCACTTTGATACACTTTTAATCCAGGGGCTTGTCCAATAATCAAGATCTTAGCCCGTTGATTCACACGTAAGCAAGGTCTTGGTTCAACAGGCAATTGATCTTGACAAAGAGTGCATTGCTTTACTTTTACTAGCAATTGTTCTAAATCTTGCATATAAATCCTTTTTTAAATTTCAATGATATATTAAAGTTACACTAAAAAATACAGTTCATTTGATTTTTATATGGATATTTCAAAAAGATGATGCAATACAATAAAAAAAGGCTTATTTTTCAATAAGCCTTTTTTTATCTAAATATCATTTTGTTGATGTTCCTTGACGGTTAATTGGATCTTCTCAACCGAGTTTCGGTACATTTGTAACACCAATCCCTCATAATCAAATAAATCAACAACATCACTTTGACAGAATTCGTGATTTGGGTACTTCTCTGCTAGTAAACCAGCCAAAGTATCGTACTGTTCACTTTCTTCAAATCGGTAAGGTAATAACCTATTAATATCCGAAATATTATAATGTGCATGTACAATGTAGACCCCTTCGGATATAGACTCAACAACTGGCTCCTCATTGTCATACTCATCTTGAATTTCTCCCACAAGTTCCTCTAAAATATCCTCCATTGTGACAATACCAGTAAACTCCCCAACTTCGTTAGTGGCAATAGCCATCTGTAAGTGTTTTGCTTGGAATTGTTTTAATACGTTTTTAATCAAAGCACTCTCTGAAATATAAATTGGTTCTCTCATTAAAGAACCTATCTCAATGTCTTTATTATCTTTCATCATTGCTTTCATCAAGTCTTTGGTATAGATAACTCCTTTGATATCATCTAAAGAATCTTCAAAAACAGGGTAGCGTGAATATCCTTCGTTAATCGCAAATTCAATTGCATCTTTTACTGTAGTTGAAATATCTATTGCGGAAACATTTTTTCGCAAAGTTTGAATATTATTAACGCGACGATCATCAAAATCAAAAACATTTTGAATTAAGAGCCTCTCGGTCTCTTCAATTGCTCCGCCTTCTTGACTCTCTGTAATAATCATTTTTAATTCCTCTTCGGTGTGAATATCTGCACCATGTACCGGAGAGATACCAAACAAACGCAACATTCCATTTGCCAAACCGTTCATTAACCAAATAATTGGACGGAAAACAAAATAAAATATTCGTAAAGGCAATGCAATAGCAAAAGTTGTTTTTGTTGGAAAATGAATTGCCAAAGATTTTGGTGCTAACTCACCAAAAACAATGTGTAAAATGGTAATTATAGCAAAGGCTAAGGGAAAAGAAATATTCTTAGCAATGGCAAACCATTCCGGTCCAGTTAGTCCAAATAATTCGAATAACTTTAAAATTACTGGTGTTAGAGAACTCTCTCCTACCCATCCTAACCCTAATGAGGCAAGGGTAATACCCAATTGTGTAGCTGCCAGGTAAGCATCTAGATTGCTTACAATACCTTTTGCAACGTTTGCCACTTTTGAATTCAATTCTTGATGTACTTCAATTTGCGAGCTACGAACTTTTACAATTGCAAACTCGGCAGCAACAAAAAAACCATTAAGAAGCACTAGTAGAATAGTAAGAAACAACTTACCTACTGAAATTTCGGCTGATACAATATTAGCGCTAGCCAACATTGTAATAATCTGGGGGTATGTGTCCATTTTTAAAATAACAAATAAGGCCTAGGTTTACTCTTTTTAAAGGCCTTTGTATTTAGGATAAAGTATTTTCCTAAATTAGCTTATCAAATATACAAAAACTTTTCGTACATTAATACTACAAAAATACCACATTATTATCACATAGAAACATATTCAATCCTTTTTAATGTGTATAATCTTAAAATACTTAGCATTTTAATATTCTACGAATCTCTTACGTTTACTTTTTAAGATTTTATCAAGACCCTTATAAAGACGTCCGATCAAAATGAAAAGGTAGAATATTTATTAATGACTCCGAATAACAAACCGGACCTTGGTCTCCCATGAAGAACATTTCAATAGGAGATTCTTGTTTTACCTCATATTCTAATATACTTTGTCGACAAGCCCCACATGGAGGAATCGGCAATTGGGTTAATTTTAAATCTGAAGAGGCGCTAATGGCCATTTTCAGGATTCTTTTACCTGGATGCATAGCTCCGGCATAAAAAATTGCAGTACGCTCGGCACATAATCCAGATGGATAAGCTGAATTTTCTTGATTAGAACCTTGAATAATTGTCCCATCCTCAAGTAATAAGGCAGCTCCTACCTTAAATTCAGAATATGGCGCATAAGCATTTTTTCTAACCTCAACAGCCTTTTGCATTAAAAACTGATCCTCTTGTTGTAATTCTTTTATGGATTCATATTCAATAAAACTACAAACCACTTCAATTTTCTTCATATAACGCGAGTTAAATTAATACAGACAAAAAATCCAAACGCAAGTAAAGCACTGGTTTGGATTTGCATACAAATATACTTAAATTCCTTAATAATATTGTTTCTTAGCAATATCAAAAGTCAATGAAAAACGTAAAGTATTCTCAAGAGGGTTATTTAAATTAGATGTTGAAAATAAATAAGATAAGTCAATTTGAATCTTATTGTATTTAAAACCTGCTCCCAGGGTGGCAAATTGTCTGGCCCCTTTTTCTTGGCTTTCATGAAAATATCCAGTACGTAAAGCAAATTTATTATCATACCAATACTCTAATCCCACTGACCATATAATCTCTTTCATTTGTTCATCAAACCCTCCTGACTTATTTCCAAATGACTCAAAAATCCCCTTGAACCAGCTTATATCATTGTACTGCTTTCTTGCAGTGGGATCCAATGGATCAATAGGCGGAGTTGGCACTAGTAATTTGGAAAACTCCGAGGTAATACTAAGGGTGTTATAAGGGTCTAAGAGGAAGTCAAAACCGGCTCCTAGTTTTAGATTTGATGGTAAAAAAGACCCCTCCCCTATCTCGTCATCATACTTGATTTTAGGCCCTAAATTTGATATATTAAATCCGGCACGAAAACGTCCATCAAAATTTGCAAAATGAATAATTCGTGATTGATAAAAACCTGCTACATCTACAGCTACTGTAGTTGCAGTAGAGTTTCCATCACCTTGCTCTGGATATTTCAAATCAGAAGTAATTAATCGCCCAGCAATACCCATTGAAAAAACCTCACTCAATTTTAAAGAATACGATAAATCAAAGTAAAACTCATTAGGTTTGGTAGTGACCACGGCCGAATTATGAGAGGTTCGCATATCAATGTCTCCCATACCAAAATAACGCAAACTAGCTCCAAAAGCACTACGAGGATTAATCTTTTTATAATAAGTTAATTGCCCTAAAGACATTCCACTGGTAATCTTAGACATATAAGGAGTATAACTCATAGAAAAACCTTGGTTGATTTCTGCAAAAGCATACTTAGCTGGGTTATGTTGTTGAGAGTAGGCATCCCAAGAGGTCGCAACGCCAACATCTGCCATCCCTGAGCTTCTTGCATCTGCATTAATAGTCATAAAGGGAACACCTGTTACAATAGGTCTTACCTGCTGAGACAAAGCAGAATACCCCAATAGCAAAAAGACAAATGAGCTTTTTATTTTATTCATAAATAATATAGTGTATTATACAAATATAAGTATTTTTAACAAGTCTCTCGCGGATTAATCCCTTGCAAGTAACATATACTTAAAGTTAACTTATCTAAATCGGATTTACAAAACTATTAAACCACATTTTATCTTATATAGAAACAATAAAACTAGATCTCCCGGTTTTTTATTGCGCTTACATGATAAACTATCGTGATTAAAATTACTAGTACAACGCGGATATAAGCATATTAATTGTTCAAACAGTTAATAAATATTTAACAAACAAGTACTATTTAAGCTAAGCAAGGGAACTATAAAAAAGCAATTAACCACTAGATAAGTATAATCCTTATATTACCAGAGGAATTATACTTGTATTCCATAAAATAATAAATTGGATGCAAAATGTAACTTAAAGAAAAATAATTATAGCTTTACAAGAAACTTTTTAATATATCTTTGCCTAAGAGGAAG
Organism: Myroides sp. LJL119; assembly: GCF_054871605.1. Lineage (NCBI taxonomy): Bacteria > Pseudomonadati > Bacteroidota > Flavobacteriia > Flavobacteriales > Flavobacteriaceae > Myroides > Myroides sp. LJL119. The sequence goes on from NZ_JBTXLO010000010.1 coordinate 86,220, forward strand.
AAAAATAAAATTAACATTTTTTTTAAACCCTATGCAATACATATGTAACTTAGTCGTTATATATAATGCGTAGGTAATTGCGAAGCAAAACTAAGGTAGATTGCCAGTAACTTCACATTGCTAATTAAACGTTAATTACTAAATTGCGTAAAAAATAATATCCATTTATAATAAGATGAAGATTAAAAGAAATTTAGGATTTCAACTGTTGACAGGTTTAATACTAGCCGCAGGTCTAGGTAGTTGTAGTAAATCAAATAACAATATTTCGACTGCCACAGGATGGAGAATTAATGATAAAAACGGAGGGTTTCAATACAATACTAGATATGTAGAGAAAACCCCTGCGGGAATGGTGCCTATTGAAGGAGGTACTTTTACCATGGGACAAATCCAAGAAGATATTATGGGGGACTGGAACAACGCTCCTAAACAAATGCATGTACAATCTTTTTATATGGACGAAACCGAAACAACCAATATGATGTATAATGAATATTTATATTGGTTGCAAAGTGTATTCCCACAAAACAATAAGCTCTATCAAGATATCTATCGCAGTGCCTTACCAGATACATTGGTTTGGAGAAGTCCTTCTGGGTTCAACGAGTCTTTAATAACAAGTTATTTACGCCATCCAGCTTATGCTAATTACCCTGTTGTGGGAGTAAGTTGGATTCAAGCAAATGACTATGCTAAATGGAGAACAGACCGTGTAAACGAATTAAAACTAGAGCAAGCAGGTTACCTAAAAAAAGATGCTAAAATTACAGAAGCTTATGGTGATGCCCATTTTAGCACAGATGCTTATCTGTTAGCTCCTAGTACTGTATATGGCGGAAATTCAGATATTGTGTATAAAGGGGTTAACAATAAGGCTTCAGAAAATCAAAGAAATATTTACGCTACCCAGAATCTTGGTTTATTCACAGCTCAGTTCAGACTACCAACCGAAGCGGAGTGGGAATATGCTGCTATTGGGTTAATAGGTAACAGAGAATATAACAACTATAAAGGAAAAGGTAAGTTCCCTTGGGATAATCCTAATAAAAGAAAAAAAGGAAGACCACAAATATTAAATACTAAATATGCCAACTATAAGCAAGGTCGTGGGGATTATGGTGGTATTGCAGGATGGGGAACGGATAATGGAGATATTACCATGCCGGTTAAATCCTATCCACCAAATGATTTTGGTTTATACGACATGGCAGGAAATGTGGCAGAATGGGTAGCTGATTTATACTATCCTTTATTAGATGATTTAGATGCTGACTTTAATTACTATAGAGGAAATGTTTATTATCAAACAAAACTAGGACCCGATGGAACGGTACAAATAGTGACAGAGGAAAGCGTAGAGTTCAACAACCAATCAAACAATAAAAAATCTGTTAAGAACTTACCTGGAGAAGTAGCTCAATATGCTCTAGACCCAAAATCAACGCCAACTAACCCATATTCAATGGAGCAAACAAAACCGATAGCTCAACAAACAAGTAGACCTACATCAAAAAGACCCACACAATTATATGATCAAAAATCACGAGTTATTAAAGGAGGGTCATGGAAAGATAGAATCTATTGGTTAGATCCAGCAACTAGAAGGTTCTACCCAGAAGATATGAGTGCAGACAATATTGGCTTTCGTTTAGCCATGACAAAAGTAGGCGAAAAAGCAAAAAAACGCAGGACAAAAAATTAATATATTATGCAAAAGGCCCTAAATACTTAGGGCTTTTTTTATACTTTTCACTTATGAATATTACAGAATTATACCAATGTTTTTTACAATGTGAAGGTGTTAGTACAGATACGAGAAACATAACACCAAACGCTCTTTTCTTTGCTTTAAAAGGCGAGAACTTTGATGGGAATCAATTCGCAAAACAAGCCCTTGAAAAAGGAGCTAAATTTGTTATAATGGACAATGCTAAATTAGTAAGTGACCCTAGCAAAATGTTTGTAGTTCCAAACGCTTTACTAGCCCTACAGCAATTAGCTAGATATCACAGGGAGGAATTAGGACTTCCCATAATTGCCTTAACAGGAAGTAATGGTAAGACAACTACCAAAGAGTTAATCACTGCAATTCTAGAAAAGGAATATATTGTGACGGCCACCAAAGGAAATTTAAACAACCATATTGGAGTACCGCTAACCCTATTGTCAATGACACCAAAGGATGATGTGGCTGTAATTGAAATGGGAGCAAATCATAAAGGTGAAATTGCTCATTTATGCGAAATTATCAATCCTGATTTTGGATATATAACTAACTTTGGCAAGGCTCACTTAGAGGGATTTGGCAGTATTGAAGGTGTTATCAAAGCCAAAAGTGAACTTTATGATTTTTTAGAAGACAATAAAAAAAAGGTATTTATAAATCTAGACGATCCAATCCAGGATGCCAAAAGCATTACTTTTTCTCGTTATACTTTTAGTAACGAGCAGGATGCTGATGTGCGTTTTGATCGCTACTTTAGTGACCCAAATGCTGGTGTAGTTTTCGAGCAAGAAGTTTTCACTTCAAACCTTACAGGTCTATATAATGCTACTAATATTGCTGCAGCTTTTTGCATTGCTAGTTTTTTCTCCATTCACCCAGATGTAATTCAAGAGGCAATAAATGAATATATTCCTAAAAACAATAGAAGTGAATGGGTAAAAACTAAGAATTCTACTATTTTATTAGATGCTTACAATGCTAACCCTTCAAGTATGCAACTAGCCATTGCTAACTTTCTAGAACTAAAAACAGATCAACAAAAAATACTTATTCTAGGTGATATGTTTGAGTTAGGACAACACAGTGATTCGGAACACCTTGCTATAGTACAGAGTTTAAAAAACCTCAAGGATACAAAAGTATTTTTTATAGGTAAACATTTTTATGCTCAAAAAAGCATGGGAGATGTGAATCACGAATTCTACGCAGATTTCAAACAATTTGAATCTGATTTAGAGTCACATACAATAGATTTAGATAACAAATTTATCCTTATCAAAGGATCTCGCGCAATTGCTCTAGAGAGAACCTTAGATTACATTTAATAGAAAAAAGGAGTTGTGCTGGACTGACCCCAAAAAAGTTGGACGAAGTAATGCAATCTTTTTAATATAATGAGCTCGGTATTCTACCGGGCTCATTCCATTTAAATTAATGCGAATTTGCTCGTTATTATACTATTTTATATATTGTTTTATCTCATGTGCCAACTCCAGTATGGAGTTGTATTTCTTTAGATAAAATAGTTCTGATTTTAACACTCCAAAGAAATTTTCGATTATAGCATTATCTAGGCAGTTTCCTTTTCTAGACATACTTTGTTTAATATTATGCTACTTTAATTTATCTTGGTACCTGTGTAATCTATATTGCCATCCTTGATCCGGATGAAGTATAGTTTCCATGTTAGTAGCCTTGTCTTTTGTTCTTCTTTTAAAGGCTTTATTGAGCATATCAAGAGTTTGCTTATAATTTGGAGAAGTAGATAAATTATAACTAATTATCTCTTTATTAAACAAGTCTATTATGGGACATAGGTATAACTTACTACCCTTAACATTAAACTCTGTTACATCAGTAGCCCATTTTTGATGAGGCTTTGTCGCATTAAAATCACGCTTTAGTATATTCTCTGCTGCTTTACCAACATCACCTTTAAAGGACTTGTACTTCTTGACCCTAATTACGCTTTTAAGGCCTAATTGTTTCATTAATTTTGCGTCTGTTTTAAAGTTTACAGCTGCCTTGAGTTCTTTTCTAAGAAGCAGAGTAACTCTTCTATATCCATATAAACCTTTATGTTTATTGAATATGCGAGTTACATGTTTACCTAATTCAGCATGTTTATCCAGAAAATTTATACTCTTAGTGTGATAATAATAAGTACTACGAGCTAGCCCAGCTAAGTGTAGTAAGTACTCTAGTTTATGTATGGGGCTTAGCGCCGTAATTATTACGGCTTTTTCTTTTTGGCTTGCTTGCTTTGAGCCAAGGCTTCCAACTTTTTTAGATAATCATTTTCTGCGCGTAAGTATGCAAGTTCTATTTTCAGCTTTTCTAAATCTGTCATTGAATCTTTTATCCCTGGAATATTACTTTTCTTAGTCTTCTTGGTACTTGTTTTATCTTTTTTAAAATGTGCACCTCAATTATCTTCCAAGCCTTTAAATCCATCACTCTGAAATTTCCTAATCCATTGAAATAACACAGAAGGAGTTTGAAATCCGATATTTGACGCAGGTGTGCATCAAAGATAATCCACTCTTTTGATACTCTTGAATGATGCTTACTTTTTCTTCTTTGGTAAAGCTACTTTTGAAGATACCCGCTAGCCCTTGTTCTCCATAAACTTGGTAAAGCTTGATCCAAAATTGTAGCTTTGCTCTTGTTATTCCTTTTTGCCTAGCAAGTCCATGTACGCTATCTTTTCCCTTTTAAATTATAGTTACTAAACGCAACTTAAATTTATAATCATATTTCTGTTTTCTACTCATCAAAAACGCCTCAAAAAGTATCTAACTTTTTTTATCATTTTTATTTCTTGTTTATCTCTAATCTGGAGATAAGTGGGAAATGATCTGAATTAACAAAACCACTATAGGTATGAAAAGACTTAACTTGAATGCTTGGATCTACAAAAATATAGTCAATTCGCATTGGAAATAACTTAAAATCATAAGTTCTACCAAAACCCTGTCCAGCTTGTACAAATGCATCTTCAAGATCACCTTTTACATTTCTATAAACATAGGAAAATGCGCTATTGTTCATATCACCACAAATTATCTTACGATGGTTAGCATCATCCATATGAGATCGAATTAACTCAGATTGCATTTGCTGTTCTTTAAATGCCTTCGAAATTCTTTTTATAATAGCCTTGGAGTTAACCTCATCAATGCGTTCGTGAATATCAGGACTTATACTAATACTTTGTAAATGTATACTATAAATTCTTATGGTATCCTTGTTTTTTAATACATCGGCAAAAATTACGTTATTATTGGAATTAGGTAAATTAATTTCTCCTTTATCTATAATTCTATACTTAGAGAATATAGCTTGGCCTGTCTTAATTTTATTACCATGGGATACAATATACTGATATGGGTAATTGGTAAATTTTATATTCGTATTTTTGGAATACTCCTGAAGTGCTAATATATCGGGATCGTGGCTTAAAACAAAATCTTGTATTTCTGTACCCACATCACTACGATCTATCCAATTAAATAAATTAAATAACCGTACATTATAACTCATCAATGTGAAATCATTCTGACTTACTGGTAAATCTTTACCTGAGAATCGATAAAACTTATTAATAAAAGTACCCCCTAAGAGAAGAATCAACCCCGATAGCCAGATTTGTTTTTTAAAAAAAATTAGCCAGTAAATAAAAAAAACTACGTTTATAATCAAAAGGCTTGGCAATAGAAGAGAAAAAACCGATAACAATGGAAATAACTTTGGCGCTAAAAAGGGTAAAGAATAGCCCACTACTGTCAAAACAGCAAGCGCTATATTACACAAATACACTAATCGATTAAACCAAGATAGGTTGTTCATAATTTATTTTTTCCCAGCGGTAAACAAAAAGTCCTTCTCTTGTTTAGTTAGACTCTCATAACCACTTTTACTAATTTTCTCTAATATTTTATCAATCTGTTGTTGGGTATCTTGCTCTTGGCTAGAATCCTTTTTGTTCACCCTGTTAGTATTTCTATAAACTTTAGTGAACTTTGTTTTTTCTTTTCTTGAAAAAAAAGCACTTAACTTATCCAAAATTACAGATAGATCGATTCCCCTTTTATACAAAACAATAAACAAATACCCCATAAAAGCTCCTCCTAAATGGGCTAAATGTCCCCCAATATTGGATCCAGACAACTGAATTATATCTAATATAATAATAAAAGCAGCTATATACCAAATCTTAACTTGACCAATTAATAAAAGCTTAATTTGCATATGCGGTCTAAAACAAACCAAAGCAATTAAGGGAGCTATAATAGCTGCAGATGCACCCACTAAAACTGGCCCTACATTAACCAAACTAGAACCTATTAGATAAAAAACACCCCCCATCACAGCCCCTGCAAAATAACAAGTTATAAAGTGTTTCTGATTAAAGAAGGTAGTAAACAATTGACCAACAAAAAACAACATAATCATATTGAAAATCAAATGTATTACCCCTGCGTGCAAAAAGCTATAACTCAATAAGGTCCAAGGCTTATATACTAAGGGTAACCAATTGCTAGACAAGGCCAACCAATATATTAAATAACCATAGACTTTAGGACTAAATACTTTTATAATCAACAATACAACGGAGACTCCAATTATCCAAAAAATAAGTCGTTGGATCAGTCCTGAAACACGATAAGTATTTTTTAAATCTTGAAAAATATTAGCCATAATTAATACCAACGATTTTCGTTAAACTGAGTCTTTTTCCAATAATACATTAAAATAGCACCAGTTATAGCCCCTCCGATATGAGCAAAATGGGCAATACCACTTCCGCCTCCAAATAAACTAAATCCACCTGTTATTCCACCATATAAATCGATTAATAAAATACCAGGCACAAAATACATCGCCTTAATTGGAATAGGGATAAACATCATCATTAGCTCGGCACGTGGGAACATAAATGCAAAAGCCACCAATAGACCATAAATAGCCCCTGAGGCACCTACAACAGGAACATTATAAGCAAGAACTGCCGTGGATAATTGTTCTGGGGTTATATAATTAAGCCATTCTTTAGGATACGAATAGGACCCATTAGATGCAGTTATATACTCGAGAAATTCTGCTTTACTTCCCACAACGGACTCCACTTGGCTGTAAACCGAATTTATTGAATAGAAATTTACTCCTTGGTGTAATAATGCAGCTCCTAGTCCACATGCTATATAGAAAAATAAAAATTTTTTCGATCCCCATATCATCTCCAAAGTAGTCCCAAAAGAAAAAAGGGCAAACATATTAAAAAAGATATGCATCACTCCACCATGCATAAACATATGGGTTAATGGCTGCCAAATAAAAAACTCTGGGCTTTGGTAAAAGTACATGGCAAATAGGCCCTGTAGAGCATGTACAAAAAATCCTGCCCCAAACAAGATTACGTTTAAAATTATTAAATGTTTTACAGTTTCGGTAATTCTCATTATAACATAAATTTTTTCTCTATATCCTCCACTTTCATAGTAATAAAAGTAGGTTTCATAAATGGTGATACATTAGGTTCTTGACAAGCAAATAAAGAATTAACAATATTTTCTTGTTCTTCCTGACTCAAATTAATTCCTGATTTAACAGCTAAACTACGAGATAAGGATTTTGCTATACGCTGACTTAAATCAAATTTTTTATCAGGAAAATCATTTAAAAAATCTAAAAGTAAATCTTCCAATACTACACTAGCTTCACTCTCAGACACCGACACTGGTAAACCTGATATTACCACATGCTCTTGTCCAAATTCTTCGAATCCAAATCCAGCTTGTTGTAATAACTCCGTTAATTCTTTTAACACTCCTATTTCAAAGGGTGTATAGTGTAAAGTTAAGGGAAAAAGTAATTGTTGAGAAGCACTTTGATGGGTATTTATACTTTCTTGAAACTTTTCAAATAAAATTCGTTGATGGGCGCGTGCTTGATCAATAACAACAAGTCCTGACTTTATAGGACTAACAATATATTTTCTGTTAATTTGGAAGCTACGTGACCCTGCAACATTGGTATCGGTTTGATCAAATAATGTAGGATCTTGTTCTGCGGACTCAATCTCTAGGGATGAAAAATTTGCCGTGGTTATATCGGTTTGCAAATCGGAATAATTCCCCTGCCAAGTTGATTCAAAAGCTTGATTATTTGCTAAATCCGTATTTACTTTACTAGCAAAACCAGTATCTGAAGAAGAAGACAGGTTAACTTTAGATTCGAAAGCCATTGAATTTGAATCATTTCCTTTGGAAGAAATGTATCCCTGGTTTGAAGTATATCGGGATTTATATGCCTCAAAATTTTGATTACTCTTAGACTCTAAGGTAACACTCTTTTGATGTTCATCAAATGGCGAACTCAGGTCTAAATCCATTGACGAGACATCAATTTCTTGCATTTTGGAGGCGATTAAGCCCTGTGAAGATTCCGATTCACTCTCAAAAGGATTATACTCAAATTTATCGCTATCCACTACCTGCCCTCTTACAAAGGGATTAAAATTCCTATCAACCTCGATTGTGGGTGTTGCAGCTTGAGTTCCTTGATAATCATAAGGAGTATCTAAAGACGAGTCCCTATGAAAATCTAACACTGGCGCTACATTGAATTGCCCCATACTATGCTTTATAGTGGATCTTAAAATGCTGTACAGAGCCTGTTCATCGTCAAATTTCACTTCTGTTTTAGTCGGATGAATATTTATATCAATACTATCACTGGGAACTTGTAAGTAAATAAAGTATGTTGGATTGGTGTTATCTTTCAATAACCCTTCATAAGCAGCCAATACAGCATGATGCAAATAACCACTGCGAATAAATCGATCGTTAACAAAAAAGAATTGTTCTCCCCGTGTTTTCTTAGCGTACTCTGGTTTACCTACAAATCCTGAAATTTCAACAATCTCTGTACTCTCTTTAATCGGTACGAGTTTCTCGTTTGTTCGAGCTCCGAATACCGCCACAATACGTTGCCTTAAATTACTAATAGGCAAATTAAAGACTTCGTTATCGTTGTGAATTAAAGTAAACTGAATATCACAATGTACTAATGCTATACGCTCAAACTCGTCAATAATAGCTCTGAACTCTACATTAACACTTTTCAGGAAATTACGTCTAGCAGGAATATTAAAAAATAGGTTTTTTACCGAAAAAGAGGTCCCAACTGGAGTAACCACTGGCTCCTGTGAAATTAACTTTGTCCCTTCAATTACAATATGAGTTCCTAGTTCTTGGGCAGAAGTACGAGTCTTTAATTCTACATGGGCAATAGCAGCAATAGAGGCCAAAGCCTCCCCTCTAAAGCCTTTTGTCTGCAAGGCAAATAAATCCTCTGCTTTTGCAATCTTCGAAGTAGCATGACGTTCAAAACACATCAATGCATCTTGTTCCTGCATCCCTTTGCCGTTATCAATTACCTGAATTAAGGTTTTACCAGCTTCTTTTAATATTAATTTAATCTCTGTCGCTCCCGCATCTACGGAGTTCTCCACAAGCTCCTTTACAACAGATGCAGGTCTTTGAACAACCTCACCTGCTGCTATTTGATTTGCTACGTGATCTGGCAGTAATCGAATAATATCTGACATCTATTTTTTCCTATACGTGTTTGCTTAATATCTGTAAGCTAAACCTTAATAAAAGGCTTAGGCTACAAATTTACTTAAATAATAATCCTTAAACTATTATAGAATTTGTAAAATATCTAAAAATAAAAAAACCTGCAAACACAAGTTTGCAGGTAGATTTACTTTTGTTATAAAGAATTTTAATATTTTGTATTTAACTCTATCATTTTTAAAGCAGCAATAGCAGCCTCAGTTCCTTTATTTCCTAAAGCACCACCACTTCTATCTATCGACTGTTGCATTGTGTTGTCTGTTAAAACACAGAAAATAACGGGAATATCAGCCATTAAGTTCAAATCCTTAATTCCATGAGTTACTCCGGTACATACAAAATCAAAATGCATGGTCTCTCCTTTAATAACACAACCAACTACAATTACAGCATCTAACTCTAAGTCCGTTTCTATCATTTTACGGGCCCCGTAAATTAACTCAAAACTACCTGGAACATCCCATCGAATAATATTCTCAGAGAGTACTCCACAGTCTAATAAAGCATCCTTAGCTCCCTGAAACAATCCATTTGTAACATTATCGTTCCACTGTGAAACTACTATTCCTACTTTGAAATCCTTCCCGTTGGGCAGAGTATCTTTATTGTATTCTGAAAGGTTTTTATTTGCTGTTGCCATTATTTATTCTGCTAATCCAATCATTCCATCGATTGATCCTGCCTCGATAGACCCTTGGAAATTATTTTTTATTTCATTGAACATTTTCAAAGCCTCTTGTCTTTTACCAAGTTCTAAGGCAATGATTCCTCCTTTGTATAAAAAACGTGGAGAAGTTAATTCATTCTTACCGTGTCTAATAGCTTTATTATAGTATTCTAACGCCTCTTGTTTTTGTCCAAGCTCAGAAAAAGCATCCCCGATAGCACCTAATGCCAAAGCTCCTACGATTGCGTCATCGCTTTTAAATTTTTCTAAATGCTCAATAGCTTTAGAGAACTCACCTTGATTTAAATAAGCAGTTCCAGCATAGTAATGAGCCAGATTAGCAGAGTTTGTACCACTATAATCTCTTATTATCCCTAAGAAACCTAGTTTTCCCTCTCCACCTTCTAAAGCTAATTTAAACAAATTATCTTTCTCTGTTGTACTTTGAATTGCATTGTTATAATAAGTTTGCGCTTGAAACATTTCATTTGCAGCGTCATTATTTTTAGGCTCTACAATGAACTTACCATATCCTGCATAACCCAAAGTAATTAAAGCCACAGCACCAACGATTCCAAAGATAGCTTTGGAGTTGCGTGTTACCCAGCTTTCCATCTTATTTGCACCCTGATCTAAAGAGTTAAATACTTCAGCTGTTTTACTATTTGATGCATCGACATTTGCGAATTGATCAAATTCTCCATCTCCTTTTTCTTCAGTAGGTTTCGGGGCTTTATAACCTCTTTTATTATAAGTTGCCATGTTTTCAAAAGTTTAATGAAAGGCAAAAATAGGATTTTTATTGTAATATAAAAGTGCTTTCTATCTATATTTTTGATAATTTGCACCGAATTTAAACAAAGCCTTGCTGTAAGCTGGTTATTTATTGATTATCACGTGTATTTAAAAAAGCTAAACATACTGAATTACAAAAATATAAGCGATAAATCTTTTGAATTTAATCAAAAGATTAACTGCTTTGTGGGCTTCAATGGTGTTGGAAAAACTAACATCCTAGATGCTATCTATTATATGGCCTACGGAAAAAGTTACTTTAACCCTGTTGCTGTTCAAAATATCCAACACAACTGTGATTTTTTTGTAATAGATGGTAGTTTTGAAAATCAACAGGACCAAGAACACATTGTTTGTAGTTTAAAAAGAGGGCAAAAAAAAATAATTAAAAGAAACGGTAAAAACTACGAAAGATTATCGGATCATTTCGGATTAATTCCCTTAGTAATAATCTCGCCCTCCGACGCTGATTTGATTATGGAAGGCAGTGAGACTAGACGCAAATTTTTAGATAGTGTGATCTCGCAAATGGACTCTAGCTACCTACAAGAATTGATACAGTATCAAAAACTTATTACTCAAAGAAATGCTCTTTTAAAAAGCTTTGCGCAAAACAACTACTTTGATCCAACAACACTAGAGGTATACAATGAGCAGATTCAGCAAATAAGTATTCCTATCTATCAAAAAAGAAATTCTTTTTTGTTAGAATTTATACCTATTTTCAAACATTACCATTTTTTAATTACCGGGGAACAAGATAAAGTTGAGCTATGTTATGAGTCGCAATTACATCAAAAAGATATGCAAACCTTATTTAAGGAAAATCTTGCAAAAGACAGAGCTTTACAATATACAAGTGTTGGTGTGCATAAAGATGATTTATCTTTTGAACTTCATGGCCATTCAATTAAAAAATTCGGCTCTCAAGGCCAGCAAAAGTCTTATCTAATAGCATTAAAACTAGCTCAGTTTGAATTTATAAAAAAACAAAAAGGAATTGCTCCTATTTTACTATTCGATGATATTTTTGATAAATTAGATGAAAATCGAGTTCGTAAAATTTTAGAGTTAGTAAACCTAGAAACATTCGGACAAATGTTTATTAGTGATACCCACGCTAAACGAACCGAAGACTTACTCAATAGTATTCATCAAGATTATGAAATCTTTAAAATAAATCAATAACTCTTACTCTTAGCATATTTAATACTGTAATACTGCATGAAAATACACAAAAACGTATCCCTTAAAGACCTTAACACGTTCCATCTCCCAGCCCAAGCTACTCAATACACAAAAGTTAATACAGATCAAGAACTTATTGAAGCTTTGGAATATGGTAGTTCTAAAGAAATCTTTATTCTTGGCTCTGGCAGTAATATGTTACTTACCAAAGACTTAGACAAGCTAGTTATACATTTACAAACCAAAGGTATAAATATTATACAAGACACCTTGGATTACTGTCTTGTTGAAGTACAAGCAGGAGAAATTTGGCACGAGTTTGTTTTATGGGCTATTTCTAAAAATTTAGGAGGTATTGAAAACTTATCACTAATCCCTGGGAATGTAGGTAGCTCACCTATACAAAATATTGGGGCCTACGGTGTAGAGGTTAAAGATGTTATTACTTGGGTAAACGCTATTAATCGTGAAACCTTTGAACTTGAAAAATTCACAAATCAACAATGTAATTTTTCCTACAGAGAAAGCATCTTTAAAACAACGCATAAAAATAAATATGTAATAACAAGTGTGGTATTTAAATTAACCAAGCACAATCACAACTTAAAGACTAATTATGGTGTTATTCAACAAGAATTAGAGCTCGCTAGAATTCAAACACCTAGCATAAAAAACATTAGTGATATTGTTATAAAAATAAGACAGAGTAAACTTCCTGATCCTAGCAAATTACCAAATAGCGGAAGCTTTTTTAAAAATCCAATCATTAGCTATGCTTTGTTTGAGAAAATTCAACAAACCTATCCTGATATCCCAAGTTATCCCATAGATAATCATTGGGTTAAAATACCTGCTGGATGGTTAATTGAAAAAATAGGCTTTAAAGGATTTCGTATGGGGGATGCTGGAGTACATAGCAAGCAAGCACTTGTATTAGTAAATTATGGTAATGCTTCAGGCCAAGAGATTCTCGAACTAGCGCAACTAATTCAAAATAAAATTTTGGAAGTTTTTCAAATTACTATCACCCCAGAGGTGAATATATTTTAACTACTGGGTTTTCTGATACCAAATTTACACCTAAAATATGCTAACGATTCTATTTTACTTATTTACAGCCTGTATCTGCCTAGATCTACTTAAATACTTAGTTATATACACTCCTGTTACTTTTAAATCTGACAACACCCCTAAAAGAGATCCACATGACCTTCCCCCAGTGTCTGTTATTGTATATATAAAAAACCAACAAGATCAATTATTAGAACATCTAACTAGTTTACTTTCTCAAAATTATCCAGTCTATCAAATTGTTTTGGTAAATAACGCCTCATGTGATGATAGCTTAGACATATTGGAGCAATTCGTAGCTGTAAATCCAAAAGTGAAATTAGTAAATGTGGTAAATAATGAGAATTTCTGGAACAATAAAAAGTATGCCTTAACACTTGGAATCAAAGTTGCTTTATACGACCACTTTATTTTCAGCCAGCCTCAAGGACAAATACAAAACGAATATTGGTTGGTTTCCCTTGCTAGTTATTTTACCAAGAAAAAAGAAGTTGTTATTGGGTTTACTGCTATTAATAGCGTAAAGAACTCTTTTATCAATAAGCTAATAAGATATCAAAATGTGGTAAAAACAATTAATTTGTTTTCTTGGACCTACTTTGGCAAACCCCTGCATGGAAACGCATTAAATCAAGGCTATACAAAAGACTTGTTTTACAACAATAATGGTTTTATAAAACAAATGAAAACTCCCTATGGAGATCAGTATGCTTATATTAATCAAATAGCAACAGCAAAAAATACAGCTATTGCAACAAGTAAATCAAGTTTTACCTTGCAAGAGGTTCCAAATAAAACCAAATTTTGGCTAAATAACTTTAAGGTACACAATCTACTTTTTAAAACCGCTAGCTTTTCCCAAAGGTTAAAACAAGGAGTTTTCGCACCGCTACCAGTTGCAATATACATTAGCTTTGTAATTTTACTTCTTACTGAGTTTCAATGGAAAGTTGTCCTGGGATTATTACTAATTCGCATGGTAGTTCAATATTTCTATTATTTTAAATTACTTAAAAAATTCAATAATAAAGATTTACTTTGGACACTACCTTTGTTAGAAATAATTCATACTTTTATACAAACCTATTACAGTATAGCGCAATTTCTTACACGAAAAAAACTTGAAAAAACCTATAGTTAATTATATTGAGTTAGCTAAAAGAGCCGATCAATCTGCATTTACCTTTTTACTCGACCATTATTGGAGTGAGGTATATTATTATATCCTAAAACGAATAAGTAACGAAACAGATGCCGAGGATATAACAATTGAAACCTTCTCAAAAGCATTTAGCAATATATCTTCATACAATGAAAAATATGCATTTAACACCTGGTTAATAACCATAGCAAAAAATGTACTAATAGATCTTTTAAGAAAAAGGGATAAAGATACAATGATCTTAGTTGATCATCAAAATCAACAAGGATATAACCAAATTCCCGACGAATCAGCCAATATAGAGGATACCCTTATAAAAGAGCAAAACTTACAAATATTTAAAAATTACATCAAGCTTCTAAAACCACACTACCAAGAAGTTATTGAGTTACGTTTTTTTCAAGAATTAACCTATAATGAAATAGCACAAGAATTAGGAGAACCTTTAAATAATGTGAAAGTAAAAATAATGAGAGCCAGAAAGCTCCTACAAGAAATTATTTTAAAACAAATCGATACTAATTTTACAATTTAAAATTCATTTTAGAATTCAACCATATCAATGAGTTTAGCGTTTTAAAAATGTCATACCTAAATTCACCCCTTGAGACAATTCATATAAAGTAGTTGTTTCAAGCATGTCACGTAAGAGTCCTCTTATATTTTTAAACTTATCATGTACCGGACAAGGTTTTAAGGCATTACATTCTTTTAGACCTAAGGCACACCCAGTAAATATAGCATCACCATCCATGATACTAACAACTTGCGCTAACTTGACCTGCTTCATTTTCTCCTGCCTAATTTCGTAGCCACCTCCAACTCCTTTTACAGAGTCGATTATCCCATGTTTTGAAAAGTTCTGAAGAATTTTCCCAGTAAAGGCAGCCGGAGCATCGATTTGCTCGGCAATATTCTTGAGCCCTACTCTTTTCCCATCAAGGGAGTTCTCTGATATAAAAATCAAAGCACGAATCGCATACTCACATCCTTTAGAAAACATAATTATCTATATTGGTTTAAGCTCAAAGATACAATTAATTTATTAGGCATAAAATAACTAAAAAAGCCAGATTAAATTCTTTTAAATATTAATCTGGCTTTTTTTATCTGAAAATAATATCTGTTATAACCTGCTGCGCTAATTCCTCATTTAATAGTGCTATAATCTTGGATTTCCCATAACTTAATTCCTCACGTACTATGGGTGAAGACAACCTTACATATAGAATCTGATTTTTCAACATCAAGTCCAATGTATAACTTCCTACTCCAGGTCCTAATATAGAATACCATACTTCTTTAATCCTTATATTATTAATCCCAGATTCCAAAGGGTTCTCTTTTATGATTATTTGCAAAATATCTTTTACACTAAAGTTATCACGTAAAGGTTTATTAGGGTTAAACTTTTTCAAAATCTTGTTATTTTAAAGTAAAAGGCACTGGTCGTTTATAAATATAAATAATATCATTCTGATTTTTAACAACCAATTCTTTTTCATTTAATTTCACTAACTCTTCTTTCCAAGAAGAAAATTCTGTACTATAATTAATCCAATTTACTTTATCTTGAAAACTAATATGGAATTGCTCTGGCACATCATTGGTAAGGTATTCACCATTAAACTGAGGCATAACCTTATATCGCAGACCATTACCGGAAGAATCTATTTGAAAAAAATCAATAGAAGCATTTATAGAAAAATCACGCGTTGTGCCATCAGGAAGCTTAGCTTTTGATATTTCCCAATATCCCGCTATATCTTGCAATTCATCTTTAGAAAGCTCACCCGTACAGCCACTAAGAGAAATCACTAATAAACTAGTTAGTAAAATTTGTAGATATTTCATTATAGCTATTTTTTAAAAAATGAATCGACAAATTCATATTTATTAAAAACTTGAAGATCTTCAATGCCCTCGCCTACACCAATATATTTTACTGGTATTTGAAACTGATCCGAGATACCTATTACTACACCTCCCTTTGCCGTACCATCCAATTTGGTAACAGCCAAAGAACTAACCTCTGTAGCAGCTGTAAACTGCTTGGCTTGTTCAAAAGCATTTTGTCCGGTAGATCCATCTAAGACTAACATAACATCATGTGGTGCATCAGCAACAACTTTTTGCATAACTCTTTTAACTTTTGTCAATTCATTCATTAAATTAACTTTATTGTGCAAACGTCCTGCCGTATCAATAATTACAACATCAGCCTTTTGAGTAACGGCTGACTCCAAAGTATCAAAAGCCACTGAAGCAGGATCACTACCCATTTGCTGCTTAACAATAGGAACTCCAACCCTATCTGCCCAAACTTGTAATTGATCAATAGCTGCTGCTCTAAAGGTATCTGCTGCTCCTAAAACAACATTTAAACCGGCCTTCTTAAACTGATAGGCTAACTTACCAATAGTAGTTGTTTTCCCCGCACCATTAACTCCTACTACCATTATCACATAGGGTTTCTTATCCTTTGGAATTTCAAATTCAGTAGCCTCACCAGATTTTGTCTCCGAGAGAAGACCAGCAATTTCTTCTCTTAAAATTTTATTTAACTCCTCTGTACCAACATACTTATCAACAGCTACTCTTTTCTCTATTCTCTCGATAATTTTCAAAGTGGTATTAACCCCTACATCCGAGCTAACAAGTACCTCCTCTAAGTTATCTAAAACATCGTCATCCACTTTACTCTTACCAGCTACAGCTTTAGTAAGCTTGGAAAAAAAAGTTTCATTAGACTTCTCTAGTCCTTTATCAAGAGTTTCCTTCTTCTCCGAAGAAAATAATTTCTTAAAAAAATTCATAATTACCTCAATTAACAAATACAAATATAGAAATATTAGCCGATATAATTTTATTTATATCTACAACATCTTAAACATGCTATAAAATAAAAAAAGCTGCCTAAAAAGACAGCTTTTTCAAGATTTTTATAATGGTAAAATTACTTCTTTGCGAAGAATTCATCTACGAAATCAGGAGCCATAACAGCCTCTACGAATACGTAAGCACCTGTCTTTGGAGATTTCACCATTTTAATTGCTTTAGTCAACTTCTTAGAATTTGTTCTTAAAGTTGCTATAGATTTCTTTGCCATGACTACTAATTATTTAATTTCTTTGTGAATTGTTACTTTCTTCATGATAGGATTAAATTTTTTAATCTCTAATCTATCTGGAGTGTTCTTCTTATTCTTAGTCGTGATGTATCTTGAAGTTCCTGGTAAACCAGACGCTTTATGTTCAGTACATTCTAAGATTACCTGTATTCTGTTACCTTTCTTTGCCATCGTATTCTATTTTTTATGGTCCCGATTACTTAACTAATCCTTTTACTTTTGCATCTTTCAATACAGCAGTAATACCTTTTTTATTAATTGTTTTTAATGCAGACGTTGATAATTTCAATGTTACCCATCTGTCTTCTTCAGCAATGTAGAAACGTTTTTTAACTAAGTTTACAGAAAACTTTCTCTTAGTTTTATTCATCGCGTGAGAAACGTTGTTTCCAACCATTGCTCTTTTACCAGTAATTTCACAAACTCTTGACATTATTTCTTATCTTTTATTTCAATATTCAAAATCAGGGTGCAAAGTAACGGAAAAGAAAATTATTATACAAAATATTTTCCGTTATTTTTTTATTATTTCTTTATATATCAATTCCAAACCTTTAGAAACAGCATTATTAACAACCATTTCTCTAGAACCTACAAACTGATATTTTTTTGCAAAAACTTTTTCAGGAGTTGCTATACCGATAAATACAGTTCCCAGATCTTTATCCAAGTCACCTTTAGTTGGTCCAGCATTACCTGTTGTAGCAATCACAAAATCGCTCTTTACTAGTTTCTGAGTGTTTCTAGCCATTTCTATGACTACTTGCTCACTAACTACACCGTAGGTATTAATAACTTGCGCATCCACACCTAAAACATCTATTTTAACTTGCGTTGAATAGGCTACTACCCCAGCCTTAAAATAGATAGATGATCCAGGTTGCGAATTAAACAAAACTGATAATCTACCACCTGTACAACTTTCTGCAAAAGAAATAGTTTTATTTCTATTTTGCAACTCTTTACTAATTATTTCTGATATATCTATATCTTGATAACTAACGATACTACTAACTACCTGTAAAGGAATATTTTGAATAACATCGGAAAGTTTTTCTTCTAATGATTCTTTATCACTGCCTACACTAGAAAGACGCAGTTTAACCATCCCAGGACTTGGTAAATAAGCTAAATGGACACCTTTGGGCAAGTTCTTTTCCCATTGCTCAAGCATTTTAGCAAGCGAACTCTCAGGGATTCCATAAGTTACCATAGTTTTATGAACCATATGTTGGCTATTATAAATCCTTTTCAAATAGGGAAAAACTTCCTGTTGACAAATAACTTTCATTTCCAAGGGAACCCCAGGTAAACTAATAAATGCAGTATTATCTTTTTTCATTAAAGTCCCAGGCGCTGTACCCACTGTGTTGAAAAAGATTTTTGCTTTTGAAGGCACAAGAGCTTGTCTGGCATTTACATCTGACAAAGGCGTTTTAATAACTTTATTTAAAAGTTGTTTTACATGCTTTAAAACTGTTGCGTTCTCAACTAGATAATCATCAAAAAAGTCACAAAACACTTTCCGTGTAACATCGTCGTTTGTTGGTCCTAATCCTCCGGTTAGAATAACGATATCTACACGTGAAATATACCTTTGCATAGCTCCTGTAATTCCTTGTTTTGTATCGGGCACCGTAATAATTTCTGTCACTTGAAATCCCAATGCATCTAATTCTTTAGCTAAAAAAAAAGAATTAGTATCCAAGGTCTGCCCAATGAGAATTTCATCTCCAATAATTACTATACTAGCTTTCATTTATTTTAGACTAAAATCCTTACTTATTTCTTTAGTTGCATTTTTAAGATGGTATTTAAAAGACCTAAAGTTTTCCTTCACCTCTTTTATTTTCCCTTTATCTTTTGTCCATGCTTCAATTAAAACACACTCTTCAATAGCTTGATCAATACCTAAGAATTCTAAAGTAGGTTTTAATATTTCAAGTTGTTCGCGAACTTTATTATAATCTTTTTCACGAATACCTTGGGCTATAAATTCCAAACTACTTTTTGATTCTGCTAGAAAAAAAATCAAGCGTTGTTTTACTTTAACTTTATCATCGTTATAAACTTGACAAAGAGGACCTAGGTCATAATAAAGAGCCATATTTCTATTTTACCATTACACGAAATAATTCCTGGTTGTTTAACTCTCCCTTTAAAACATTTCCATTTTCAACACGACCAACTCCTGCCGGTGTACCTGTAAAAATTAAATCTCCTGTTTTTAAAGTAAAGTACTTAGAAACCTCGCTAATTAATTCATCTATTTTCCAAATCATTTCTTTCGTGTTACCTTTTTGAACTACCTGACCGTCCTTGGTCAATGAAAAACTTAAGTTTTCCAAATCTTGAAAAGATGATTTATCAACAAACTCTCCAACTACCGCTGAGCCATCAAATCCCTTTGCTTTTTCCCAAGGTAATCCCTTTTGTTTTAACTCACTTTGTAAATCCCTTGCTGTGAAATCTATCCCCACGGTAATTTGCTCATAATATTTATTAGCAAATTTAGGTTCAATAAACTTTCCAACTTTACATACCTTAACAACAAGTTCTAACTCGTAATGAATATCGCTTGAGAAAGCAGGTATAACAAAAGGTAATTCTTTTCCTAATAAAGCGGTATCTGGCTTAATAAAAACCACAGGTTCACTTGGCCTTTGATTATTCAATTCCTCTATGTGTTGTACATAGTTTCTACCGATACAAATAATTTTCATTGTAAGAGGTTTTATTTTTTTTTAAAATTTATTATTGAGTTTACGCAGTTTAATTGCTGTCAAAACTTTTTTTGTATACAACGGAAAATCGGCATTTTGAATCCACCCATAATATCCAGGTTCATTCTCTAAAACCTGTTCAACTAAAACCCCTTTATGTTTACCAAAAGCAAAGACTTCTTGTCCTTGGTCATTTAAAGCTATAAAACCAGCAAAGTCAACACTTTTCTTACGCGTTGTAAAATCAGAAAGTGACTTGATATCGTTCTCTAAATCTGAATAACGATCTAGTTGAGCTTTAAGAATTTCATAGGTTGCATTAGTATCCGCCTGAGCCGAATGCGCGTTTTCTAAAGTCTTCTCACAATAAAAACGATATGCTGCACTTAATGTACGTTCTTCTTTTTTATGAAATATAGTCTGTACATCAACCGACACACGATTACCCATATCAAAATCTATTCCTGCCCTTAAGAGTTCTTCCACTAGTAATGGGATGTCAAATCTATCGGAATTAAACCCCGCAAGGTCAGAGTCCTTTATCATATTATAAACACTAGGGGCCAATTCTTTAAACGTAGGCTCATTTGCAACCCTTTCATCTGTAATACCATGAATATTAGATGAATGCTCTGGAATTGGAATTCCAGGATTAACAAGCCAAGTTTTACTTTCTTTATTTCCGTTTGGATAAACTTTAAGTATTGCAATTTCTACAATCTTATCCTTAGCAACATCCACACCTGTTGTTTCTAAATCAAAAAAACAGATGGGTCTATGTAATTTCAACTCCATTTTGCAAATTGTTTAATTACAAATATAACAAATGTTGTTCACTACCAGATAAGTTTAGAGCTAATGTTTTATTATAAAAAACCTTCGCCCCCTACCTGGTATCCCAATTTATAATCATAAAAGCTTTTTTTACTTAAGAAAAACAACAAGTAATCCTTTTTATTATGGCTGCCCCATTGAACTTTAACAC
The DNA here is from genome assembly GCF_054871605.1 of Myroides sp. LJL119. Lineage (NCBI taxonomy): Bacteria > Pseudomonadati > Bacteroidota > Flavobacteriia > Flavobacteriales > Flavobacteriaceae > Myroides > Myroides sp. LJL119. The sequence continues at coordinate 107,313 of NZ_JBTXLO010000010.1, forward strand.
TCCTTAAAATTGTATAGCTACAGATTTTATTCTAACTTGGTAATCACCAATTTGGCTGAATATGCAAATATTACAAAGAGTTATACTTCTAGTTATCCTGAATTTGGCATTACAAGCATGTCAATCCACTGAGCCTATGACCCAGTCTAAAGTCACAGAAAACAATGTGATTTATGCTACAAACACAATTTGGTTTAAATCCTATTACTTTGTAATTCAGGGACAAAAAGGTTTATTAATCTATCAACAAAGCTCTAAATTAAATGCAGATAACCCTGCTGTAACCATCACCCTTAAAAAAACTACAGCCCCTGGCCAATACATGCAATTTCAAGATAGTGAGGGTAAAATAACTGTTAAAGTTATCCAGCCCAATAAAGCATATCTTCAATTAAATAAAGTCAGATATAACTTACACCCCATTGATTTTAACTCACAGAAATTAAACAAAGACATTAAGAAAATTATAACTCAAGGTAAAAAGTAATTATTCTAAAACACATCACCTTGAAAATCTTTTATCTGATTTACAAACCATTGAGGTAACTCTATACTAGTTTTGTTTTGTAAATCTATCATAACCTGGGTCGAAAATCCATGAGCGTGTATAATATTTTGATCGTTACTATCTTTACTAATAATAACATATTGAATTTTGAAGCTCTTTCCTCCAAAATGACTTACTCGTACCCCCACCTGTGGGGCCATTGCATTAATTCTAATCTCCTTTAAATACTCGCAATGAATATTTGCAATAACAAACATATGCTTTTGCCAATCCCAATCCTTGCAGGATACAGGCATAAAGCCACCTCTTGCGTTTTGAAAGTAGTCAATATACAGTACATTGTTTACATGTCCCAAGGCATCTAGATCATTCCAACGAATTTCTATAGGATAAAAATATTTAAATTCAGATATATCTAAAGTAATCATACTAAAAGCGTTTTTTGATTTTAATTAAACAGTAAGATACACAAAAATATGTTGTTTAATACATACCTTATTATGGATTTAACACATAAAAAAAACCTCCCATTTATATGGAGAGGTTTTTCAAATGCCACTTTTATATTGTTAATACTACATTTCGTAATTCTCGATACTGTGATGATCGAAAAAATCTACAACCTCATCACAACAAGCCTCAGAATAAGCCTCTTGGCCAGCATCAAATAAAACGAAATTTAATCTCTTGAAAAGTAAATCTAATAATTGCTTTTGTCCAGACTCATCTAAAGCTAAATTCATTTTCACAAGATGCTCCTTATTAGGTGTAGATTTTTTCTTATCCACACAAACTAAGGTTATCTCAAAATTATGGATACCTGATAAGGATACTCCAACTACCTTAAACTTTTCTTGGTCCACATTAAAGTATTCACCAATACTACTAATGTAATTACCTTTTTTAGCTGCAATACTATCTGAGATGTCTGCCGCTACACTTCCAACGAAGTCATTGTACTGTACTTTTGCTTTCATAAACAACAAATTTTATTTTTTCTCTCACTACTAAGATAGTAAAACATTCATAATCATCTACATACAGAACTATTTTTCCCACTATAACAAAAAATCGCATATCTTTCCGTTTTTTATTACGCTTTAAAGCTATAAAACAGAATTTTTAAATCTTTTTATCTTAATTCAATAAATTAAATTCAATTATTTCACAACATCAGGACATTAAAAACCTTAAATTAATCATATAATTACAATTTTCACATTAAAGACATTTTTATTAAAAAAAACTCATTTTAAAACATAAATAAATATTAATTAATTAAAAATCACACAACATGAATATATATAAATCAATTAAGTCGTTTTTCTTTAACATTTAGTATCTATTTTAGACACTTTCAACAATAAAACCTCTTATTTTTCTTAATTTCACTAACACTTTATACATATTTCTACTAAAGCAAGTTCAGTTTATCACTTATTTTCATCTAATTATACTTATACATAACAAAAATGCTAGTTTTTGTCATTTTTAAAAAAAATAAATCAAGTCAAACCCTTACGTATTAGGATAATAAAATAATAAATATTTTTGTTCTATGACATCCATTCACATAAAAAAACGCTAAACATTACCTGCAAAACAAATACTTTACTATATATTTTTTGTAATTTCATTTTTTTAAATTTCTTCTTATGTCTAGAGTAAAAATAAGCATGCCTAATGATTTTTTATTTTCAACTACAATGAAAGTTCGTATTACCGACTTAAATTATGGAAATCATCTAGGTAATGACAAATTAGTAGGTTTAATACATCAAGCTAGAGTAGCTTTCCTACAATCCTATAATTACACAGAAATGGACTGTTGTGGAGTTGGACTAATCATGGCAGATTTAGCAGTGGAATATAAAAAAGAAGCTTTTTTTGACGATGATTTAACTATCCATATTATTGGAGGTGACTTCACAAGAGTTGGTTTTAACTTATTTTACCTGGTAAAACGAGACCTAGATATTATAGCAAAGGTAAAAACTGGAATGGTTTGTTATGATTACGGAAAAAAAACAGTAACAAAAACTCCGGAGTGCTTACACAAACAGTTTACCTTAAATTATTAAAGTAACTCTAAAAACCAAAAACCTGATTTTTGAATATTACCTTGTGAATCTCGAATTTCATAACTCTTATAAACCGATTCACCTATTTTAAAATCTACTCTATATTTAAACATCGGTCCATCAAAAGCAAAACTATGATATTCTCCATTTTCACCACAGGGATCAACATTAGGTGGTAAATCTTCTAAGAACTTACGGTCAATTATCCGGCCTAGAAAGCTTTTATCCAAATACCTATCATTAACACACACAACAATTGTTTTTAATCCACTATCAATCATTTGCAACAACAATTCTCTAGTATTTCTGTGCCAAAGTACAAATAATCCTTTGCTTGCTTGTCTTTGAAGCAGGGAAACTCTGTAATGTTTTAAATCCTCTAGTAAAATATCACCATAGGCATTATAATCAATTGCTTGAGACTTAAAGCATTTGAGTTTCTCAAGGATTCCTTGTTCATAAGAATCCATACTGGAATCCGAGCAAAAAAACATAACTTCTAACTCCAAGCCTGTAGCTTTAGCTTGTCTTTTTAAAACCTGATAAGAAACACCATGCATCGAAACTCTATTGGTTTGACTGTTTAAAGTTGTAAAGAGCTTGACAACTTGGTAAACTTCACTTTTATTTAATTCATAAAGTGTGTATGCGGCATCTTTTCCACTGCTCCAGTGTAATACTACCTTTTTTATAGGACTCGTCATAAAGCATTTTTTTTAAAAGTAATTTATATTTTTTAATCCATTTATTCTAAAAAACAGAAATTTGCGAAAATAATTAGTAGTTAAAGCATAATTATAGAAATCTCTGATTACTTAACTTATATGAATTTGAAAGATGAGAAAATAAAAAGTCGTCTGAACTTTACGATCATCCTATAATCACATCACTAAACAGTTTCTATACTAGAATTGATTATTTGTATTTTTCTTTTCTTGTAACATTTGTAAAGTACTTAAAAACAAACATTAAAATAATTAATAATAAAAAAAAGTTCTAGCCAAATTACTAGAGTCATTTTTAATTTTTAAATCTTAGCACGTCCTAGTCTAACGATACAACAAAAGTAATGGTTATGACAAATCCAGATGTAAAGGGTACTCGGAATGATTATACGCGAACTTTCAAACTTACAGTTGTTCAGAAAATTGAACAGAGTCAACTAAGTATTTCACAAGCATCACTTAAATATGGTTATCCAAGGTAACCAAACAATTAAAAATTGGTTGAAAAAATTTGGTAAAATTAATTGGGACAATCAAATACGTAAACCTATGGAAATGGCACCGGAACAAAAGTTAATTGTTCAAGAGGTAAAAATTAGCCAATTGTAGAAACAAATTAAACAGCTTGAGAGTTAAAAGTTCTTTGCTTAACAAAAAGCTATTTTCTTTGATATGGTGATTGATATTACTGAGAAAGATTTAAAAATCGATATTCGAAAAAATCAAGAAACCGCACAATCCTTGAGTATACAAGACAAGAAAAACAAACCATAATATTGGCTTGTAGTTTCGGCGGGATAAATAGACAAGTCTATTACAGAGAAAATACTAAAAAATTCACTCGCACAATGCATAGCAACTAAGCTAATTGAACTTGTAAAGGAAGTAAGAAGCGTAATGCCACGTATTGGGACAAGAAAGCAAAAGTTTAAAACCTATAAAAAAATGGTAGTAAACTAAAGTGTCCACTACCATTTTTATGTTTTTATAATATCAATCCTGTATCGTTATTTCAGAAGTTGACAGTTTTATTTTTAAACTTCACGATTTACATCCCATGCTTCAAGAATTTGAGCTACTCTTTGTACAAACTCTCCACCTAAAGCACCATCAACTACTCTATGATCATAACTATGAGATAAAAACATTTTTTGACGTATACCAATAAAGTCACCATCAGGAGTCTCTATAACAGCCGGTACCTTTCTAATAGCACCTAAAGCTAATATACCAACTTGTGGTTGATTTAAAATAGGAGTTCCAAAAACACTACCGAATGTACCAACATTAGTAACAGTATAAGTACCGCCTTGAGTATCGTCTGGTTTTAATTTCCCTGTTCTAGCTCTATTGGCTAAATCATTAACTGCCTTGGCCATGCCAACTAAGTTTAATTGATCAGCATTTCTAATAACAGGAACAATTAAATTACCATTGGGTAAAGCCGCCGCCATACCTAAATTAATATTTTTACGCTTAATAATATAATCTCCTTCTACTGAAATATTCATCATTGGAAATTCTTTTAAAGCCTTAGCAACAGCCTCCATAAAGATAGGTGTAAATGTCAATTTTTCACCCTCTCTTTTTTCAAAAGCTGATTTATGCTTATTTCTCCAATTAACAATATTGGTAACATCCACTTCAATAAAAGATTGAACATGAGCAGAGGTCTGAATCGATTGAACCATATGATGAGCTATTAACTTGCGCATACGATCCATTTCTATTATCTCATCTTGTCCATTAACAGATACAGGTACAGTTTTACTTCCTGCGTCCTTTTTCGGAGCATCATTTACAGTCTTTGCTTGACTAACAACTTGCTTATTTTCATCTTTAGTTGCTCTTTGTTTGACATACTGTAGAATATCAGTTTTTGTAACTCTACCATCTTTGCCTGTTCCAACAATCTGCTCTAATTCTTGTAAAGAAATCCCCTCTTGCTTTGCGATATTTTTCACCAATGGCGAAAAAAACTTGTCACTTTCCGTAAAATCTAAAGATTTTACAACTTCTTTGGCTGTATTAACATCATTTTGAATTTGATCTACTACAGCTTCATCAATCGACTCTGCTTTAACCGGAGTATCGCCTTGATCAGATTCTGTTTCTATAATTGCAATAGTTTGTCCTACTTGAACAACATCATCAACTTGAAATAAAACCTCAACAATAGTACCTGCTACATCTGTAGGAACTTCACTATCCACTTTATCTGTTGCTATCTCTAGAACAGTTTCATCTGCCTCAACACGGTCTCCTACATTCTTCAACCAGTTTGTAATTGTTGCCTCAGCAACACTCTCACCCATCTTGGGTAATTTTAATTCGAACTTTGCCATATTTGTAACCTAAGGTTGTGATTTGTAAATATAATTACAAATTTAATAATAATTCGGACATATATTCAACTATTTAAAAATTATCAATCTATTAAAATCTAAACTTGACTTTCCTATTAAATTGCATTATAACCCAAAAAAAAATTAGATTCTACTAATTTTACTTTATATTATCTTGTAATATTCGCAGTATAATAAACCATAGGTAACGCATTAAAACCAACAAATACTAACAAGCCTGGAAGCAAAAAATCAATATTAATTTGATTACACTAAAAAATAGATGTGCAAAATAAGTAACTAGGAAGGTAAAAAAAGAAAAAAAGCTCTGTAAGACCTACATAAAAAAGACAACACTTTTTCATATATCCATACTTTTAAGCCACTAATTCTAGTATACCGCCAGTACTTACTAAACAAGACAACAAAACCTATTTAAAATTAAATTCTTCGCTTATAACAATACAAAATCCTCAAACTAAATACAAAAACATATCCCCTAAACGCACTTTTCAAAAAGTTTGAATCACTGAAAAATCACATCTTTTACACAAGTAAACAAACATGTATAATTCTGTAAAATAAACACCACCTTGATAACATCCCAAGATAAATATGCTGTATAAACACCTCTTGTACTACATATAAGGTTACTAAAACGCTAAAACAAACACCCTGCCTATAAATCTCTAGAAACAAAAAGAGCCCGGTATTCTACCGGGCTCAATACTTTTCGATAAGTAAAAACAAATATAATTTCAATACATTTACTTTTATTGTTATGTTTTAACCTATTTTATTACGTTTACGATCTGTCTCTTTTAGATAAATTTTACGTAATCTAAGACTCTTTGGAGTAACCTCACAATATTCATCTTTTTGAATATATTCCAGAGCTTCTTCTAAAGAGAACTTAATTGCTGGTACAATACGAGCTTTATCATCCGAACCAGAGGCACGAACGTTAGTTAATTTCTTAGTTTTTGTAACGTTCACTGTCATATCATCACTCCTTGAATTCTCTCCGATTACTTGTCCCTCGTATATATCCTCATTAGGGTCAACAAAGAAGCGTCCACGATCTTGAAGTTTATCAATTGAATATGGAATTGCTTTACCATTTTCCATAGAAATTAAAGAACCATTTTGTCGTCCATGAATTTCACCTTTATATGGTTGGTAATCTAAGAAACGGTGAGACATAATAGCTTCACCTGCAGTTGCAGTTAAAATCTGATTACGTAACCCTATAATTCCTCTTGAAGGAATTAAAAACTTAATAATCATACGCTCACCTCTAGGTTCCATACTTGTCATCTCCCCTTTTCTTAGGGTAACATATTCTACAGCTCTTCCAGAAAGATTCTCAGGAATATCAATAGTTAACTCCTCGATAGGTTCGCATTTAACACCATCTATTTCTTTAATAATTACTTGAGGTTGCCCGATTTGTAATTCATACCCTTCACGGCGCATTGTCTCAATTAGAACAGATAAATGAAGTACTCCACGACCATATACCATGAATTTATCAGCACTATCGGTTTCCTTAACGCGTAATGCTAAGTTTTTCTCAAGTTCTTTATTTAAACGTTCTTTAATATGGCGAGAAGTAACGTACTTACCTTCCTTACCAAAGAAAGGAGAATCATTAATGGTGAATAGCATGCTCATAGTTGGTTCATCAATAGTGATTGTAGGTAAAGCCTCCGGATTCTCAAAGTCAGCAATAACATCACCAATCTCAAAACCTTCAACACCAACAACAGCACAAATATCACCGGCATGTACCTCGGAAACTTTTTTACGTGCTAGACCATCAAAAGTATGTACCTCCTTTATTTTGCTTTTTACAATACTACCATCTCTTTTTATTAAAGAAATATTCATTCCTTCTTTTAAAACACCTCGGTGTAGGCGTCCAATTGCTATACGTCCAGTGAAAGTAGAATAGTCCAAAGATGTAATTAACATCTGAGGAGTTCCTTCATTCACCTTAGCAGCTGGAATATGTTCTAGAACCATATCCAATAAAGGCTCAAATGAATCTGTTGGCTTTTGCCAATCTGTACTCATCCAGTTGTTTTTAGCAGACCCATATACAGCCGGAAAATCCATTTGCCATTCTTCAGCTCCTAAATCGAACATTAAATCGAATACTTTCTCATGAACCTCTTCTGGTGTACAGTTTTCTTTATCTACTTTATTTACAACAACGCAAGGTTTCAATCCTAAGCTAATAGCTTTCTCTAATACAAAACGAGTTTGAGGCATTGGACCTTCAAAAGCATCTACAATCAAAAGAACACCATCCGCCATATTTAAAACACGTTCTACTTCTCCTCCGAAGTCCGCGTGACCAGGAGTATCGATAATGTTGATTTTAGTTCCTTTATAATTTACCGAAACGTTCTTAGAGGTAATTGTAATACCTCTTTCTCTCTCGATATCCTCATTATCCAAAATCAATTCTCCCGAAGTCTCGTTTTCGCGAAATAATTGACAGTGATGTAAAATTTTGTCAACCATAGTTGTTTTACCGTGGTCAACGTGTGCAATAATAGCAATATTCCTAATTGTTGTCATATAAGGATTGTTTATACAAAATTTTTTTATACTACTGGTTGTGTCATTTCTTAAAAAAAAAGACTCTATTTTTCTTGCCCATTTTCACACACAACTTTCGTTGTGCAAATGTAACACAATTAATCAAATTATTAAATTTAATTACAAAAAATATGAGTTAACTAAAATTTTTAATAAGAGTAAATAAAAAACGTTCAAATTTATTTATTCTAACTAATCCTTTAAAAAATATTATTTGTAACACTATAACATACTTATTTAAAAATATGCATTGTATTGATCAAAAACATTACCACATACAAAACTATTTCAGTGTTAAGTACATAATAGCTCAAAACCAAATCATCCCTACAATAAAAAGACAGTTGTCTTACAAAGAATAAAATATTACTAAAACCAGATCATAATGAAAAAAAAAAGCCACCTAAATCAATAGGTGGCTTTTCTAATAACTTAAAGCTTATTTTAAGAACTATAATCCAGCAACGTGTTTTGTTAACTTTGATTTTAAGTTAGCAGCTTTGTTACCATGAATGATATTCTTTTTTGCTAACTTATCGATCATAGAAACTACAACAGTTAATTTCTCAGCAGCTTCCGCTTTATCTTCAATCAAACGTAAAGCTTTAATAGCATTACGAGTTGTTTTATGCTGATATCTGTTTAATACTCTCTTTTTTTCGTTACTTCTAATTCTTTTTAAAGCTGACTTATGATTTGCCATTTCGTTTAAATATTTTATTAAGTCTATACTATTTTTCTCTTGTAGTCCGTAGGGGAATCGAACCCCTGTTACCAGGATGAAAACCTGGCGTCCTAACCCCTAGACGAACGGACCTGCTTGTTTGTAAAAAAGGTTTTTGCACCTTAGTAGTCCGTAGGGGAATCGAACCCCTGTTACCAGGATGAAAACCTGGCGTCCTAACCCCTAGACGAACGGACCTGCTTTATTTATAAAAAAGGATTGTAAATCCCTGTAGTCCGTAGGGGAATCGAACCCCTGTTACCAGGATGAAAACCTGGCGTCCTAACCCCTAGACGAACGGACCTGTTTTATTTATAAAAAAGGATTGTAAATCCCTGTAGTCCGTAGGGGAATCGAACCCCTGTTACCAGGATGAAAACCTGGCGTCCTAACCCCTAGACGAACGGACCTGTTTTATTTATAAAAAAAGGATTGTAAATCCTTGTAGTCCGTAGGGGAATCGAACCCCTGTTACCAGGATGAAAACCTGGCGTCCTAACCCCTAGACGAACGGACCTGTTTTATTTATAAAAAAGGATTGTAAATCCTTGTAGTCCGTAGGGGAATCGAACCCCTGTTACCAGGATGAAAACCTGGCGTCCTAACCCCTAGACGAACGGACCTGCATTTTTATCAATATAAGGTTTTACCCTCGTAGTCCGTAGGGGAATCGAACCCCTGTTACCAGGATGAAAACCTGGCGTCCTAACCCCTAGACGAACGGACCTGCTTGTTTATCTAATGCGGATGCAAAACTACAATATTTTTTTATATCCGCAAGAGAAAAACAAAAAAAATTAATTTTAATATGCTTTTGCAAATAAGACTCTTCCAGTTGAAGGTTTTCCTGTTAAAACACACACTCCTTGCTCTTGCTTCCTATCAATTGGGATACAACGTATTGTAGCTTTAGTAAGCTCCTTTATCTTTTCTTCTGTCTCGATAGTTCCATCCCAATGCGCCGAAACAAACCCTGTTTTATTTTCTAACACATCCTTAAATTCTTCAAAAGAATTTACTTCTGTGGTATGAGCCTCACGATAAGCAAAAGCCTTAGTGTAAAGATTATTTTGAATCTCTTCTAATAAGTTTTGAATATGGTCTACCAAAACATCTTCTGCTATTATTTCTTTAGTTAAAGTATCTCTACGTGCAACTTCAAAAGTTCCATTTTCTAAATCTTTTGGCCCTATAGCTATACGTACTGGTACACCCTTCATCTCATATTCAGCAAACTTCCAACCTGGTTTAAATGATGTTCTATCATCAAATTTGAATGAAATATTTAGCTTTTTAAATCTATCGGTAATAACTTTCACTTTCGCTTTTATAGCTTCTAATTGTTCATCCGTTTTATGAATAGGTACAATTACAACTTGTATTGGTGCTAAATTCGGAGGTAATACTAATCCATTGTCATCTGAATGAGTCATAATCAGTGCACCCATTAATCGTGTACTAACTCCCCAAGAAGTAGCCCAAACGAAATCTTGTTTCCCTTCTTGATTGGTAAACTTAACATCAAAAGCTTTTGCAAAATTCTGTCCTAAAAAATGAGATGTTCCCGCCTGCAATGCTTTTCCATCTTGCATTAATGCTTCAATACAATAAGTCTCAATAGCTCCAGCAAATCTTTCATTTTCTGTCTTAAACCCTTTTACAACAGGTATTGCCATAAAGTTTTCGGCAAAGTCCGCATAAACCTCCAACATTTGTTCTGCTTCAGCAACAGCCTCTTGCTTTGTTGCATGAGCTGTATGTCCTTCTTGCCACAAAAATTCAGAAGTACGTAAAAATAATCTAGTTCGCATTTCCCAACGCACCACATTTGCCCACTGATTAACCAAAATAGGTAAATCTCTATACGATTCTATCCATTTTCTATAGGTATCCCATATAATTGTTTCTGACGTTGGTCGTACAATTAACTCCTCTTCTAGTCTAGCCTCTGGATCAACCTCAATGGTTTTACCATCCTCTGCTGTTTTTAACCTATAATGGGTAACAACAGCACACTCTTTTGCAAACCCATCCACGTGACTAGCTTCTTTACTAAAATAAGATTTGGGGATAAATAAGGGGAAATATGCATTTTGGTGTCCAGTTTCTTTAAACTTTTTATCAAGCTCTGCTTGCATTTTCTCCCATATGGCATAACCATAAGGTTTAATAACCATACATCCACGTACACCAGAGTTTTCAGCTAAATCAGCCTTAACTACAAGTTCGTTGTACCACTTGGAATAATCCTCACTTCTTTTAGTAATATTCTTGCTCATTTTTAATATATTAGCAGTTAAAATTGTTTAACTCTTAATTAACTATAATAATAGGACAAATCTAATTAAATTTGTTCTTACCAACAATTAAAAAAGCACGGAAATGAAAACAAATATAAAAAAATCAATAAAGTGGAGCAGGTATCTCATGATCCTATCCATATCTAGCTTTGCCATTTCATGTGGCTCCTATCATAATACTTCTTATTATGATGATGGTATTTATAGTAATAACACATATGATTTAGACAGAAATCAATCTAGTGAATTTTATCTAGAGTATTTCTCTGGACTAAATGATGAATTAGAATATTTTACAGATATTAACGCTTACCATTCCCCAACGACTGATACCTTGATTCAGCAACGACAGGTAGTAACCAATTCCTATGGCCCTTGGGGAAGTGAACCTAGTTCTATTAGCGTTAACATATATAATCAAGATTATGGATGGGGATACCCTTATTACGGATACGGATGGGGCTATCCTTATTATGGATACGGATGGGGATACCCTTATTATGGATATGGATGGGGATACCCTTATTACGGTTCAGGTTTTGGTTTTGGATTTAATTGGGGATTTGGCTATTGGGGAGGCTCAAACTGGGGTTACCCATATTATACACCAGGCTATTATAACAGACCTTATTACAGTCATGCCAGTGGTAGACCAATTGGTAATAGAACAACCTACAATAGTGCTTTAAACAACAGCTACACTAAATCTAATTATAATAGATCTAGAACACCTTACAACACAAGTAATAGCAGACAACCTAGTAGTAATTCACGAACTAGTTACAGTCGTACACCATACAGTAATTCAACAAGACCAACTAATACTAACTATTCTCCAAACACTGGTAATTCACGTACTAGTTATTCTAGACCTGTTAATACAAACTATTCTAGACCTAACAATACGAATTACTCAAGACCTAGCAATAATAGCTACTCTAGACCAAGTAGCCCAGCTTCTACTTCAAGAAGTACTTATAGTTCGGGATCAAGATCAGGTAGTACAAGTAGAAGTTCTCGTTAATAATTACAATGTAAATCGAAAATAAAAAATGAATAAATACTTAATAGCTTTGCTAAGTACTTGTAGTTTAATCACTACAATGCATGCTCAGGAAATGACTCCAAGTCAAGTAATGCGTTATAATCATTCGGATTTAAATGGTACAGCTCGTTTTAAAGCAATGGGTGGAGCATTTGGTGCTGTAGGTGCAGACCTTTCCTCGATTCGAATTAATCCTGCTGGTAGTGCAATTGCAAACTTTAACACTGCGGCATTTAGTTTATCGTATACAGATAAATCAAATAATTCACATTACTTAGATGGCAATAGCAAGGATAACTACAATGGAATTGACTTAGGACAACTAGGAGCTCTTTTTGTTTTTAAATCAAATGATCCCCAAGCATTCATGAGTAAATTTTCTATTGGTGTTAACTACGAAAATACACAAAACTACAGAAACAACATAAGTTTTGACGGCTTTGGTATAACGAACTCTTTGGGTGATTATTTTTTACAAGCTGCCAATAACAACCGCGTTCCAATTAGTGACATCTCCTCTTCAACAATTACCGAAGGTTATGGCAAAGCTGGATATTTAGGGGGGCTAGCAGCACAACAAGCATTTCTTGGTTATCAAAGTGGACTTATTTCACTAGTCGATGGTCAAAATAATCAATATCAAGCAAACTATGATCAAAGTCAGCAATATCGACAAGCTCGATTTGTTAGCAATGGAGGAAGTAGAGGCTATTTTAGTGTAAACTTTTCAGCAGAGCTGGCCAAAAAATTTTATGTCGGTGCAAATATTAACTTACACACCGTTGATTTTACGCAAAACAGTTCAGCTTTCCAAAATGCTTATTTAAATGATAGAAAAGAATTTATCCGCTTTGATAACTACCTATATACTTATGGAAATGGATTTTCTTTTAATTTAGGAGCTATAGGTAAAATCACAAACAACCTACGTGTAGGTTTAGCCTATGAATCCCCGACATGGTATTCGTTACATGATGAACTATCTCAAGGTATTACAACAGAATTATATAACCAAAAATCAAATGCGGTATACCCTAATTTTGTAAATATCTACGAACGTTATAAACTAAAAACACCTTCAAGTTATACAGCTAGTATTGCATATATTCTATTTAATCGTGCTTTAATTAGCCTTGACTATACATTAAAAGACTACAGCAATAACACTTTTAGCCCAAAGTCCGATTACCTTTATGAGCAAATGAACTATGAAATTGCAAATCAAATGAAAACTACCAATGAAATACGACTTGGTGGTGAATACAAAATTAAGCAACTTAGCCTAAGAGCAGGATATAGATACGAACAAAGTCCTTACAAACAGATAAAATACACAGGAGATCTTAACAGTTACTCCTTTGGATTAGGGTATGACTTTGGAGGATCAAAGTTAGATTTAGCATATTCACATGTTAGCCAAAATCACAAAATGAGTTTAGTAGATATGTCACTAAATAACTTGTACTCACAGGCAAACATCAAAACTAAAGAAAATTGGATAAATCTAACATATAGCATACTTTTTTAACCAATTATATCATTATTTAACAAAATAAGATAGATATAAAATCTCTTTTTTCGGAAACGAATAAAGAGATTTTTTTATATTACCTTTGCGGACTATACTTTTTTATATTAAATATAATAGCATGAAACATATTTACAAATTCATTTTCACAGTTTTACTACTAAGCTCTATTACTTCCATAGCGCAAGAGAGCATAACTACTCCTCTAAGATATACAGCCTCCAATAAAGGCAAGTTTTATATTTACTGGGGAGGTAATCGTGGGTATTTCACAAAATCAGACATCCATTTTAAAGGAGCTGATTATGATTTTACTCTTGAGAATGTAAAAGCACATGATAAGCCGAAAGGATGGCATATAGATTATCTTAACCCTGCAAGAATGACTATCCCACAAACCAACTTAAGAATTGGGTATTTTATTTCTGACAAATACAATATTTCCTTGGGAGTTGATCACATGAAATATGTTATGGGACAAAATCAAATTGTAAATATTAAAGGATATTACCCTGGTCAAGGAGACAACAATTATGGTGAAGCTGTTACTGGACATCCTGATCAAGTTCTTCTTACCGAAGATTTTTTACAGTTTGAACATACAGATGGCTTGAATTACATTAATGTCGAACTGAATCGTGTGGATGATATTTCGAAACTTTTCGGAATCTGGGATACTGATATTGTACAAATTAATTTTACAGAGGGAATTGGAACAGGTATTGTGTTTCCAAAAACCAATACTACCTTATTAAATAAAAAAAGATACGATGAGTTTCATGTTTCTGGTTTCGGTGTTTCAGCCAAAGCTGGTTTAAATGTTACTTTCTTAAAGCACTTCTTTGTTCAAGCTGAGTTAAAAGGAGGTTACATCAACATGTATGATGTACGTACAACTGCCAGCAAAGCTGATAAAGCCAAACATGATTTTTGGTTTGGAGAAACAATTATTGTATTTGGCGGTATTTTCAGATTATAAAATCCACCATTTTATACTGATTTGGTATCTATCCCCAAAAGGCTAATGCTTTTTGGGGATTTATTTTCCTACTAATTAGAAAACGTTTGAATAAGCAATCAAGTTCTTATAATTATATTAAACACTATGGTTTAAACATAAAAAGCCGTATTTTTGCATTCCAATTTTTTAAATCAATGAGAACCAAATCCTTAAAGAATAATAAAATTAACGTGGTGACTTTAGGTTGTTCTAAAAACGTATACGATAGTGAAGTTTTAATGGGACAGCTAAAAGCCAGTGGTAAAGAAGTAACACATGAGGCTCAAAATGATGAGGCTAATATTGTGGTTATCAACACTTGTGGTTTTATTAATAATGCTAAAGCAGAATCAGTAAATACTATTTTAGAATTTGTTGAAAAAAAAGAACAAGGTATTGTAGACAAGGTATTTGTAACTGGATGTTTATCAGAAAGATACAAACCGGACCTAGAAGCGGAAATCCCTAACGTTGACCAGTACTTTGGAACAACAGATTTACCTTTATTATTAAAAGCATTAGGTGCAGATTATAAGCATGAATTATTAGGAGAAAGATTAACTACCACACCAAAAAATTATGCTTATTTAAAAATAGCAGAAGGATGTGATAGACCATGTAGCTTTTGTGCTATTCCAATTATGCGTGGGAAACATGTTTCACAACCCATAGAAAAGTTAGTTACTGAAGCCCAAGGCTTAGCTAAAAATGGAGTTAAAGAGTTAATTCTAATAGCACAAGACTTAACTTATTATGGACTAGACCTATATAAAAAGCGTAATTTAGCTGAATTATTAGAAAACTTGGCAAAGATAGAAGGCATAGAATGGATTCGTTTACATTATGCATTTCCTACTGGTTTTCCTATGGACGTATTGGACTTAATGAAACGTGAGCCTAAGATTTGTAACTACATCGATATTCCTCTACAACATATCTCAGATAATATTTTGAAATCCATGAGACGTGGAACCACTCAGGAGAAAACAACAAAGCTTTTAAAAGAATTTAGGCAAGCAGTTCCTGGAATGGCCATTAGAACAACCCTTATTGTTGGATATCCTGGAGAAACTGAGCAAGACTTTCAGATTCTAAAAGATTGGGTAAAAGAAATGCGTTTTGAAAGATTAGGCTGCTTTGCATATTCTCATGAAGAAAACACACATGCTTATCAGTTACAGGATGATGTGCCTGATCAAGTAAAACAAGATAGAGCAAATGAAATTATGGAAATTCAAGCTCAAATATCATTTGAACTAAATCAAGAAAAAGTAAATCAAACGTATCGTTGCATAATAGATCGAAAAGAAGGAAACTACTTTGTAGGTAGAACCGAATTTGACAGCCCAGATGTGGACAATGAAGTATTAATTGATGCGACTAAACACTATCTAAAAGTTGGTGATTTTGCCAATATCTACATTGACGAAGCAACAGAATTTGATTTATACGGAACACCAGTAAAATAAAAAATTGAATCTTACAGACAAGCCCCAAAAATTATATAACTTTTTGGGGCTTGTCTATTTTGTCCGACTTTGCTATTTTACATGAGACTACAACTGCGCTCTAATGCCATTTTTATAGCATCGTTTCAAAGAAGTTAGTGAAGTTCTGTAAGAATAAAACCCATAAAATTATCAAAACAGTTCCAACAATTGCTCCAAAACTACCTCCCAAGATAAAATCTTTTTGTTTTAAAAGTCCTGTTCCGTATACAATAGCATTAGGTGGAGTAGAAACAGGAAGAAATAACCCACAAGAAGAACAAAGTCCAATAACAAGACCAACTGGTAAGAGTTGGCTCGACGGCAAAATAATAGCCGCAATGTTTATTATAATAGTTGCAGTTGCCGTACTACTCATGATATTTGAAAACAATACAGTTACCACTGCAAATATAATCATCATCCATACCACGTTAAACTCCATACCAACTAAAAATGTAGAATAGTATGGAGCAAGTAATTCCTTTATTGCAATTCCTAAAGATAAACCTCCCGCCACTAACATTAAAGTATCCCATGGAAGACGCCTTACATCTTCAGCGGATATAATACCAAACATAGGCAAAAACATAATAGGTACCATTGCGGCTCCAGCTGTAGGAATATGATATCTATGTCCAAACATCCACATTGCAACAGTAACCACAAGTATAACAATCACAATAAGACGCTGCAACACCATAGGCTTTGACAACTCTAAAGCTTCATTTACAAAGGAGACATCTAACCCTTTTACTTTTGATGTATACTTTTTCACTACCGCTAACCAAAAAAATAATAACAGTAATGTCGCCGGTATAAAACCTAAAATAAACCACTGATTAAATCCCACGTTAAATCCCTTATTATTTAAAACATTAACCACAATTAAATTTGGAGGGGAAGACACCATACTCATCATACCTGCAAAAGTTGCAGCCGCGGGGATACTAACCAAAATTGCTTTAGACATTAATGAATCTTTACCTTGTCTCTCCAAAAGTGGCATTACAGAGGCCAAAACCATAGCTGCAGTAGCCGTATTAGAAATAATCAAAGACAATACGGAAGTAACCACAATTATTCCTAAAACCAATGTATTAGGATTAGAGCCAAAAACAGAAATAGTTTTTTTAAAAAGCGATAAATCTAAATTGGTTTTACGCATCCCCTCTGACAAGAAAAAACCTCCTAAAAAAATCCAAATTACACTATCTGACCAAGTTGCTGAAATTTCTGCAGGAGAGATAGTGGCTCCTTGCATATTGCCCATTGTATAAACTAAAAAACCAATAATCATAATACCCACCGCAAAAGGGGGAATTGCCTCAGTGGCCCATAATAAAATGGAAAAAATTAATATAAATAAGGTGTAGGTCTGGGCCTCGGAAAAGGCCTCTGGTGCTAAAAAGTAAGTTCCGAAAAAAGCGATAAGCAAGGAGAAAAAGAAAATACCAACACGAGTTTTGATATTCCACATATTCCAAGAAGCTTCAACCAATAACTCACTATAAAACCTAATACCTGTACGTATCTTACGTATTTTTTCAAAATAATCAAATTCCATAAAAATATCTTTTACTACTAAATTTACAATTATTTTATCATATTATATAGTAACATGCTCTTTTATATCTGAGTTATAATAAACCTAAGAGTAAGGTATTACTTGCTTTGGTAGTTAAAATAGAAAAAACTAGACCGTATATTTTCCCATTTATAATAAATAACTCGTTATTTCCTGTGATATTGGTTTAGCAAATTTTATCTACCGTAAAAAGTACATTTCTTGCTTTACTTCTCTTTCTGACCAACTTTAATTTATTAAAGCAATGCCTTTAGCTTCTACTTGTCAAATATCCTTTTGAAGGATTATCTTAGTTTGCATCACGAAAGTCATTATTTTTTCATCTTGGTTAACTTAGGAAGTCCAAAAGTTAAATCTGCTACTAATTTGTCCTCTACTACTTATTATAAAAGCCCAGTATAGCATCCTGTTCCAAAATAGTATCCTAAATTATTGAACTACAAAAAAAGCTCCTAAAAAATCTTTAAGAGCTTTATAAATTTCTATTTATCTTTAAGATAATATAAATTCGATAAACGTTGGTCTTGTACGTAGTGGTTCTCTTTCTCATCTTCAACCCTATCGGTAAAAAGTATTCCATTTAAATGATCCATTTCATGCTGAATAATAACAGCCGTAAAGCCTTCTATTACTTCTTGATATTGTACTGATTGTAAGTCATAATACGTGATTTGAATTACCAAGCTACGAAACACATCTTTGTGCACATTTTCTATCGATAAACATCCTTCTTGATTAAGCTGGAAAATAGTAGAGCTCCAAACAATCTCAGGATTAATAAAAAATTCGTAAGGCTCATCTTTTTTATCAAAACGCTGCACTAGAAAAACCCTCTTTAAAAAACCAAGTTGAGGAGCTGCAATCCCCACACCTTTACGCTTTCCTAAACGAACCGTAACATAAAGTTTCTGAATTAAATCCTTTAGTAAAGGATCCGTAGGATCAACTACTTTACTAACTTGCTTCAAAATTTTTAACTGTTCTGGTGTATTTACCTGTAAAACAGGTAAAGGTTCTTTTAAATCTCCTGTACTAAGTAAAAGTTTTTCTTGGTTGCTAAATTCTGCGTAAATCATAAAGATTAATTAAGATATTATATTGCAAAGTAATAATTACTAACTTATAATAATGGTTTTATTGTTTTATAGCTCCTTTGTAGCGACTTGCTCTTGCTCTTGCTCTTGCTCTTGCTCTTGCTCTTGCTCTTGCTCTTGCACATCATCAAACTCATCTTGGTCATCGTATTTTGTAGATCCTCCTAAGACTTCACTTGGACGATATTTTCCAAGCTTAATGTCAAAATCTTCATAACTACCAGTAATACGCATAGGTATACCAACTAAGCCTAAAGGTGGCAAGCCTAAACGTAATCCTAAATTAATTTGGCCATCCAAACTTACTTGTCCCTCAAAACGAGGTCTAAAACCAGCCATTTTCAATTTAGTTCTATCTATAGTAATCACATTATCATTTATTGAAGAGAATACTTGTACCCCCGTAACCTTACCATTCTCTAATCCTTTAGAGTCCGTTTTATCTGCAATCGCCCCTAAAAGCTTAAATCCTTTAAACTTGATATCTTCCAAAATCAATACACCTTCTCCCTTAATAGATGGCAAAATAGGAAACATATCCTTATTTAATTTTCCATTTAAAGCATAATCTAAAGAAACTATTCCATAAGCATCCTTAGCCATAGAGACCATCTCTTTAAAAAGAGCAATTTCATGGTAGGCACGTTGAATATCAAAATTCTCTGCAAGTATATGATATTGAAAATCGGCACTCATTAACCCTGTTGGATGATAGTAACCATCCATATGAACATTTGTACCAATTAATTCAAAATCTGTATCTTCTAAATTTACTACTTGGTCTGAAATAGTCAAATTTCCACGAAAATCATTAAGTTTATAATCTAAATATTTAATTTCATCTATAGATGAAGTAAACGATAAGTTTATATTTTTTGGAACTTGAACAACACCCGATGTTAAATCACTTTTAGGAACTTCCGCTGGGTTTTGAGTAGTGTTTAATACTTGAGGATCTTTAACTATCATGAACTGATCTACATTTAAATATTTAGATGTCATATCAAAGCGCCCATTTAGAGTTTGCTGTTTGGTTAGGTAACCAATTACATTGGTTAAATAACCATTTAAATTAAAATTAGATTCCCCATAACTCCCAAGGAATGTATCAAATTTCATTCTTTCTTTAAAAAAGGTAAATACACCCTTGCTAATGGTTAAAGGCAATGGCAAGTACTCACTATTAATCACAATATTATCAACTTGTAATTTTCCAGCATTTTTCAGGGCATCAAAGTTACCAGCTTTTAAATCACTTTGTGATCCACTTAAAAACAGATTAGTAACTATTTTACCTTTAATATCTAATCCTTTAATCTTAAAAATATCATACAAATCACCAACGTTCAAGGTTCCATTTGACTTAATTTTATATCTTAAATCATCAAAATTACTTAAATCTGCAGATACGTGAAACCTCTCACCAGCCAAAGTGAAATCTATAGGTTGAATAGCTACCTTTAAATCCCTTAAAGAGCCTTGGGTACTTTGCATTACTGTATGTACTGAAATATCCTGAATTGGAAGATTTGGTAAATCAGTAAACTTTACTAACCCATTATCCAACTTTACTTCAGCATCAATAACAGGAAATTGCTTTAATCTAGGGCGAAAGTTACCCTTAGCTTTTGCAGAAACATTCATTAACCCGCTTAATTCAATCCTCTGAAGTGGAATAAACTTCTTTAAAGTCTCCAAATCTACCTTAGCACTGAATTGACCATCAATTGGTAAAGTAACGAAA
The DNA here is from genome assembly GCF_054871605.1 of Myroides sp. LJL119. Taxonomy (NCBI): domain Bacteria; kingdom Pseudomonadati; phylum Bacteroidota; class Flavobacteriia; order Flavobacteriales; family Flavobacteriaceae; genus Myroides; species Myroides sp. LJL119. The sequence continues at coordinate 128,089 of NZ_JBTXLO010000010.1, forward strand.
TCTCCTACCTTAAAACTACCTTGAACAAAATTATCCATTGCAATCAACTCCACATTGGACAAATCTATTGATGTATGCTTCCAATTATTGGTGGTATTTATTGCCTTAAGATCAACATTAATCTTTTTTAGCGCTTCGGGTAAACTAGCAAATTTAAAATAACCATCCTTTAAACTACCTCGCATATCAAACTTTGGCACACTAACTAATTTAGTCCATTGCTTAACAGTACCATCACGAAAACGACGATAAGCCTTTTGCGTGTGAAATAAACCATCCACTGTACCATCAAGATGTAAAAGCCCCTTCATACCAAAACCGGGTAATCCTACAGAATGACTAAATAAATTTAAATCCAAATCAGTACGAACATCCCCTTTTAGATAAAGACTATCCAGTCCACTGGTCTGTAACTGCAATTTAGACTCATGTCCCTTTAAGTCAAAAGAAAGATTCTTTAAATTAAACCGGTTTAACTGCATATCCAACTTTGGCATAGAAAAATCGAAATCCAAAGACAAGTTTTTTAAAGGAGTATCAACCTGTTTATTATGAATTACACCATCGTCAATTTTTAACTTTATATCCAAATCTGGACTTAAATCCTTAGCTATAATATACTTACCCGCTAACAAAAGTTCACCAGTTACTACACCTGAAATGGAGGTATTATCAAGCCATTGCTGATACTCAGGCGGAATTACAGATAACAATTCTTCTAAACTAGCTTGCTGGGTTTTAATATCAAACTCCATATCATATCCACCCTCCACAAAACCGAAATGCCCTTTAAAATCAACTGGCAAATTTTTTATCTTGATATTATTTCTCTCGAAACCAAAAGTCAGACTCCTTGTATCCACAAGTGTTTCCAAACGGGCTACAATAGGCTTTTCCTTAATATAATGTACCCCGTCAAAATTAAAATCAAAGGAATTAATACGGGCCATACTCTCCAGAGTAAATACCTGTTCACTCATATTACCACGCCCCAAATAATCAAATTGAGAAGCTACAAAACTAACCCCACTAGCTAAATCATTATAAATAATTTCCGCATTTTTTATTTGAAAACGATTAATTTTCAATCCTAGAGTGGCCTCTTTTTCTTGAACTTGATCTAAAGAATCACTAGGGTAAAAAATATTATAATTTGAATCACCCTTTTCATTCACATAGATATAGGCAATGGGACTGTCAATATATATTTTATCAAAGCTTAAATCTCCTTTGATCAAGCCAAAGAGACTTACGCCCAAACTAATAGACTCTGCTTCTAATAATTTATCATTTAACACCGAATCTAAAACAACACCCTGTACAGAAGGCTTATCCATAGAAGCTGTTAAAAATGGAAATTTCTTATAGAATGAAATATCCAAATTTTCATAATTCACTTCTCCTTTTACATTATCTTTTAAAATAATCCTTACTTGTTTATCTATTTGATCCGCATAAATTTTAGGGACAAAATACATCGCCAGTAGCATTAAAATCGTTACAAAACCTAATACTACTCCACTGTATTTTAAAACTATCTTCCCTTTATTGCTCATAATGTTTAATTGAAGTTTATTCACTGCACAAATTAACGTCTTTTTTATAACTAAAACCAAAAACCTTAAAAGAATAAAAAAGAATCTTTGCTAATAATTTAAGTTTAAGCCAAAAAAAAATCCCCAACATTTCTGTTGAGGATTCTTAAAAAAGAAGGGCGGTGTCATACTCTCCCACTGGTTAGCAGTACCATCTGCGCAAGCGGGCTTAACTTCTCTGTTCGAAATGGGAAGAGGTGAGCCCCGCTGCAATAACCACCCTAAATCGGTTGTCATCACTT
>NZ_JBTXLO010000011.1:0-104087 GCF_054871605.1 Myroides sp. LJL119
GAGGGTTATATGGATATAGAAGAGTTACTCTGCTTCTTAGAAAAGAACTCAAGACAGCTGTAAACTTTAAAACAGTCGCAAAACTAATGAAACAATTAGGCCATAAAAGCGTAATTAGAGTTAAGAAGTACAAGTCCTTTAAAGGAGATGTAGGTAAAGCAGCAGATAATATACTAAAGCGTGATTTTAAAGCAACTAGGCCTCATCAAAAATGGGCTACAGATGTTACAGAGTTTAATGTTAAGGGCAGTAAATTATACCTATCTCCAATAATAGACTTATTTAATGGAGAGATAATTAGTTATAATTTATCTACTTCTCCAAACTATAAGCAAACTCTAGATATGCTCAGTAAAGCCTTCAAAAGAAGAAGAAAAGACAAGGCTACTAACATAGAAACTATACTTCATTCGGATCAAGGATGGCAATATAGATTACAGAGGTACCAAGATAAATTAAAGAAGAATAATACTAAACAAAGTATGTCTAGAAAAGGAAACTGCCTAGATAATGCTATAATCGAAAATTTCTTTGGAGTATTGAAATCAGAACTATTTTATCTAAAGAAATACAACTCCATACTGGAGTTGACACAGGAAATAAAACAGTACATTAAATATTATAATAACGAGCGAATACGAATTAATTTAAATGGAATGAGCCCGGTAGAATACCGAGCTCATTATATTAAAAAGATTGCATAACTTCGTCCAACTTTTTGGGGTCAGTCCAAACCCACTTTGATCGGTATCATTAAATAAAAAAACCAGTTTAAAAACTGGTTTTTTTATTTAATGATTCATTAGTTATTAGTTTGTTTTTTTCAGATTACTTAATTAAAACGGCTTGTGAGTCCTGTAATGCCGTAACCCAGTGTTTAACTAAAGGTTCAATGTTTACAAAGTCTCCTGGTTTTAAAGTCAGCTTTAGGTCCTCTTGTTGATAAACAATTAAACCCTCTACGCATAATAATAGCGCTTTTACTGGTGTTGTATGTTCTTTTAAAAGAGCATCTTTTTTAAACTCTAAACTTATCGTAGTGGTATCTTGGGACTTGAAAAGTACCACAGCTGACACCCTGGTGTGAGGGGTGTGTAAATCTTTTAAATTCATAATAAAATAGCCTTTGGTTTTGTAAAGCCCATCCATACAATATGGTACTAAAGCTTTGGATTAATCTACATCTTACTTGGCTTAGTGCCATTTTTATTTGGTCCAGTCTACATCTGGATCTATTTCTAAAAGAGGGATTTGATCAATTATAACAGCGTTTTTTGGATCACTTGATACCCCATAACCATTTACAAAAACACCTTTCGAATCGTCCTTCGTGTTTTTAATAGCATAGAGAACCGAATCATCATCCGCATCATCTAAAGGAGCAAAACGATATACTTTTTCAATAACCAGATCTTGGATTCTAACGGGTTGATTATCATCTGTAAAGCTTTGGTTTTGCTTTAATAGATTGTAATCGTTTGTATAGCCTCTTTTTTTTAGAATCTCTAAAACCTGCCATAAACTTTTCTCTGTGGTAATCATAAATTATACTTTTTGGTTAATACTTAAATTTAAGCATTTTATTTGGTATGTGAAAAAAACCATTACATGTTTATTTTTAAGATTTCTTTTAACCAGTTATTATTAGGCGGTCAATAAGTTAAGTAGTCTTTTTTACAAGACAGGGTAAGAGATAATTTATACAAGTTGGCCAAAAAACAGTATCTTTAGCTAAACCCGTTTTCCTATGAACAGTAAAAATCTGCTAAATATTAACCAATCCCTACCAATCGATGGATTTCGAGTAAGGCAAGTTGCTGGAATAAAGGAAGTTGTTTTTCACTTAATTGACCGTGAAAATATTATTGAAACCGCTCATAGTCATGATTTCTTTGTGTTGATTTTATTTGAAAAAGGCAAGGGAACTCATCAAATTGATTCGGTAGATTATCCAATAGGAGATAAAGAGTTACACGTCTTGTTTCCCGAGCAAATGCACGCTTGGCATATAAATCATGGCACGATTGCTTATCAATTAATGATTCAAAGGGATTTTTTTGAACAATTCGCTCCGTATTTTAGATTCTCTTTTACCAACTATCAAAACAACCCTGTTATAAGACTTACTTTACAGAATTATAACCTTTTGCATTATGAATTACAAGCAATAGCTACCGAGCTACAAAAGCAAAATCCATTACCTGACCTTATCCGGGCTAGAGCTGGGGTTATCGCAGCTATTACAAGTTTACAGGCGCAAGAGAATTTTACAGAATTTAAAGTATATCAATCCAATTCTAGATTAGCTAAGTATAATATGCTAATTGATAAATATTACAAAGAACACAAAGCGGTGAGTTTTTTTGCGAAACAATTGGGTGTCTCGGCAAATTATTTAAACGTACTTTGTAAAAAACAGTTAAAAGTATCTGCCGGATGTCTTATTAATCAAAGAGTTATCACCCAGGCCAAACGCATGCTTTTATACTCGGATTTGGATATAAAACAAATTGCTTATGATTTGGGGTTTAGCGATCAAGCTTACTTTACCCGTATATTTAAAAACCAAACTTCAATGAGTCCTAGTGCATTTAGAAAAAATAAATAAATAGTGCAAATTTTGATATTTTTTGTAAAAACAGTTTTAATTATTTTTCCCGTGCTTTGTATTATAAAATTATAACTGTATGGAAAACTCAAATATATCACGTAAGGCTTTTATTCGTAACGCCGCTTTAGGTTTAACTTCTTTGTCTTTGTTGCCCTCGATGGCTGCAGCAAGTGATAGCCAAAAGGTGGTGGAGAATAAAAAGTCTACAAACAATAAAAAGATGGATAGCTATAAAATAAAAAATCTTCGATTAGAAACAGGCTTTCAATGGGAAGATCAACAAGTAGTGTCTACAAAATCGGATTTATTTACCATTGAAATAGATAATGGTGTAATTACTAAAATTATGCAAAACGATCCTTTGGCTAACGCAGTGGATGCAAAAGGGTATTTGGCCCTGCCAATGTTTTGTGATATGCATATTCACCTGGATAAGACTTTTTATGGGGAACCATGGAAAGGGGCTAGACCTAAGAAAGGTGGGGTAAAACAGATGATTGCTTTAGAGCAAGAGATTTTACCAAAAATGCTTGAAAATTCTACCTATAGAGCCCAAAAGCTTATTGAGTTGTTACAAAGTAAGGGAAGTGGTTTTGCAAGATCTCACGTGAATATAGAACCTACCAGTGAATTAAAATCTTTAGAGAATCTTGAAGTTGCCTTAAAACAAAAGCAAGATGGTTTTTTAAGTGAATTAGTAGCCTTTCCTCAACATGGATTGTTTTATACAAGTTCACTGCCTTACATGAAACAGGCTGCTCAAATGGGGGTGGATTACATTGGTGGGTTGGATCCAACTAGTATCGATGGAGCTTTGGAGCCTACCATGGATGCAACCATAGATTTAGCTTTGACCTATAATAAGGGAATAGATATACATTTACACGAGACTGGAGATTCTGGAGCCAAAACTTTTGAATATTTAATAAACAAGGTTAAAGAAAATCCAGAGCTAAAGGGTAAAACTTATGTAAGTCATGGTTTTGCTTTAGCATTTATGGATCCTGGGTATTTAAATGAGATAGCAACCGAGCTTGGTGATAATCAAATCGGGGTCATATCCACAATTCCTTTTACTGGATTTAAAATGCCAATTTTGGAATTAGCTAAAAAGAATGTAAAAGTTTACGCAGGGAATGACAGTATTATAGATCACTGGGATACCACCGGAACAGGTAGTGTGTTACAAAAAGCAAATCTAGCGGCTCAGCTTTATAGAAAAACCAATGAATTTGGTTTATCTCGTAGTTTAGCATTAGCCACCAAAGGAGTTCTTCCTTTAAATGATAATGGTGATATGCAGTGGCCTAAGGTTGGTGACTCAGCTGATTTAGTTTTAATAGACGCACTTTGTTCAAGTGAAGCAGTTAGTAGAATTAGTGATGTGGAGTCTTTGATTGTTCAGGGAAACATCGTTTATTAAAAAATTAGCTTATGAAAAATATCGTTTTAATACTTAGTTTATGCTTTAGCCTAGGCGCCTGTCAGGCTAATAATGAATCTGGAGATAACCCAAAGAATTGGAATATGATAGAATTGGTGCAAAATAATGACTTAGAAAAAGTCAAGCAAGCCTTAGAACAAGGACAAGATGTAAATCAAGTAAACAAACACGCAGAATCCTTATTGCTTTTGGCTACACAAAACAAGTCAAAACAAATGGCAGAATTACTTGTTAGCTTTTCTGCCGATGTAAATCAACAGGCCAAGAATTTAGATAGTCCGTTTTTACTTGCCGGAGCCACAGGTCAAACATCTTTGGTAGAGCTGTATTTGAAAAATGGAGCAGACTTTCAAGTTTTTAATCGTTATAATGGGACTGCATTAATACCTGCTTGTGAGAAAGGACATTTGCAAACTGTTATTGTACTGGCCAATACACCAGATTTCCCTATAAATCATGTAAATCGCCTTGGATGGACTGCTGTGATGGAAGCTGTTATTTTGGGAGATGGAACCAAGGTATACCAAGATATCTTAAAAGTCTTAAAAAAAGCAGGAGCAAATATGCATATTGCTGACTCTAAGGGAATAACCCCATTACAGCACGCTAAAAGACTTGGTTTTACCCAAATTGTACAAATATTAGAATCCTAATTCAAAAAAAATAACTTTCTGGTTTTTTATAATCGATTAAAAGACCTATTTTCTTTCGATAAAACAGATTTTTTACCCCTAAGGTAATTAGTCTGTTTTTTTGTTTTTAGTAGTGGGTTAAAGTAAAATACCCTTTATAATGGTCTTTAATCCCTTGAAAAGAAAATTGGGGAGATTCAAAAAAATAAGAAATGTAGCTTTAACTTTTTAAATACCACTAGATTAAAACAAGTGTTGCTTTTACTAATAAACAATACTTTGTTTTATACCGCGCAGCCATAAAAAAGTAAAAGCTTGTAGGGAAATATTTTTAAAAAAGACTGAAAAATCAAGGGAGTACTCTATTTTACAAAGCCTAAAAGTATGGATAGATCCCCTTTTTTCTAAATGTTTTTATGTATCGGTATGTTAGATAATGTATCAAAACCTTTTTTAAAAGCAAAAAAGGATTTTAAAACTCTAAGCACTTTAATCTTTTTTTTAAAGCCATCTACAAGGTGATTTTATAGGCAAAATGGTATAATTTTTAAGGAAGTATTTTTAAAAAACACCTATTTATTGTTTGGAACATATTGTTTTTTTAAAAAGCTTTTTAAAGGAAAATTGGGTAATTAAAGGTGTGTTTTACAAGTAATAATAAAAAATAATTAGCTGGATTTAATAGATTAAGGTGGTGTTTACTAGTTAATTATTACAATAAAGTGGGCCTAGGATTCATTAAAAAAGTTAAATTAAAATGGGGTCCTAATTTTAACGTAAAAATAAAGTTCTAAAAAAGTGACTTATTGTTAAAAAAAATTCTTATATTTAATAAATATTACCTATCTTTAGATAGTTTCATAAAAATAAATAATATGCTTTAATATATTATTTAATAGTAATATTTATTTCAATTACAAGGCTATTTTATTGAAAACTATGTAATTGGTGTGTTTTTTATCACATTTTTCTTATCCAGAAGCATTTTCTTGCTTACTGTGCTTTTTTAAGATTTTAAGAGGTTTCAAAAAAAATCAAATTCTAATGCTTTTACGACATAATTTGTTGCAAAAAATTAGAAAAAGCACTTTTTTTCATTTTTTCAACTTTTTTGTTTCATTGTAGTTAGTTGATTTTCAATTGTTTATTTTAAGTTTTCCAGTTTTGAAACAGTTTAAACAAAGGTGTTTTACTTAATAGGTAAAATGTTGCATTATTCTGTATCTAAAAACTTTCAATATTTGTGGTCTACTTAATTTTATGACAATGGACACCATCACTTATTATTTCTACTATTTAAGTTCTCACTTTTACGGCTATGCGCCAATTATACGAGTGACTGTAATTCTTATCATGTTAATGGGAATCCTGTATTTTATTTCTTGGTTAAAGATTTTTAGGGTTGCATATAAGTTAAGACAACAAGATGATCGAAGAACCAAGATTGAAAAACGATTTAAGGATCCTTTAAAAAAGATACTTTTTTCAGAAGATTATTTAGATGGAAAACAAATTGAGAAGGATCTAGGGTTGGATTCCAATAAAATGAAAAATTGGGAGAAAGCATATATAACCGAACTGATTGTGAAATTAGTAAATGAGAATAAATGAAATTAAATACACAAAACTATAAACAGGTACTTAAAGCCTTGCGTTTGCCTGAGTATTGGGAGGATCGCTTGTCTAATAAAAATGAGAAATCTAATGCTGAAACCCTACGCATATTAGACACCTTTGGGGAGAATGTTTCAGGAAGTGCAGTTTCACATAAATTAAGTACCAATCAAAAGACAGTTCGAAAGCATGCCAAGAGTGTGTTTATGAATTTTAATTCCAATAATGCCTATAAGTTTTTAGAAAATGATTTTGACTCTGACTTTAATCCTTTGGACGAGGTTAGAATACACACCGCTTTATGTAAAAGACAACAAACCGAGACTCTTCCTGGTTTAATTCGTTGGGTAGCTTTGGCTAAAAACGAAAGTTATAAAGCTTTTTTAATCAAGGAAATCGGCTTTTTTAAACAAACCGATAGTATTCCTCGTTTAATTGAATCTTATATAGAAACCGATAGCGTGGTTATAAAAAAGCAAATAGTCGAAACTCTTGGAGAATTAAAAGCCAGTGAGGCGGTTGATTTGTTAACCTCGGATTACCAATTCAGTGAGATGCAAGTGCAGTTTGCTATTATTAAAGCTCTTGGAGCAATTGGAAATAGTAAATGTTTACCCTTTTTAGAACAAATTTATCATACAACAAGTAATAAGGAAATTCTCATTAGTGTATTAACACAAATATATTTAACCGATCAAGTGGGAACCACTTATTTAAGAATTAAAAGTAAAACTCAAAGTGAGTTTGAAAAATCACTAGTGGCTTATGTTGAAATGAATACCACTAAAAAGATAAGCTAAGCTTACTGAAGTATGGACATTTTATTTACAATATATCAATATCTAATTTACTTTTACGCCTGTAGTGTAACGGTCATATATCTTGGTCTTGCAATAACGGGTTATTTTAATATCCAACGGCACAAGAGTCGATATACCACCAAAGAGGAGGTTAAATTAAAACAACACCCAGAGATTGCGCCAGCAATTTCGGTGGTTGCTCCAGCTTATAATGAAGAAGTAATTATTATTGAAAATGTAAACTCTTTACTGAGTTTAGATTATCCGAATTTTGAGGTAATTATTGTCAATGACGGAAGTAAAGATAAAACTTTGGAGCTTCTAATTGAAAATTTTGAATTAACAAAGATTCCTTTTCCCTATATCGAGAAGGTTAAATGTGAACAGGTTAATGCCGTTTATAGATCCACCAACGAATTATACAAACGATTAACAATAGTAGATAAAGTAAACGGAGGTACCAAAGCCGATGCAATGAATGCCGGTATAAATGTAGCTCAATACGATTACTTTATTAATACCGATGTAGATTGCATCTTAGCCTCGGATACTTTAAGTAAAGTTATTTTGCCTGTTTTAGACTCCAATACTCCTGTAATTGCCGTTGGCGCGGTTATGCGAATGGTAAATGGTTGTCAGGTAGAAAAAGGTAAAATGGTACAGGTGAACCCTCCTAAAAGTAGTATACCATTATTTCAAGAAACAGAATATTTACGATCTTATCTTCTAGCAAAGATGGGGTGGTCTTTCTTTAATTTAATTCCTAATGTTTCTGGTGGGTTTGGTCTTTTTGATCGCCGAATTGTAATTGAGGCGGCAGGATATGATTCGGATTCACATGCCGAGGATATGGATATGACTATTCGTATGATTTCATATATGAGACGACAAGGCAAAAAATATAAAATTGTACAAATACCAGAGACCTGTTGTTGGACCGAAGGACCTCCTAACTTAAAAGTTTTGGCAAGACAGCGTACCCGCTGGGGTAGAGGGTTGTTGCAGATTTTTATCGTACATCGTAGACTTTTATTTAATCAAAAGTATGGTAGGTTGGGAATGGTGGTTCTACCATATGCTTTATTCTTTGAGTTTCTAGCTCCTTTAATTGAGGCTGTGGGTATCGTATTTTTACTGGTTTTACTTTTTACCAATCAATTAAATTCTGACACTTTTTGGTTGATGTTGTTATTTGTTTACATGATTGGAGTTACCATGTCTTTGGTGACCATATCATTGGATTTATCGGTAAAAAAACAATATAAGAGCTACTGGGACTATATAAAGTTGGTACTTTTTTCTTCTTTAGAGGCTATGATTTACCATCCTTTAATTGTTGTATTTAGTATTAAGGGCTATTTCGAGTTTTTATTCAAGCGAAATTTTGCCTGGGGTAATATGACAAGACAAGGCTTCTCAAACGAGGCCAATACCTTAGAGACTAAATAAAATTGCGCTTTAAGGAAAAACGATTAAAAAGTTAGAAACAACAATGAGAAAACTTACAATATCCATAAAAACCCTATTATTAACCCTACCGATTTTTGTTTTCACACCAGAGCTATTGGCTCAAGAAAAACAACAGGTACACATAAACGACCAAGATCCGGTTACAAATGTTAATAGGATGTTTAACAATGGACAATGGGAGCAGGGTAAAGAAATTTTAGATAAACAAGTACAGAGTTCGCCCAATGATACCGATATAAGAATGTTACTTGGGAAATACTATTTTCATCATAAACAATATGATAAAGCTCGTTATGAGTTAGTTAAAGCATTAGATATTAAGAGCGATAATATAGATGCCAAACATATTTTAGTTAACCTAGAGATGCAGACAAAACGCTACTCTAGTGCTATTTGCTATGTGAATGAATTATTAGAAGTGTCTCCATATTTGGAGTCTCTTTGGCAGAAAAAAATAGACCTTTATGCCCTTCAAGGTAATCAAGTAGAGGTTAGAAGATTACAAAAGCGATTAGCCCAGATTTATCCAGAGAACCAGAAAATCCGAGATTCCTACTTATATAGTCTCGAGACTCAAATCATAGCAGATAAGAATGCTGGGAATCTGGATAAAGTCATGGAGCAAAGCTTAGAGTTAGTAAAACAAGATCCAAATCAATTGGATTATCTTCTACAAGCGGTAAATAACTTTATAAAAATTGGCGATTATTATTCGGCAATGAGTTATGTGGATCGCGGGCTTTTACAATTCGGATTGTCAGGGAGTTTAGTGGAGAAAAAAATAGCTCTTTTACAACAGCAAAAGCGCTATGAGGAGTTACTCTCGTTTTTAAAAGAAAACAAGTTAGAAGGACAGTATAGAGTATATCTTTTAGAGGCCGCTAGAAGTGCTAGGGCAAAAGAGCCTTTAGAACTATATGTAAAGGTACTTGAGACTAGTCCTGGCAATGCAGAGGCTTACGGCTTTGTTTTTGCCGAGTTACTCTCCAGGCATGAGTATGAACAGGCCCTTATTTATTTAAATAAGTTTAAAGCCGTTAATGGTAATTCCAAAGATTTATTGATTCAAGAAATGAATCTTTATAAGAAAATGGGGAATTTCTCCAGGGCCAATACTCTGGTAAAAGAACTTTTCTTGGCATATAATCAAGATGAAGAGTTGAAACAGGATTACTTGGAAATTATTCATCAAGAGGCCAAAGAATTTATGGAGCAAGAGCGGTACGTCGAGGCTATTGCTAGTTGGTATGAGTTAAGTCATTATGGGGATATGCAGCAAGATAGATTAGCTCAGCAAGGTATCTTTAAATCCTATTATAATCTAGGGGATTACAATAGTGCTTTAAATACCCTAACTAATTTAATGTTGTTTAACCCCAATGATACCGATTTGTTGTTAAAGCGCGCGGATATTTATCTAAAACAAGGTAATTATCCACGAGCGGTATCTTCTTTTGAATTAATCTTACAAGATACAGATAGTTTTGATCATCCAAGATTTCTGGGAGGTTACCAAGATATGTTAACTCAGATTATCAAGGATTTAAACCAGCAATATGAGTATCAAGAGGCTTTAAGGTATGCGCAAATGTGGTTAAAACAAGACCCGGTAAACAAACAAGCACTTATCTATGCAATAAATTTAGCCAATCAAACAGGGCAGCTAGACTTAGCAGATTCCTACCTAAGTGTAGCTAAGGCGAATTACCCAAATGAAGTGTTTTTTAAAGTTAAGTCAATTAATTTAGATAAAAAACAGGAATTAAATTTAGCCCAAAGTTACCAAGGTTTGATTAAGGATCTGCAAGAAAATCCATACCATAAAGACCTTTTAAATACTTTAGAGCAAATAGGACAGGACTATACATTAGATTTAGTCAAACAAAATCAAAATGATTTGGCTTTGCAAACCATCGACCAGGCCTTGTCTTTTTTTCCAACTAGTAGAACCCTTAATTATACAAAGGGAGTTGTTTTAGAAAAGCGCAAAGAGTATGATAAGGCTTATTACTATTTATCTTTTTATCAACCAGGAATCTTAGAGGCAAAAGATTTTAAGAGTCGCTTGGAAGAATTGGAGTATAAAAGTAAGCGAAATGAAATTGGAATTCAGTATTTAACCAGTCGTTATAACCAGGAGGTGGCTAAAACCACAGTGACAGAGGTTCAATACGTACGTTTTCAAGATAAAAATACCTATAGTGCTAAACTAGGTTACACGGCTCGTGAAACAGGTAAAGGACTTCAGGGTTTTGCACAATGGGATCGAATTTGGACAAAGCGTATCTCAACCAGTGCACATGTAGGGATAGGGGATGAGTTTTTTCCTCGTTTTATAATAGGAGGATCTGTTTATAGAGAATTTGACTTTTGGAATTCAACCCAGATAGAACTTGGGGTAGGATACCGCAAGTTTAATCAAACCCAGAATGTTCAAGCCTTGGATAAAGGAATGTTTAATATAGTAGGAGGAATTACAAAATATGCGGATAAATTTTCTTTGAATTTAAGATTTAATAACTATTTCTTGCAAAGTGATTATTCCTATAACTTGGCATTAAACGCCAATTATTATTTATCATCCTCTAAGCATTTCTTAACAGGGTTAGCCTCAATTGGAACCTCTCCAGATGCGGAGTATATTGACTACAGTATATATGATAGTTTTTCTGTTTTAAATACGAATTTGGGACTTGGTTATGGGTTCTTGATTTACAAGAACGTCTCTGGAAAAGCACTGGGGACTTGGTATAATTATAAAGTCGATGACCAGAATTTTAGAAATTTATTTAATTTTTATTTTAGCTTGAATGTTGCCTTTTAGATGTATTAAAATAATAATTCTTTTTTGGTGTGTTTCCATGATAGGTTGCCAGGCCAATAATACTCCGGGTTTAAAGGCGGATTATTACCTGGTTGATTTTAGTGAGAATCACAACAGCCAGGAGTTTGCTAATTACTTTTATTCTCATCTTACCAAGCGAATCAGTACATCGGGAGTTGTGTATTTTAAAGATCAACAACCCAAAGGGAATTTAAGTAATGTGTTGCGAATTTTTTGGCAGATCGATCCAAATTTACAAACCGATTATTGCGTTGAAAAGAAAAAGGACCAACTTTTTATTAATGTAAAAAATAAATCTATTGCCACTTGGATTACCTATTGCCTTATTGAGGCAATATCCCAAGAGGATAAAAGAATAGATGCATTTGATTTACCTGTTAATCAGGTTAATTTTTTCAAGGAGTGCTTGAAAATGGATTTCTCTTATCGTGAACCCTATTATTTATCTAATTTAATTGAAGATCAATCAGGGGTATTGGCAAACAACAACGTGGAGCTTGATTGGGCCATATGGGGACATAATTTAATAAAAGTATTATCAAGTTATAAACCCTTATCACAGGATAGTTTTGCCTTAGATTCTCAAGAAAGAAATCCCCAACAATTGTGTTTCTCATCCCAAGCACTTTTTCAGGATTTAACCCAGTATATTATCGATAATCATGGTGATGGTGAAAATAAACAAGGGGTTAATTTTATGATTACGCCTTTGGATAATGATATTGTTTGTCAGTGTCAGGTGTGCCTGGAGTTAGGAAATACAAAAAAAAGCGCGACAAGTGCGGTGGTTGACTTGTTAAGTAAATTAAGTAATCGTTTCGAAAATCATGCTTTTTATCTGGTTGCTTATCGCACAACTAAGGATATTGCACAACAGAATCTTCCAAAAAACACGGGTGTGTTTATCAGTACTATAGATTTAGAGAAAGGCATTGATTTAACACAGAACCTTGCAAAGAAAGCTACCAAAGATTTTGTAGACCAGATTCACAACTGGAATAAACGAACTAAAAATATTTACCTATGGGATTATAGTTGCAATTATGATGATTACATGAGTCCACTACCAGCATTAAGTAGTATACAAAAGCAACTGGAGTTCTTTAAGCAAATCGGAGTTACAGGTGTTTTTTTTAACGGCTCAGGATATGATTATTCTTTTTTACAGGACTTACATACCTATGTGATTAGCAACTTATTGAAAGATACTCAAAAAGATATCTATAAGCTAATAGAAGATTACTTGGGTAAATTCTACCCTGCATCTAAGGATGTTTTATTAAGCTATTATGTGGAACTAGAAAAAAACTTTGAGATTAAAAACACACCTTATGATATCTATGGATCTATGACAAGTAATTTAAACACGTATTTAGATACACAAAAGCTACTAAGGTTATACCAAGATTTAAAACAAGTTTACCCTCAAGCTAGTCTAGAGGAACAATCAAAACTTAATAAAGTTATTTCTGCTTTAAGTTTTTCTGCACTACAGATTGCTTATTTACAAAAGACAGATACAAATGGTTTTTTAAAACCTAATGCCTCTGGTTTTGTTATAAATCCACAAGTTTATACTTATTTAAAGGATTTGGAAAAAGCAAAGTCTTTTGACATACATAACTATAAAGAGCACAAGGGAGACTTAGGTGAATACTTAGAATTTTGGCAGGAGCTTTTAACGTGGGTTGAAAAGCCAAATTTACTTTTGGGTAGAAAATGGCTAGAAAATGATAGTGAATTTAATCTATTAAACAATGGTGTTATAGGTTATCAAAATGATTACCATATAGGTTGGGTTATAAATCACCAACCAAATATAGAACTAGGTGTGTTTACCGGGGATTTGCAAGGTATAAAAGATGTAGAATTTCGATTCTTAGTGGATCAAAAACACCATTTTGTGACTCCATCTATTATTGAGATCTGGGGGGATTATCAAATAATAGCGCAAATTTCCCTGGAAAACACCAAATCGGATTCTCAAATTATAACCGTAAGGGAATCCATTGATTTAACAAATATAGAACAATTGCGTTTTAAGATAGTTAATAAACTAGCAGCAAGAACAGCGGTTGTTATGGATGAAATACAATTAACGGATCAATAATGAAGGTATTAAAAAAAATTATACTACTAGTTGGGATTTTTGCCAGTTTATTGGTAGGATGTTCAAAATCAGAATTAAAACAAACCCAGCTTGAAGTAATAGATAACAATAGGCATTACTATCCCATTGAGCAAGGTAGGGAACTAGAACTGGTCTTTACCATTAAGAACCTGGGAGATACGGCCTTTAGACTCAAAGACCTTATTGTCTCTTGTGGGTGTATTATTCCTAGTAAGTCTAATATACAAACCATACCAGCTGGTCGAGAGGGTAAATTAACCCTTAGTTATGATAGTACTAAAAATATAGGATATGTCAAACATATTGTAAGTATTTATGGGAATTTAAAAGATCAAGAATTTGTGGATGTAGTTTTTGATCTAAATGTAGTTCCAGATGCTCATTATACAAAAGACTACGAACAATATTATCAGCAGAGGCTTGAGTCCTCTATGAAACACGCTGTGGATGGACCAGCGCATAGAAGTTATTATTTGGATCAATAAAACATTATAATATGAAAAAAATATTGGTAACAGGTGGACTTGGATTTATTGGTTCACATACGGTTGTTGAGCTTTTAAACAGCGACTTTAAGGTGGTGATAATAGATGATTTATCAAATTCTAGAATTCAAGTATTGGAAAATATCCAAAAGATAACTGGAAAAACAGTAGATTTTTATCCTTATGATCTAAAGGATCAGGAATTAACTTTGCGAGTTTTTCAAAGTCATCATTTTGATGGTGTAATACACTTTGCGGCTTATAAGTCTGTATCAGAGAGCGAAGCTTCTCCGATTGATTATTATGAGAACAATATTGGAAGTCTTGTTAGTGTTTTAAAAGCAATGCAAAAAACACAAGTTACAAATCTTATCTTTAGTTCCTCTTGTACGGTATACGGTCAAGCAGATATAATGCCTATAAATGAGCAAACTGCTTTAAAAAGATCCGAATCGTGTTATGGAAGAACCAAGCAAATGGGAGAGGATATAATAGCAGACTTTGTAAAAGCATATCATAAAAAAGCGACATTATTGCGTTATTTTAATCCAATTGGAGCTCATCCTTCTGGGTTAATCGGAGAGCTGCCAAATGGTATACCAAATAATTTGATTCCTTATGTGATGCAAACAGCTGCTGGGATTAGGGAGTATTTGAATATTTGGGGAGATGATTACCCAACCCAGGATGGAACAGCAATAAGAGACTATATTTATGTGGGAGATTTAGCCAAGGCACATCTTGCAGCTCTACAAAACTTACTTGATTCAAAACAGAACCAGGATTTAAAAATCTTTAATCTAGGAACAGGTAAAGGAACCTCTGTGTTAGAAATTGTAAAGTGTTTTGAAAAAGTAAATCAAATTCAAGTTCCATTTAGTATAGCCCCTAGAAGACAGGGAGACATCACAATTGCGTACGCTAATGTAGATAAAGCCGAGAGAGAACTTAATTGGAAGGCACAAACAAGCGTTGAGGAGTCTTTAAGAACAGCTTGGAAATGGCAATTAAACACCAGTAAGTTAGAGCTGGTTTAATAAATTAAAAAAGCAGAAAATTCTAAGGCGTTACCTATTTGTTTTTCAATAGCAATAGTTTTGAAAAATAATGCCTTAGGGTTTTGTTATGCCTTATAAATGTAATTATATTGGTCATAAAAAAAAATAAACGCCTATATAAGTAGAAATTGTACAGAATAAAAATAATGATTTGATGTAGATTGGAAAAAAGGATAATTAACTATGAGTGGTAAGTGTTTGATTTTTAGTTTAATAAAAGGTGTTAGGACCGGTGACGAGCAGATCTATTTAGCCTTAATTGCGGGAGCTTGTATTATCTTTATTTGTGTTTTTTTGGTATTCCTGTTTTATAAATCTGTGTTTATTTCAAATAGACCTTTGATAAATCAAGAAAACACCTATAAATCCAAAATGGATTCTTCTAAATTTTTAGCCCAAGATATTATTGATTTTGCCCAAAGTGATAAATTCTATATATCTGAGCAAAAGGAGGCTGAAATAAAAAGTAAACTAGAAGAATTTGAAAAGTCTTTAGACTTTTTACAGACCGATTTTTCATTAGCAGAACTTGCAAATAAGATAGGAGAGAATCGGCGGTATTTATCTCATGTAATTAATAAACATCAAGGTATGAGTTTTACTTCGTATATAAATGATTTACGCATAAATTATATTTTAGATTGTTTAAACACCCAGCCAAAATTTCGTGAGTACAAAATTAGTTATCTAGCAAAATGCTCTGGTTTTGCTTCTCATAGTCGTTTTACGATCAATTTTAAAAAAGTATCGGGTGAGTCTCCCTCGGAATATATTAGAAAACTAAAAGGTGATGCATCAAATAGTGCGAGCTAAATTGATCTACTTTTCTTAAGAATTATGTTTATTTATGCCAAGAGACTGTTTAACTATTTGTTTTAATACTTGTTCAAAATTACCATTGTTCCAATTATACCTGAAATACAATATGTATATTGCTTAAACAATAAATTAAGAGTTACTGTATAAGTTAAATGTTTTTGGTACCTCTATTGATTTTATGAAGCAGAGAATTGGAGTTCTTAACTTAGTTCGGAGAGTGAGTTAAACATAAAATATGTCTTTGAATTAGGAGTAGTACAAGTAAATGTTACGCTGCAAAAGTTTAAGCGTTACACAGTGGAGTTAGCTAAAAAAAGAAAAACAAATCAGAATTAGTCCTAAGAATTAGGTATTAGCTAAATGCTAGTATATAAATAGTGCTTTTAAGCAACAAAAGCCCCTTAAACGAGTTTCCCTATAAATGATAATGTCAAATTATCTCCTGGGCAAGAAAGAATTAGGGTATATGAAAACAACTTAGCAGATGGTAAGTTAAATCATGAAATATTTAAAAAAGCTCTACGCATTTTTTCCTATACCCACAAGTGATTTACACTTTTATCTTAAATCATGAAAGCGAATTCCCTACTCTTAAAAATACGCTAAGTATTACAGGAAGGTAGAAGTAGTTATAAGCCTTGAAGCGGTCTTCAAAGAGTAAGCAAAAGCAAGAAAAAGAAGAACTTAAGAAGACAATATCAGAGGTTTACTTTGAGTCTAAACAGCGTTATGGGAGTCCTAGAATAGCTGCAGAATTAAAAGCTAGAGGGGTTAAAGTATCGGATCCAACTGTGACTAAGTATATGAAGTAGTTAGGATTAAAGAGCAATTGGGCGAATAAATTTCGTATTAATATAGATTATAAATACAGTTATTTAGTAGCCAATAATCTCTTGGATCGACAATTTATACAAAATGCTCTAGCTAAAGCATGGGTGTCTGGTATTACCTAGATTGCCATTAAAGGTGGCTTTGTCTATCTAACTACGATCATAGATTTATAGGATAGTAAGGTAATAGGATGGAGTATTAAGGATATGAGCGAAGATAAAACTACTCTTACACAGGTTTTGAGATTAATCTCTAAAAAAGAAAAAACCTATAACTCATTGTAAGTTATAGGTTTTGTGCTTTTTTGATGACTTTTAAAAAGTTATCTTTTATAAATCAGCGGAGAAAGAGGGATTCGAACCCCCGGACCTGTGACAGTCAACGGTTTTCAAGACCGCCGCATTCGACCACTCTGCCATTTCTCCAGTGCATATATCTTTTTGGATATTGCTGTGGCAAAAGTAGTGTATTTTATCGTATTTACAAGGGGTTCAGGGAAAAAATATAAGAAAAAAATCTATCTTTTTTATAAGTCTTTTATTATGTGAGGATTAAAAATTAAAAAAAAACTATAATCTGTTACTTTTAATAATTCTAATGGCGTAGAGGTAGTTATTTAGTTGGATTTGTATTTGTTTTTAACGGCAGGTATTAGCGTAATGATTAGCTTTTTTGGATTATTAGGGTTTGCTAAAAACTACCCTTTTGCTTTAAGGTTTTTCATTCTAAGAGAATTTGATATTTAACAAAATTTATATCCTATTTCATTTTAATATAAGTTGCGTTTTAATTACTTTTTTTAATTGGAATTAATTTCTCTATCCATATAGAATATCCAAAATTTTATGGAATACAATATTTTGTTTTATTAATTTTTAATCATTATTATTGGTTATTTATTAGTGTTAGTGTAATTTATAGGTGATTATAGTTTATTTTTGATATATATACTAATTAAAAATTAAATAAAATGAAAAAGACGTTTTTAAAGCTATTTTTTGTATTAGGCGTTGTACTGACAAGTATGTTAATTACTTCTTGTACAAATGATCCGAATTTCAACGCTCCGGGTATGGATAAAACAGCATCGGAAATATTATCTAGCCATGTATGGATTACCACAAAAATTGTAGACAACAATGGTAATGATATTAGCCTTGATTCCCTTCCTGGGGCTATGTATGCAGGTTATGCTTATTATAAGGCAGACGGAACCTTTAGAATTATTGACTTTAACGATAACTCTAAGATCTTTGGATTATGGGAGATAAAGGATAATCCTATAAAAAGATATTTAGCAGTATATGATTCCAACAATGAGATTATATACAAAGATAGTGTGGATTTGTTGGAGTTAACCAATAATAAATTCACCTTTGAAATAGCCGATACTATAGATCCTTTAATTAAATACAATGTGGAGCACCAGCCTGTAACGGATCATCCTGAGCCTAAAACTGCGTCTGAAGTTCTAGCCGCAGTAGAATGGGAAACCACCAAAGTGTTAGATATAACCAATGGCATTGATTCGGCTAAAGAATTAGATAAGTCTGTGCCACCGGCTCTTAATCTTTCTGGTGATGCTTATTACCTTGATAATAATCCAGGAAAGTACTTTCCTAAAAATGATGAAGGAAAATACGCAAACGGAACCTTTTTAATAACCGAGCATGGCGATAATACCAAGGTTAAATATCAAGGAGATTGGTATGTTTCTTTAGATGGTAAACAAAGGACCTTATTGGGTAGAAATCAAGATGGGGCAATTGATTTTGAAAGTATAGTTTCTATCGTTGAATTGACTCAAGATGTGTTTACTTACGATATAAAAGTAGATGAGCTTTTATTAAGGGTGGAGCACAAACCAATAGAGAAAAAGGATTAATGAATAGTGTAATAAAAAAAAATCTACTTAGTTGTAAGTAGATTTTTTATTTGTAAATGTGATTTTAAGAAACAAAAAAATGCTTTAGTTAATCATTTAATTTGTTAATGGGTAGTAATTTAGTTTGTTTATTGCTATTTATTTTGGTGATTTATTTTTTTAGATAAGCCCTTAGGGGGTCTAGAGTTAGTAATTATAAAATTAACTATACTAAATTTAAGCTCATCGAATATACCATAACAGCGGTAATGGCTGTGTATAGAAGACCAAAGAAAATAAGTATTCCTATTTGCTTATGTGTTTTAGAAAATTTTCCTGGTAAAGTTTTTTTAAACTTTCTATTAGATACTATTATCAAATAGGTCCATAGTATGTAACTACCTACTGCCACAAGGATATGTGATATAAGTATTAAACTAAAAAAAGTCGTTCCGAAATACTTACCTGTAGAGGCTAGGCTACCAGAACCACCAGAGAAGCGTATTAAAATCTCTAAAGATAATACCCCTATAACACAGACAATAAAGATAATATTTTGTAATTTTCGATGTTTTGAATAATCTTTTTTCTTGGCTATTTGTTGCGCGTAATAAAGAGCAAATGGAGAGATTACTGTCAGTATTAAAACAGTGGTCATAATAAATAGGGAAAGGTTCATACGGATGTTTATTTTAAATTGTTATCTAAGGAAAAACTTAAGAAATAAATGTTATTTTTTTGATCAGGCAAATATGTATTAATTTTCGCCTGTTAGATTATCTATTCGATGAGTTTGGGCTAATACTCGATAAGTACTTGTATTAAAAAGATCAAAAAGGGTTTAGTTTGTAGTGTTTTTAAAGTGTAATAAAGAATTGAAAGTTTCTCAGAAAAATATTTGGTTAGAAATTATAGGGTGGTTGATTCTAGCCATCATACTTTTAGGGGTAATACCACTGTTGTATCCTGTTGACTTACCACTGTTTTACCACCTATATCATTTTATTCTTTTCTTTGTTTTACTTGCAGCCTATTACTTAAATACCTTAGTTATCATACCCAAAGTAGTAACAAATAAAATAAATATAACTTACTTGCTATCTTTAATAGGACTTTTTGTAGTAATTGTTATTATAATGAATACTATTGAAAATGTGTTAGAGGTTAGAAAGCTAGTTTATAATAGCATTTATCCTAATAGCCAGTATATAGCTAAGGATCATAAATCCTATATAAATTATTACCTGTTGCTTTTAACTGGTATTATCTTTGGAGTTGGTTATTTAAATCATCTTTATAAAAGATGGGATTTAGAAAAACAAAAAAATCAAAAGTTGCAAGACTCTAAAATCAAAGCAGAATTAGATAGTTTAAAGGCTCAGATACATCCTCATTTTTTCTTCAATTCCCTTAATACCATTTATGCTTTAACCTATATTGATGTTGCTCAATCCCAACAAGCTCTTGTTAGTTTATCAAAAATGATGCGTTATGTACTGAATAAAGAAAACACCCAGTATGTCACTCTTCAGGAGGAAACTTTGTTTATATCCAATTACTTAGAACTCATCAAGCATAGACTTTCCTTTAATGTGTCAACTAATTTTAGTTTAACAAGTGAAAACGGGAAGGTGAAAATTATTCCCATGGTTTTGTTGACCTTTGTAGAGAATTGCTTTAAACATGGTATAAGCAATGACAAGGAATGTTGTGTAAAGATAGCTACTTACTTTCAACAGGATTATTTTGTTTTACACACTCAAAATAACTGGTTTGCTGCCTTGCAAGACAACAAGTCAACAGGTATTGGAATTAACAATACTAAAAAGCGATTAGATATAGCTTACAAGGATGCTTATGAATTGAAAAACTGGACTGAAAACGATCAATATCACTGTGTTTTAAAAATTAAACTACTATGAAAATAAGTTGCATTGCAATTGATGATGAGCCCCTAGCATTACAAATGATTGAAAGAAAAGTCGCTCAAGTAGATTTTTTAGAGTTAAAAGGGACTTTTAATTCTGCAGCTAAGGCTCTAAAGTATTTATCAGAATCATTTGTAGATTGTATTTTTTTGGATATACATATGCCCGATTTCAATGGTGTTGAATTAGCTAAGTTAATTGAACAGTTTGCGGAAAAACCCAAAATCGTTTTTGTAACAGCTTATGCCTCTTTCTTGCAAGAGGAGTTACAAGACCCTAGCGTATTTTATTTATTAAAGCCCTACGGTTTACAGGACTTTAAAATTATCGCCAATAAACTAGCTGATATACATTTAACAAAGATAACCAAGGAGCAAGATTTACAGGATTCCTTTTTATTTGTCAAGATAAACTCTAAACAAATCAAGGTTTATTTTAGTGAAATTTTATTCTTACAAAGTATGGGAGATTATGTGAAGATTTTCACACAAAGGCAAGATGCTCCATTAGTGACTTTAATTACGCTAAAAAAAATAAAGTCTTATTTACCCAAACACACTTTTTTACAAATAAATCGATCTGAAATTATTCATCTACATAAAATAGATTCCTATGAAAAAACTAGTGTCTATATAGGCGATAAAAACTTGCGAATTACCAATACTTATAAAGAGGCTTATATGAAAATAAAAAGCTCTTTAATTTGATTTTAGTATTATGTAAATAGCTTATTTAAGTTGTAACAATAGGTTTATGTATTAGTTATTAGATATAGACTATTAGCCAGAGATTTATTAATACAAAGGTTTATTAAGACAAGAGTTTACTAAGACAAGAGTTTACTAAGCTAGAAATTTATTAAGACACAGGCTATCAGGTAGAAGACTTAAAAACATATTAGCTATTTTTTTAAGATGTAGTTGAGCCTGTTTTTAAGCAGAAAAAAAGGCGGATAAAAAAAGATTACACAAAAGACAGTTTATTACACAGGCTAAGATGTGTTTATATATGTTTTGCTTTTTTAGTATTTCATCTGTTTTTTACCTTAGGCGGATTTTTTAATTGCTTTTTTTAGAAACTAATTTTGCACCAACCAAGTAAAAAAAGGGTTATTTATTTTGTAAGTAGATAATTACTGTTGGATTTATAGTGGGAAAATTCTTATTTAACTCTCTTGCACCAAATTTTGACATATTTGATAAAGTTAGCATCATCATTTTTCTCATTGGGTAATTGGGTTAAAAAGACCAGCTCATCTTTAGATAAATCCGTTATAAGCATTTTTTCCTTTATACCTAGTTCATCTAAGGTTATTATGTTATTGTTTTCAAGGGTATAAGTTAAATCAATTATTTGCTCAAGGCAATTGCCGTTTTGGTCTTTACCTGTGTAATTAATGATTTGTATTTTATCTGAGGTGTAGATCCATGTAATAAAACCACATCCATATTGGTCTTTAGGATCTGTTTGTGTTAGGAATTTTAATTCTCTATCATAAATTTTAGCCGAGGAGAGTTCCCAGGTTCCTATTAAATTTTCTATTTTGTAATTTTTAATCTCTTCTTTTTCTTTACAACCATTTATCATGATGATTAATAAAGTGAATAGTAAAACAGATAATACCTTTTTCATAAATGTAATTTGAGGTAAATATAAAACTTTAACCAGATTCTAAGCCTTGTGGTTACTTATTATCTTTGAATTAATTATAAATACGTAAAAGGAATTTTCTCACCCAGATTCTTAAGATTTAAAACAAGATAGGATAGGGGGGATGGGGTTGGGTGAAAAGGAGTGCTGTTTTTTTGGTAGTAGCGCCTATGGTATTTACTTTAACTAGAAAACTTTTTTAATTGCATATTGTGTAAAAAAACAAAAGGTTGTATAGCAAGAAACCTTTAATTATCAGCTCTAACAAGGTATAAGTTCTACAATAATTAGATAGGGTCAGAACTGGCATTTGGCCATTTGAAGGCAAATAGATTTATTTTAGGAAAGATTTACTGCTTAGATATTGCTTAATTAAGTTACTTGTACAAGTAACTATTGGTTTATAGTGGACAAATATTAAAAACACAAAAACCTATTTTAGTTTATTATAAATCCGTAATTCTCTGGTATAAAAGTCGGCTTTTATTTCTTAATCCACTGATCGACATTTTGGGCTAAATCCTGTACTTCGTTTATCAGTTTACAGGTGTGATAACCATCAGCTACGGCATGATTTACAAACACGCAAAGGGGAAGGAAAACCCGGTCTTTTTTCTTGTAATATTTTCCAAATCTTATAATGGGATATAAAAAGGAATTTTCATGGTAAGTATCTTGACTAAAACTCTCAAAACTTAACCATGGAATTGCAGATATGGGACAGAAATTGTCAGGGCGATTTTCTTTGGCCTTGATTTTTCTAACATTTTTGTATTTTTCAATATCCTTGATTATCTCTTGATAAAATTCATTAAAACTAGGCTTGTATTCACTCCATATATCAGAAAAGGTTTTATCGTCTTGATGAAATATAGTATAGGAAGGATTTACGTAATTCCATGTCCCTAAAACTCCATCTTGATTAAAACTCATTCTAAACTCTTGGTTTTGATTTATAATTTTCATTATAACAAATAAAAAAGAAGGGTAAAACTTCAGGTTATTATTTTTTATCTGTGTATAGAGATCCGTTATATCTATATGGTGGGTTATATTGTATTTTGTTTTGATATTCTTAAAAAAATAATCAAAATAAGGTTTTCTTTTCCACTGATCTGTAACGGGAGTAAAGACTGGTTTCATTTAAAATAAGTCAATTAAGATTTATACAACTGGTATTTTGTTATTTTGATTTTAAAAGTGAAATAGTTCATTTTAAAAAGAGTGTTCACTTTTATACAAATCAGCAATTAGTAAGTTCTACCAGGTAAAGGTTTGTTGTGATTGCTAATTTAATAAAAATACCTATAGCATCTGCTCTGGGTTATTTCTGGAGCTAAAAAAAAAGAAGTATCTAAAAATTAGGCAACTTTAATAGCTGGCTTCATATAAGCGAAATAGGATTCTAATAAAATTAAACTTGGACATTTTATATTTTGTATTTTCTCTCTTAAGTCTGTGTTTGAAAAATCGCAATACATTTCAGCAAAAGTTTTTCTGTCGGATTTTACACTCCAATTTACAACTTTTTCTTGCATTGTAGTATCGGCTAAAATTTGGGGAATTGACAGTTTTTGCATTTGGTAAAATTGTTGGTCAGACATTGCAGTTATTTGATCAACAGCTGCAGAACAGTCATTATTCTGTTTTGATTCAAACGAAGGATTGGCTAATGCGAACAAACAAGGCAGTGCATCAACTACAATTATCTTATCAATCAAATCTGGGTAGTCAGAAGCAATTGCTAATGCCATAGCTCCCCCCATACTGTGTCCTACGATAATTGGTTTTTCAATTTTGTTATCCTTAATAAAGTCTGCAATAGAGATTACCCAATTTTCAAAACTTGAATTGATTTGTGGTTCAAAACCTGCAAAACCTGCCATTGTCAAAGAGTAGCAAGTGTATTTATTTTCAAATTTAGCAATAGTTTCATCCCAAACTTCTGCAGAACAAGCAAAACCAGGGATAAAAATCATTGCTTGTTTTTTTATAATGAAGGGTTTTACTTGAATAATTACCTAGTACAAATTACCCCTTACGTGTCGCAGTTTGAAGAAGTAGCGAAAAAGAAAGAAGTAAACTTTATAATTTACCCTAAATCACTATTTTGCAACTCTGGTGTTACATGCTTTAAAAGCGAACAACAATTAACCCAATTTGACAATTAGAATTTACGTTAAACTTCCAAGTCAACTTTTTTACCCGTTACATTTATTACTTGACAGATAGGTATAAAATCAAGTTATTCCAATCATACTTTAAAAACTTTCCGAATAAGGTGCTCAAGTGAACATCTCTATTTGTAAAGCATACAGAGTAACAGAAGCAACCCCTCTTTTTACGAAATAAGTACTGATATTTAATCAGATAAAGCATAAAAACCCAATTTTACACCAAAAAATGTAAAGTTGGGTATTTTATTCAGATATAACATATTTAAATAAGAAGCATATATTAGCTATGTCTAATAGAGTTTAATACCAAATTAAAATTTATTTGATAAACTCAGATATTGCTTTTCTATTTTGTAAAGTATATTTAAATGGTTTTGTTGATTTATCTTCAACCAATAAACCTAATTTAATAAGCTCACTTAAGTCTTTACTTGCTGTCTGCCTAACAACTTTATGCTTTTCTGCATAAGAACTTAAAGTTATATTATTTTTTTCCTTTAAGTATAAAAAACCTATCAAATCAGCTTGTCTTTTATTTAAACCTTTAGAAAGTAATTCATAAGAAATAAGGTTGGCCTTTTTTCTTTCTTCAAGCTTTTTGTCTCGATATTGAGTTAATTTTTCAAATGCAATACCTATATTTTTAATAGAATAGGTTATAAAATAATTTAAATCGTTTTGGTCATACTCTGTTTTTAAAAATGCTTTGTCATATTGAGATCTTGACTCTAAAATGACTCTTGATATAGAAATGTTTCTTACTAAGGAATAACCTTTTTTTAATAAATACCAATAAAATAAAGCTCTTGCTGTTCTACCATTTCCATCTTTAAATGGGTGTATAAAACCAATCATAAAATGTATTATAGAAGCTTTTATTATAGGATGAATGAAGCTTTTTTCATCATTAATAAATTCACATAATTCACCCATTAATACTTTAATTTCTTTCCAATGAGGAGGAATGTGCGCAATTTCGCCATCTACATGATCTGTGACATAAACTTCTCCATCTCTAAAGTCGCCTGAATATTTCTCTGCATCTGTATTGGCAGTCATGATTTTATGTAAATCAATTATAAGCTTAAAATCAATATTGTTATCTACAAATTCACTTATATATTCAATTGCTCTAAAATTATTGAATATCATTTGTTCTGATTCATTTCTTGGAATTCTTCCTGTCTTAAGCATTTCCCTTGCTACCTCAGTTGTTGTAGCAGCGCCTTCTATTTGAGAAGAAGCAATAGCTTCTTCTAGTAGTGAGTTTTTAAAAAATTCCATTCTATCAGATGCAAGAATAGGATTTTGTTGTAATCCACCCATTAACTTTAAATCAAAATCATATAAGTTTTTAGAAATATATTCTGATTGAAAATATCTGAAACTATAAGAGCCAAAAGTTATTTTTTGATATTTAGAAGTTCTGTAAGTTTTTAATAAAATCCAATTGTCAATCTGGGACTCAAAAGGTACGTCTTTTTTATACTTAATATCGTCCCAATAATAATATTTCTGGTCTGATTTAATGATAAAATCTTTGAATTCACCGCTCCAAATTCTTTGAAGATAGTCAATATTTAATTCATATTTTGGTGGTTTTTCAAGTTTCATTTTTAATCATTGTTAAATTGTCTTTTAAAGTTAACAATAATGTATGTCTGTTCCACAACTTTATTCCAGTTAAATATATAGATTAAACATGATAATTGGATTTTTTAGGGTTATATAATTAAACCGTAATCTTATCAAGTATCAACCATTTAGGCCTGTATGTTAGAAGCTGTCAATGTTATCCCATAGTTTTTTTTGTGAGAATTATTACAAGCTCAGTACTTTGATTACCTTCTAAAAGATTTTCAATAATTGTCTTTTTAAAATCAAGATTATCAATTAAGTGCTTATGTCTTATATCTAATATTTTAAATAAATCATCCCATTTGCATGCATAAATCTCCTCGTTTTTTATCGTTTCGACAAGGAGTTTTTTACTCTTATTTTTTGAGAGTCAAATTTGTCTTGAGTCCAATGGTTAACATTTTACCTACTAAAATTGTTTTGCATTTTCTTTGTTCACTATTGATATCAGGCTCTGAAATAATGAATCTAATAGATTGCTCAACTTGATCATATTGTTTCTTGCCAATTATAACTCAAGGAATTTTTAATTCAACCATACTATTCTCTTCTACACTTAATTTATCATTAAATTTTTTCGTTAGACTCTCTTATGAATTATTAAACAAAAAACAATTGCGAAAAGAAGACAATTGTATAATCAAGAAAAAATACTAATTTATAAAACAAACACTATCTTTTTTCTTCAAGAAGGTGTCCAATTTAGTTTTAAGACGTATACTAATTTACCAAAATAAACTCCATAAAAAAACCCAACTTTACATTTGTGGGTGTAAAATTGGGTGTTTATTCTTTAACTGATTAAGTATCAGTATTTATTGCGGAGAAAGAGGGATTCGAACCCCCGGACCTGTGACAGTCAACGGTTTTCAAGACCGCCGCATTCGACCACTCTGCCATTTCTCCAGTGCATATATCTTTTTGGATATTGCTGCGGCAAAAATAGTATAATTTATCTTAACCACAAGACTTTTAAAGGAGAATTTCTGTTTTTATTATTGCTTTTTATATAAATATCTTATAACCCGAGGGTTGTGATTTGCTTTTTTTTTTCAGGTTGCTATTTCTTTATTAATAATAACTTGTTTACACTTTATTTTTTTAATAAATCGTGATAGTAAATAACGTTTTATAAAAACAGTACAAAGTCTATTTTTAAAAAAGATTGCGTTACTTTTTTTGTATTTAACCTACCTCGTTAGTTTTTTTAAGATTACCTATAAAAATAAGGGAATCTATACTATTTGGTGGTGCCTTGGGTAATTGACAAGGGTAATTAAAGTAAAGTAAATCTACTTTGTTTTGTACAAAGAAATATCCAATACTTATTTTGGTTTACCTTGAATTAAGTTTATTGGAATTTGGTTTATCCAAACTTGTTGTGAGTCGTGGTTTAGTTTATAATTTTCTAGCATAAATTCCCTATTAAAATCTACTTTTTGGTGGTAATATAGCTTATTGTTAACATAGATTTTTAGTTGTTTTTTAAGATTTACCATTTCCGGGGAGATAAGAATAAAGAAGGACTCGATACCACTGGTTGTTATGTGA
Source organism: Myroides sp. LJL119 (assembly GCF_054871605.1). Taxonomy (NCBI): domain Bacteria; kingdom Pseudomonadati; phylum Bacteroidota; class Flavobacteriia; order Flavobacteriales; family Flavobacteriaceae; genus Myroides; species Myroides sp. LJL119. Next base: position 27,549 of record NZ_JBTXLO010000011.1, read on the forward strand.
AATTCATTGTTATGGTATTTAGCTAATATCTTGCCGGATTTTCTTGGGAAGGCAAATGCGTTTATATCTGCATCTTGACTCACTAGGCTATCCTTGTCATTGTAAACCAACCATTTATTTATTTTAAAATTCAGTTGGTTATCCTCGGGTGCCTTTGGGTTTATAGTGTCAATTTTTATATGTGAAATCCAATCTATATTTCCATAGTCTTCCTGATCGAATTCCCAAGAAATATTTTCGGGAAAAGGATTTCTTTGTCGCGTATTTATATCATTAAATACAATTTCATAAGCCTGTTCAGATTCATCAAACTCGGGAAACCAATGCGGAAAACCATTGTAGCGGTATTCTTTGTAATTGGCTTGAATATCGGCCATTTTTTTTGTTAAGCTATCATTGGCATTTGGGGGGTAGTAATAGTCTTGGTCGGTAGAAAAATTAATAAATGAGCGGTTTTTAATATTCTCTAAAAAAGTTCCACCAGTAAAAACCTTTGGGTAGGTATTAAACCCATAGAAACCGGCAAAATCGGTCGGCTTTTTCATTAAATACGAAAATGAACCAGTTGCCCCGTTAGAGTGTCCAGAGATAAAGACTTTGTTATCATCAATATGAATAGCTTGTTTTATTTGTCTTAAGATCTGTGGAACCATAAAAAAGCCATCATCGGGAGACATCCAATTGTATTGTTTGTTTGCTCTTGGAAAGACTAAAATAACCTGATTTAAATCGGCATACTTGGTGTAGAATCTATTCCAGTGCTGCAAATTCCATTCACTGAGTTGATAGTCAGTTAAGGAGTTGCTTTTTACAGCTCCATGTAAAAAGAATAATAAAGGATATTTTTTTCGAGGATTATAATTTTTTGGTAAGTGTATAAAGTAAGAGGTTTTAGTAGAATCATTTATAGTAAATGTAATTGAATAATCTCTATGATTTTTAGCAATATAGGGATTGTGGTTTTTTAACTCAAAATATAATTGCTCTGGATTTTTTGTATTAAACTGATATTGCTTTGTTTGAAAGAATTCTTTTTGATTTTGATTTAGTTGATTATAAAAAGCTGTTTTATCTAATTCTGCTTTGTCTTTAAGTTGTTCCCATCTTGGATCTAATAGTAGATTTTGGTATTCCTTTTGGGAATATTTCCCAAGGATATAGCTCCAAGGTAAGGATTTGTTATTTTGATCCGTGTTTTGGGTTAAGGGTATAAGATAGCTAAAGGCCGTATCGTAATCCTTAAGCTGGGAAGCCAAAACAGAGGCTTTGTATAATCCAAGTTGATCAATACTATCGGGAAATAAACCAAATGCTTGTTGATAAAGTTCTAATGCTTTTTTGGTATCGTTTGAATCTTTTGCATTCCACATCGTTTCTAAAGCTAATTGGGTTAAGGTGGAATAATTTTCTTGCGCTTTATTGGTTATACTTAATAGAAGAAAAACCAAAAGTAAATAATTTTTCATAAGTGTTATTTTTGGCTAATCTATCAATAAGATTTCTCTGAAACTTGTATAAATGGAACATGTGATTTTTTTAAAAGGAGTTTTTAAAGAAAAAAAACAGACACTGTAGTAAGCTTTAAAAAAAGCATGTTTAATCCACAAGCTGTTTGCTCAACGGAATTAGGTACATAATAGGTAATAGGTAAAAAAACAGGTAATTAATAACGATAAATCTTCACAATGATTTATTTTTAATATTCTTATTTTGTATACAGCATTATTCAAGTAAATCTCACTATTAAATAAGCCTTTAAAATGAAAGAAAATCTTATAAATCACATGTTACTCTTTACAGATATAAACAATATGGATCACGATAAAATACTTTGTTATTTTTCACGAAAAGAATTTAAAAAAAAGAAATATTGTTCAGTGAGATTAATAAAAATATTAATCATTATTTTGTTGTCAAAGGCTGCCTGGGGTTATTTTTTATAGATAATAATGCAAGCCAACAAACCCTACAGTTTGCTATAGAGAATTGGTGGATAACTGATTATTCTAGTTTTACCAACCAATCCAATTCTGGTTTTTTCTTACAAGCCATTCAGGACACAGTGGTTTTAGAAATATCGTATAAAAACCAAGAGTTACTCTTAGAGGAGTTTCCAATTTTAGAGCGGTACTTTAGAGTGATTTATCAAAGAGCTTATGCAGCCTCACAGTTTAAGTTTAAATTTCAAAGCGAATTTTCCAAAGCGGAGTATTATCAACATTTTGCCTCGAATTTCCCTGATTTTATCAATAGAATACCCCAGTCTTATCTTGCTTCTTATTTGAATATGACACCGGAGTATTTTAGTAAAATTAAAAAAAGCCTTGACTTAAGATAGATTAAGTTTTTTGCCAATTAGGCTCTTTACTTTTGTGTGAAATTAATATATAAGTCATGCAAAAAAGAATCAATTTACAAGAATTAGAGCCACAAGCTTACAAATTAATGTTCGCTTTGGAAAACTATTTGCAAACCTCAAGTTTGTCAAAAACGCATTTAGAGTTAATTAAAATAAGAGCGTCTCAGATAAACGGCTGTGCCTTTTGTATCGATATGCATACCAAGACGGCTATTAAAAATGGAGAGTCAAATCAACGAATCTTTCTATTAAATGCTTGGAAAGAAACAAGTTTATTTACCCAAGAAGAAAGAGTTATTTTAGCCTTAACAGAGCAAATCACCTTAATCGGAGAAAGCGGTGTTGATGACCAAACCTATTTGCAAGCGGAGTCTTTATTTAATCCAAATTATATCGCTCAGATAATTATGGCCATTACCACCATCAATGCATGGAATAGAATTGCTATAAGCACCAATAAAACGATTTTATAAAAAAGCTCGATTGGTAATAGAATTTATAAAAAAGGAGAAATTATTTTTATTTCTCCTTTTTACATTTTACACATCTATTGAAAATGGATAGTTGTTAATTAAACTTGCATAAATATTTTGGATTTTAAAAAATGCTATTGCCAATTAGTAAACAGAAATATCACCTTTGAGAAATTAAAGAACCAAGGGTTAAAACCTATAGAACTAACAATGTAAGGCCTAGGGATGTTTGCGTGTTAGAGTAAATTTTAAAATCAAAATAGATTAAAAAAAAACTTCTCTATTTCTTGGAAAGTAACTACGGGGACTACAGGATTTTTTCGTAAAGGTTGTTATAAGACATGTGCAGATAATTATTTTAAAAAAAAACAAACGTATTTAGGTTTTGTAGAACTAGGAGTTACAAGAAAACCAAACTTACCATAAATGTAAGGGGGAGCTTGTTTTAATAAAAGTAAACCGCCTATTATCATAGGCTATCTATAACCTTATATACTAGTGTTTTTTTTTTGATGTATTTACTATACAAGCCAGCCAGTGGTAGGCTCGCTTGTTTTCTATTTTTATAGGATATTTTTAAGGGTAGGTCTTAACATAGCTGAATTAATATATTGCTTTTCTACAATTGGTGTTTTTTCTTTAGATGATTTATTTCATAGAAAAATAAGGCTTCGGCTGATCTACTATTAATTTATAAAAATGGTAATTTTTAGTTTAATTCACCTTTTTTTTATTAGTGATAAAAGAAATAAATTGTTTTGAAAAATACTAATAAAACCAAATAAAATACTAGATAATTAAGTTGTTTCAGTATAATATTTCGTATTGTTTTAAAATTGTTTGTTAAATTTATTTTAAAATTATGTTATTTTTTATTACTTTAGAAAAACCTAAATAATTAATATTTTATGATCTCAACAAAATTATATAGCATATCAGCTATTATCCTTTCGATGTTTAGTCTAAGTATCTACGGACAGACACAACAAACAAATAGTCGATTTAAAGTAGGGATCGACGCTGGTTATACCAATACTTCATTAAATGCAAATATTTCCAATCTAGTGGATTCCAAATATGAGTCACGAGGTGGGTTTGGAATTAATGTTGCGGCGGAGATGAACGTATATAGGAGTTTGTTTGTATCCACAGGAGTCTCTTACTTACAAAGAAATTATGAGTTTAAAAGAACGGGCTCCCGTGAGGGTTGGTACTCTAAGTACAATAATGACTTTATTGCAATTCCTTTGTTAGTCGGGGGATATTTAATAAATAATCCCCATACATCAGATGGGATTTGGGTTAAAGCTGCCGGAGGGATTTATGGTGAATACTGGGCTAAATCAAAGGTTAATGGCCAATATCCTGTTTTCCCAGAATTACAACCCGATGGGTCCTTTAATTATACTAAAGTTTCTGAAAAATACGATTTTAAGAAAAATGAAAATCAATACCATAGGGTATCTATGGGCTTACAAGGACAAATACAAGTTGGTTACTCAATTGATAAAATAGACCTTTACTTAGGTTATAATTATTTATATGGTTTGACAGATACTTATAAATATAAAAGTCCTGGAAATAAAAAGATAACCAGAGACACTCATATGGTTTCAATAGGAGCTGCGTATAAATTTTAATTAAATCAGACACGATGAAAAGAGTAAAAAATAAATTAGCTATAGTTAGCTTATCTATATTATCATTATCTTCTTTAACAGTTTTAAATTCTTGTTCACACGATGATGATATTACCATTACAGACCCAAGACGATTCACAGCAAATGATGTACAATCATACGAAGATTTATTTACCGTTTTTTGGAAAACAATGGATCAACAGTATAATTATTTTTATGAGCAAAAATTGCAAGGTGGCTTAGATTGGGATGCTGTATATAAAGAATATCAACCTAAGTTTGCAGCATTGAAAACCTATGGAAGAGCCAATGAACAAGACGGTCAAATTAATGAAGATTATTTAACTGCTGAGAAGTACTTCAAAGAGATTATAAACCCTTTTATTGATCGTCACTTTTACGTACAAATTCAGTTTCCTGCAACAAATAAAAATATTATTCGCACGGTTACTTTTTATGGAGGAATGCTTGATCAGCAAAGGCCAACAACCTATCCATTTGCCCAAAAATATGGGTATATGCAAGGTCGAGTTGACAGTAATGCTTTTAAATTAAATTCTCCAAGTTTAGATATTATTGCGGGAAATTTAACGGATAATCCAGAAATATATTATTTGACCTATAGCCAATTTGCCGTTACAAATAATTTAAAAATAACCCTTGCAGATAATTACTTGAATCCAGGGGCGGGGAACTCGTTTGTTCTAACACCAGAGATTCTAACTAATAACCAGGCATTAAAATCCATTGCGGATGATAATATGCGAAATGTAATTAGGGATATAACAATTAATATATTAAATCAGTATAATGAGTTTAACCAATCTGATGAATTTAAAGTCTTTTTAGAGGAATCTAAAAAATTTAGCGCCACAGAACTTGTCAGTGATAATTTAATGCTGGCAGCACAAAATCTTGCAATTGCATACAATGCATTACCAAGGTACAACACAACTGGTCCATATGGTCCTTATTATAATGAGCTAACCGCAGCTTATGTTAGTTACTTTATTGGACTTATGAATAATCATGTTAATTTTGGATATAATTTCCCACAATTAACAGCAGCTATAAACCAGGTATTAACCCGAGGAGAGTTTTATCAAAAATTCTTGAATCCACTTTCTCAAGGAGAGATTAAGAAAATTGTAATTGATTTGCGTTCCAATGGGGGAGGTGCTGTAGTTGATGCTCGTTTTATTTCAGATCGGTTCATTACCACAGAAACCACCTTTGCCTACCAAAGAACAAGAGAGGGTAACGGTAGATTTAATTACACTCCTTGGGTAGCGGCGCATACCAAACCACATGCTTTTGGAATTCCATCCAATATTCCGATTGCGATTTTAACCGATAAAGGAAGCGCTAGTATGTCAGAGATAACTACCCTGATGCTAAAATCACAAGGAAATCACGTGGTGAGTATTGGTGATTATAGCGCAGGAGCCACCGCTGGACTAGGAACAGTGGATGATTTTAATGGTGGAACTCGAGATGCAATTGCAGGAGGGAAACTTACCTTCTACATGCCTTTATTGGCCATGAAAGATGCAGATGGTGTTGTAGTGGAAGGAGTTGGTATTAAACCCGATATTTACGTAACCCCACCAACCCAAGAAGAACTATCTCAAATGAACTCTGTAGATTTTCAAGACCGAGTGTTAAATGAGGCTATTAATTATTTACAGTCTAAGTAAATAACAAAGAAAAGAGATGAGAAAATTTTTCATCTCTTTTCTTATATAGAGAATCTTTCTTTGGCCTTTTTTAACTTATCTTGAGATATGTAATGGCTAGTTTTTAATTTAAAATAAGCCTGATGCCAGTGGGTTAGTACATATATAATTGGCACATGAATTCTAACTTTCAAGTTTTTAATGACTTATATATAATTTTTATTTTTTTGTAATATTATTTTAAAAAATATTTGGCTTATCGAAAAATTATAATAAATTTGCACTCGCAATACAAAAGTAATGCACTGGAGAAATGGCAGAGTGGTCGAATGCGGCGGTCTTGAAAACCGTTGACTGTCACAGGTCCGGGGGTTCGAATCCCTCTTTCTCCGCTGATTTATAAAAGATAACTTTTTCAAAAGTCATCAAAAAAGCACAAAACCTATGATTCACAACGAGTTATAGGTTTTTTCTTTTTTAGAGATTAATCTCAAAACTTGTGGTTATGCAAATAAAGTATCGCTAAAAGATACCACGCGCCCTACTTTTTTTTCAAAGGAAGTTAAAGTTTCAGCGCCCAGTTGTTGCGTATCTAACTTATCTAGAAAAACATGTATAAACTAGATTTCATTATCTGTGGTAATAGTATCTTTTAAACTAGAAAATGTAATTTACTATCTGTCTAAACCATTGATTATAGATAGAAAAATGCACGTTATAAACGACCTTAAAAGTTAAGAATTATTAACTATATTTGAAACTGGATATCCTACCAAACCCGGAGTATTAGTTAAGCTACTTTTTTATAATGCCTTATTTGGTTATATTCCTCTATTGTATAACATCCAAGGTGAGTGTGTCGTCTTTTTTATTGTATCAAAGCTCAATATCTTCAAAGACCTGACTTTATGATCTATACTCTACTAATTAATAGACTTCCATAAATAATCTGATTTTTTAAGAAATTTAAAAAATCTTTCTGCTACTGCATTATCCCAACAATTTCCTTTTCTGCTTATACTTGTTGTTACACCAAGAGAATCTAAATAGTTAATAAGTTTCTTATTAACCTATTGAAAGCCTTGCTCAGAGTAACAAATTAATCCTTTGTCAAAGGGACTTTTATTAGCCATTTTAAAGGCTGTAAGAGTAATTTTATCTTCGCTCATATCCTTGTTAATACTCCATCCTACTGGTTTAAGATCCTGTAAATCTATGATTGTAGTTAGATAAACAAAGCTACCTTTAATGGCAATGTAGGTAATAGCAGACACCCATGCTTTAGAAGGAGCATTTTGTATAACAAGAGATTATTGGCTACTAAATAACTGTGTTTATAATCTATATTAATACGAAATTTATGCGCCAAATGTCTCTTTAATCCTAATTCTTTTTTATACTTAACCACTGTTGGTTGCGATATTTTAACTCCTTTATTTTTTAATTCTGCAGTTAATTAAGGACTCCCATAATAGTTAGTAAACAGGTGAGTATTGTCTTTTTTAAATAGGAGCATTTCAATGCTAACTTTCACTATTTTATTTTCTATAATAATTAAATTTTGAATTTGCATAAAAATGCGAATTTAGGTAATACTGGTAGCTTTTATTTTGTTGTATAAATTTCAATTTATTACACCCTCTTAAACAGTCAAATATTTTTATTTAAGTATATTTTTGGACTTTGCAGGAGGATGTCTTTTTATAAAATAGGGCAAGAATAATAGAAAGACTAGATAGTATAGTTAGTATTAAACCTAAGTTCTGAATCCATCCAGAAATAGTAAGTCCAATGCTAATTAAGATATAGTAGACTAGACCAAAGAATGCTGCTGCTGTGCCAGCATTATTGTTGTATTTAACCAAAGCCTCACTTAGTATATTAGGAATAGCGATGCTAAAGGCAATGACAACAAAAGCCACAGGTATTAAAAAATACAAACTATCTTGTAGTTGTAATGTTCCTAGAGCGCCAATACTTGCAATAAAGGAAGCTGCTAAGATTAAAAAAGTTGGTGAAATATTATTATGTACCAGTTTTTTGTTGATTATACCACCAATTAAGGAGCTTGCCGCTAATAAAACACCACTATATCCAAATTCAATGGAACTATATCCTAGTTTATCAAAAATAAAAGGAGCTAAGGCATAGTAACTAAACAACATTACATTAAATACAGCGATTAAAAACGCGCTTATCCAGATTAATGGATCACAAAGTAATTCTAGAAATAATTCTTTGAAAGTGGTTTTTATATTTGATTCTTTCTTTGTTTCTGGAAGGAATTTAAAGCAGGTAATTCCAAGGACAAAAGATAAACAGACAAGACAAGAAAAAACGCCAATAACTCCGTAATACTTGACAATAATCCCTCCCGTTACAAGACCAATAACCGGGCTGATTGAAAGAGCAATCCCTATGATAGAAAACATTTTTCCGAGTTGTTTTCTATCGTAGATATCCCTAAAGATAGTTTGGGTAACTACAGACCCCACAGCTATACCAAAGGCTGAGATTATTCTTGCAATGATAATTATATCGAAATTAGTGGCTACCAAAGCTAGTATTGATCCTAGGAAGTAGGTAAGTAAACCGTAAATCATAGCCTTACGTCTACCAATTTTATCGGCTGCAATACCCCAAAAAATTACCCCGAGTGCAAAGGCGGAAAAATAAACCGATATGGTTTGTGAGGCTTTTTGATGGGTTACATCAAAGCTTTGTGATATACTGGGTAATGCAGGGCTGTAAATAGTTTCAATAAACTGTGGGAACATTATCAGTATAATTAATAGCAATAGGTGTGGTTTGTTTTTCATTTCTGTTTATTTATGTGTTCTAATTTTTTTTTGCAAAAATAAATTTTAGCTTAGCTATCTTAATAATGGTATTAAGACATAAAATATCGAAATAAAGACAGATGGCATTTTTATCTAAAGAAAGTTATTTTAATCCCGATGAGATAGGAAAAGCGGTAATTGGTATTGCTTCAAACTTTACAAGTCACGATTCGGGATTACATCAACATGGTATGGCACAACTTTTATTTGCTCCAAGTGGATGTATGACCATTACTAGTGGTAATCAACAAAGCATCTTACCTCCAACAATGGCGGCTTGGATTCCACCTTGCTACCCACATCGAATAACGATGAAAAATGTGGTTGCTTACCGCTCTATTTATTTCCATGAATCAGTGTGTTTGGATGATTTGTCCCAATTTTCAATATTCCATGTAAATGGATTATTAAAGGAATTAATAGAAAGAATTTCTTTTTGGCCCTGGGATATGTCTGTGGATTTACAAAAGAACACATTATCCCTTTTTTGGGAAGAATTCTATAATGCTCCCAAACAAAACCTTACCCTATTGGTTCCTGAAGATCCAAGAATTAAGCATCATGTTGAGCTTTGGAATCAAGGCGAATCTAAGCCTAAGTTTTTAAAAGAATTTGCAAATGAAGTTGGTGCTAGTCAGAAAACCATAACGCGCATTTTTTTAAAACAAACAGGAATGTCTTATCAACAGTGGAGACAACAATGGCGTCTTCAAAAGTCAATAGAGCTGTTAGCACAAGGTAAAAATGTTTGTGAAACAGCGTATGATTTAGAATTTTCAAGTGATAGTGCTTTCATAGAATTTTTCAAAAAATACCAAAGAGAAACCCCACATAAGTATTTCAAATAAATATAGATTGGAGACCAGAGAGGGGGCAGGTATGTTATTTTATTAGTTTTTTGTAGTAGTGGGCTTTAATTTTTAAGAACAATAGGATTCTAGTATATTTTATTATTTGGGTGAAATTAGATCAATGATTCATCTGTTTAATTTACCCCGGAATATTTACCATAGTCTTTTTAAAGCAAATGTTAGATTAAAATAAATTTATCAATGATTTATTCTTTTGAGCATTTTACTTTTTGGAATTCTAACAGATCTTTAGAAGTAGATAGGATTCAGGTGTCTTTTATCACTAGTGCTTGGTGTGGTGCAAATCACTTTTATTCAACCCCAATAATACAAATATTACAATATTCTACTAAGAGAACTTTTCCAAAGATGGATACTTGGAACAAGTGTTTCTTTAAGCTTGAGATTAGTAATTGTAAATAAACAGTAAATTGCTTGTTTATGTGTTTTTTTAAAAACATTGATTTGAGTTATTCTACCTTAGAGATAGATTAACCAAATTTTACTTACCTACTTATATGTTATGTTTTTAAAGATCTGAAATGTATTTAACTCAGTTATTATGATAATGTTTAGTTAATTATTTTAAAATAAGAGAATTAGATTATTATATTGTCTTACTTAAATTATTAAAACAGATTTCATATGCGCGGTTTTTTTGGGATATTGCTTATTTTTTCTTTGTTTGAGTTTAGTGTACATGCCCAGGTAAATCAAGTGATTGCTTTGCAAAATGGAAATAGTACCACTTATGAAGATTTATCGTTTTTAAAACAGGATCTAAAGGATAAACAACTAGTTTTATTAGGTGAGTATACCCATATGTATGGTAGTATTTTTCAAAGTAAAGCGCGTTTGGTGGAATTCTTACATCAAGAATTAGGCTTTACTACCTTTGCCATAGAAGCTCCGATGTATGATATCTATAAATTAGGGCAAGGACCTTTAAATGAACAAGACTTTAAAAACAGTATTTATAGTGTTTGGTCTAGTAGTAAAGATTTTCAAAGGGTGGTGGATTATTTGGTAGATAACAATTTAAAGGTAATCGGATTTGATTCTCAGTTTTTATCTAGCGATCCGTTTTTAGAAGATTTCTTAAATTATTTAGATCAAAATCAAATACAGCTCAAAGTGGACCCAGATGATTTTGCTCTTGTTTTAGAAGGGGTCTTAGAGAATTTTAAGCTCGATCAAGACGATTTGTCTTTTAAAAGAGTAGAGAATCAAGTAAAACAAATAATCAAGTCCCTTGAAAATAAACCTTATAGTGAACAAAATTGGTATTGGATTCGGTTCTCTAAGAGTTTACTTTCCTTAATTCAAGATGCCTATGATTATGAATCCTATGAGGCTACAACGGATTTTGTAAATAGTCATTACAATAACAGAGATAAGCAAATGGCTGATAATTTATTGGAGTATGTTCAGAAAAATCCACAAGAAAAGATCATAGTTTGGGCAGATAATATCCATGTGATGTATGACACTTCTCAAAGTAGCAGACAAAACACCAGGGAGTTTAAATCGATGGGTAGTCATCTAAAAAATGCCTTAAAAGACAAAGTATACAGCATTGCTACTTTGCATGGAAATGATAGTATTTACGATAAGATGGAGAAAAGTTGGTTTGATACTCCTATTCAAGCTGGGTCTTTGGAAGATACACTTCTAAAATATGGTCCAGGTGAGTTTTATGTCTCTTCCCAAGGTGATTTTTTAAGCCAGCCAATGACTACTCGTTTATTAGATTTTGTTGCGTTTACCACGGAAAATTTATCCTCCTTACACGATGGTTATCTTTTTTTGAGTAACGCCAAACAAAGCAATCAAGAATCCTTTATATTATCTAGTAATACTGCGGATTCCTCTTTAAAGGATTCTTTAAAAACAAATAAGGAAAATCCGATGGTACAAAAAGGGCTAGATAAAGCAGCATTTCTAGCTAGTAAAGAACCATATCAAGCAACTATTATTGATAAAGCAACTAATGAACCATTACAATATGCTGTAATATCTGTCATTGGGCAGAATTTATACCAAGTTAGTGATCAGAATGGGAATTTTGAAATTCCATTTGAGGCACTCTCTAAGGAAAACCAAAAAATTCAAGTACAGCTTTTAGGTTATCATAGTTTAATAATGGATAACAATCAGTTAAGCAAGCAACTTTTTTTGGAGCCTAATTTTGACGAATTACCCGAGATAGTGGTTAGTATATCGTTAAGTCCTGCTCAGGTATTGAAAAAAGCCATTGATCAAAGAAAGAATAACAATCCTTTAACTGGACATAATTTCACTTCTTATAACAAGGCAATGAATCAGGTAGATAACTCTATGGTAGTGGATGTGGAGTTTATCAATAATGAATTTGCTTTTGGTTATGATTCTTATAATGGGGAAAGACAACAGGTCCAGGAATTTAAATGGAATTATGTAAGGCCAGAGGAAAAGGATAAATTTAAGGCTGTTTTAGATTTCTATATCCTTAGAATGAATGGACTGCGTTATTCTAATATTTTACATAAAAGAAAATACAAAAAGTTCAAGCTTGCTTTTGTAGAACAACAAGCATTAGAACAACAAGGGCTCTATGCGATTTCTTTTTCGGTGGATCGCAACAAATGGAATTATACCAACAAGGACTATCCTACTAAGTATTCGGGGATTATTTACATTAATAAGCAAGATTTTGCAGTGGTTAAACTCATCGAAAACTGGGAAACTACTCTTTCAAGCCAAGAGTGGGATAAGTATTTTAGATATTCCACTACCCAAAAACAAGTAGAGAAGACAGTAATTAAACAAGAGCAAATAAACACTTATAGTAAAATAGGACCTGATTCTTTGTACTACTGGGACTCTTATGGATTTAGATCTATCCAAAAACAATATATGGAAGATGGTACTTATACGGAAAATGTCTCTAGTATAGAGAGGTCTTTTTATGATTTAATAACAAAAGATGTTGTTGAGCTTCCTTTTGAATGGCCAGGGTTACGCCCTATTAAAAACACTGCGATAGATCGAGTTAACTATAACCCGGAATTTTGGGATGATTATCAAACAAAATCCGTGTTAGAAAATATATATCTATAAAAAGAATGTTTGTAGATAAACTAGCTCTTTAAATCCGGATTCCGCATTAGAAAAAACGTATATTTATTTTATTAGGTGTAATTCCTAACGCGTAGCGTTAGAAAAATTAAGCCTATGTATTTTGAGCTATCCTTTACCGGTAAAGAGATTATACCTTGGGGGAATGGTCTTTTTAAAGCAAATGTTAGATAAAATAGACTTTAAATCACAGATTGATTCTTGTGCGGGTCTTCCATATCAAAACTCAAACCATGTCCATGCCATGATATTGATGTTATTCTAGCGTCTTTTATAGCTAGTATTTGGTGTGGAGCCAATCACTTTTTACACACAAAAGTAACAAGGCATGATAAAGCACTTGGTAAAATATTTAACTAGCGAAACTCCCCTCTGGACAAGATGCTTATAAGAGATGTTTTTCGAAGTTTGATTCTAGCAGTAATATAGAAACAGTAAAACACTTGTTTAGTTGGTTTTTTAAAAACATTCATTTAAATTATTTCATCTTAGATATAGACTTTACTGTTATGACGCGTTACGAAGAACAACAAGGAACTAATAGAGGATATAATCCTTGTAAAAAGGGAACGCAAATCACATCATTCTATAATCGCATTTGTAAATGATATTAACATGATAGCTAACTTTTGGTTACATGGTGGGGATAGGAGTTCAATAAATAACTTTATTAGTTTTTTGGAAGATACTTTTTTTGTTTTTGGTGATATAAAAGTTGATTTAATACCCTATTTATTAAAAGAAAAAGTAATAAAATACCAAGATACATCACAATTAATAATCGTGGGTGATTCTACGGGAGCTAATTTTTCCTATCAATTAACAGCGATGAGAAATAAGAGAAAAGATGTATTAATTCTCATTAGTCCGTTGTTAGATATCGCTAAGGGATTTGCAGATTTTGAATTTCCAATTAAATTAAATTAAATTAAATTAAATTGCACAGAGAGGTATTACAAAAAGCAGGCAAAGTAAGTGCCGAAATAGCAAAAGCTAATGTAGAAACGGAAATTGAAAACAAGAATGTATTAATTATAACCAAAATGTCCGTTAATTCAGTCAAATTCAATACTTTTGTTTGAAATAACATACATTTATGAAAAAGCAAATTATTTTACCCCGATATAAAGATGCCTTATCACAAATGGGTGAACAAATTAAACTCGCTCGTAAACGTCGTAAATTAACGACCATACAAGTCGCAGAAAGAGCAGATATTGCTCGTTCTACTTTAAATTTAATAGAGAAAGGAGAACCAAGCGTGGCTATGGGAGCTTATTTTAATGTACTTCGTGTTTTAGGCTTACAAGATGATTTTTTAAAGTTAGCCGCAGACGACACCTTCGGACGAAAATTACAAGATTTAGAATTGTTATAAAATGGCAGTACAAAAAACAGATATTTACGTGTATGCAGATTGGCAAGGATTAGAAAGTCCAATGCTTATGGGTGTTTTATCAGCCCATCAAGCCAAGGGACGTAAAGCATTCAGCTTTTCGTATGATAAGCTATGGTTAAAATCTGGACATCACTATCAGTTAGATCCCGATTTACATTTATTTAATGGACCACAATTTGTCAACGAAAAAGAAAACTTTGATGTTTTTTTGGACAGTATGCCCGATACTTGGGGGCGTACACTGATTAAAAGGCGTGAGGCTCAGCTTGCTAAACTTGTAAATCTTCAGAACAAATTTGGACAAGCTCTTTAAATAATAAAAAGCAAGGCTATGGTTATGTGTATGATGGAGCAAATAGACTAGTCTTAGGCTCTTTTAAAGATCCTGAACTGAATTCGGCTTCTACAGCTAGTTTGCATGATGAGAGACTATCCTATGGCAAGAATGGGAATATTTTAAAACTAGATAGAAATGGAGTCTCTGTAGCTGGGGTAACAACACTGGTAGATAAACTTACTTATGGTTATGAATCTGGTAGCAATAAATTATCAACGGTAAGAGATGGCTCTGGGAATCAAGAAGGATGTAAACAAGTGAATACCGCAGGTGCAGATTACATCTATGATGACTTTGGTAATTTAACCAGTGATAAACATAAGAAAATAACTAAGATCACGTATAACCATTTAAATTTGCCTGTTGTTATTAATCTAGGAACAGATAAAATTGAATATCCTTACAATGCCTTAGGACAAAAAGTTCAGAAGAAAGTAACTGAAAAAGGTGTAGCTAGTTTAACGGATTACTTAGGAGAGTTTCAATATGTACAAGGTAAGCTTAGTTTTTTACCAACTGTAGTAGGATTTTTTAATGCTAAGAATAATTTATATGTATATCAATTTAAAGATCATCAAGGGAGTGTAAGATTATCTTATAGTGATAAGAATGGGAATAATAAAATTGAAACCAGTGAAATTATAGACGAAATAAACTATTATCCTTTTGGATTAGCTTATAAGGGGTATAATCAAAAGAATGGTGCTTTAATGTCAGATTAGAAGTATCAGTATAATGATAAAGAAAAGCAAGAGGAGTTAGGATTGAATTTCTATGATTACGGTGCTAGGAACTACAACCCTGCAATTGGAAGGTGGATGAGTGTGGATCCGCTAGCGGAACAGTTTCCAAATTGGAATCCATACCATTATGTGCATAACAATCCGATTAATCTGATTGATCCGACGGGGATGGCTGCGGATGGTTGGAGAGAAAATAAAGAAACAGGAGAGAAAACATTTAGTAAAGATTACACTAAAGCAAATACCCCTAAGGAGTTTAATTATGCTGATGAAATATTATCAGGTAGTGAAGGTAAGTATTATGATTCCTCAGGTGGTATAACAGATGTAGGAACCGTTTTGCCAGAAATTGAGATGACCAAAAAGTCATCGTTACATCCTTATTATAATGCTGTGCCTTCGGTGGAATATGGAGCTTATACTCCTGATGGATTTGGTTTTTCTATCGGAGCAAGTATAGTTTGGGATAAGTATCATAATTTTGATGTGTTTCTTTCTTATTCAGGAGCTGCAGGATTTAATGCAGGAGGTGTTACTAGTTATTTACCTTCATTTTCAGCAACTATGGATTTCTATGAAAATAATGATCCGAACATAAGTCTTTTTAAAGGAATACGTGGGACAACTTATGATTTTTCAGGAGGCTATGGAATGAATGTAGGATATTCAAGGCCAGTTGGAGGAATAGGTGTGCATAAGGCGAGTACTGGAATTGGAGGAGGGGTTCGTGCAGGGAAAGGACAAACAGTGTCTTTAAAAGAATTGATTTTTAAATAATTAAAGCTAATGTTTTATTATGAGGAGAGTGTATTTTATATTATTGATGAGTTTCGGGTTTACGGGATGTTTTTTAGAAAAGGAACATTGTGAAGAGATGACGGCTATTACTTTAGCAGAAAAGTATAACTTGATCTTAAATTCAAAACCTGAAAGTAGTTATAGAGATGGTGTGTTTTATTATGAATTACAAGGAAAAGATTTGGAGACCCAGAAAGACACTTTAATTAAAGTATACAATTATCGATGGCATGATATTTTTGAATATTATTGGACTAAAGGAGATACTTTAATAAAGCAACAGGAGTCTTTAATAGTTGAAATACACAAAAAGGATAGAATTTATTATATGGAATGGAATTGTAAACAACCATTAATTAATGGAGTTCCTTCGATAAATGTTACTCCTCCACCTCATTAGTCTGTGCTATAATTATATTTTATAAAAAGGAGTTATAAATATTATTAAAAACTAAATCGCGCGGACTTACTTCGTATGTTCGGCTAAAGCCTCGAGTGCAGTCCGTGAGCATAAAGTAATGAAAATGACAAAGCCCTGCGTTAGCGGGGCTTTGTCATTTTATAGTGTTGCAATATTTTTATTAAAGAAGTCTTTAAATTTCTTTTTAGTGAGCATTGTTTCAATCATGCTAAATATAATTGTTTTGTCTTTTTCGTCAAGTTCAGCATGGACTTGGTAACTTAGCCTGGACATCAAGTTAAGCATAAAGACTTATCTTTGAATTATGAAAAGAATTAGAAAGGCCTACGATGCTGCTTTTAAGCAGCAAGCCGTTGAACTAGCTAAGGAAGAATAAACAAATCAGAATTGGCTCGTGAACTTGGAATCAGACCCACATTATTGTATAAATGGTGTAAAGAAGCTCAAGAGTTAGGCGATGCTAGTTTTCCAGGTAATGGTAAACAAAAGCTGACTCCAGAACAAGAAAGGATAAAAGAGTTAGAAAAGAAGTTAGCGGCTGTTGAATTAGAACATGAAATATTAAAAAAAGCAATCGGCATTTTCTCAAAGACCGGCAAATGATTTACATGTTCCTATTTGATCATGAACATGAATTTCCGATTGGGATTATGTGTAAAGTTTTAGAGGTAAGTAGAAGTGGTTATTATCATTGGAAACGGTCTCCTGTTAATAAAAGAAAACAAGCCAAAGCAGATCTAAAACGTGTTATTACAGAAGTTTATCTAGAATTTAAACAGCGTTATGGCAGTCCTCGTCTTACAATAGAACTCAATGCCCGAGGTTATAAAATATCTAAACCAACTGTTGCTAAGTACATGAAAGAATTAGGATTACGTAGTAAAATAGCTCGACGATATAGAATAACCACAGACTCTGAACACAATTATTTAGTGGTTGATAATATTTTAGATAGACAATTTACACAAACTGAACCAGGGAAAGCCTGGGTGTCTGACATTACTTATATCGCTGTTAAAGAAGGGTTTATTTACCTAACTACAATAATAGATTTATACGATAGAAAGGTTATTGGATGGAGTTTGAGTAAAGATATGTCAACAGAAAATACCACCTTGGCTACCTTTAAAATGGCTAAAAAGAACAGAGTTTTTGAAGAAGGACTAATTTTTCATTCTGACCAAGGAGTACAATATGCAAATTACAAATTTGCAAACTATTTAGAGTCCTTTAATGTTGTTAGAAGCATGAGTAGGAAGGCTAATTGTTGGGATAATGCTGTAGCAGAAAGCTTCTTTAAATCCTTAAAAGTGGAGATGGTTTATGAGAATTTACAATTAAGTACAAAGCAAATGAAATCTAAAGTCTTTGAATATATCGAAATGTGGTATAATAAAAAACGAAGACACTCCTACTTAAACTACAAGACAATCAACGAATTTAATCAAATAATAAATATTAATAAAGCTGCTTAACTAATTGTCCAGATTTAGTTTGGATATCCAAAACACCTCTTAAATCACTTTTCTCTCTATTGGGTTTAAGAAAGAAATTAATTGATAACTGTTTTTCTAACATAATTCAACTGTTTTTAAATATTAATAAATGTCGAATTAAAACGTTCCAAAATCACAGTTTAAAACTCTCTGGCTCCATTTGGCGTAAGGGGGCGCTAAGTTTGAAGGTGCGCATCATTAAAATGTTTTTCTGTGCACCGAATCAAGTGTATTTTTGGGTGCACTTTTTAAAAAAATGAGATACCACTAAAAAAGAAAAAACCTATAACTCGTTGTGAATCATAGGTTTTGTGCTTTTTTACTAACTTTTTAAAAAGTTACTATTTATAATTTTGCGGAGAAAGAGGGATTCGAACCCCCGGACCTGTGACAGTCAACGGTTTTCAAGACCGCCGCATTCGACCACTCTGCCATTTCTCCAGTGCATTACTTTTGTATTGCGAGTGCAAATATACTAGAGGATATCCGGCTTTGCAAGGATTTTTTTAGTTTTTTTAATAGGAATTCTTAGTGCTCTTATTTTGTGTTACTTATAATTTGTAGTGCGTGAATTTATAGGATAGAAATACCATAATTTGCCTGAATTAATGTGTTTTTGCTTCTCAAGTGGTGTTTAAAGCCCCTATGTTTTGATCAAAAACAGTCTAGATTAGATAAAGGATATGATAATAATTAAATTATAGGTCTTAATTTTTTACTTAGAAAAAAAACATGTTACTTTTGTAGAGTTAAACGTTTTATTTGATGACCAACCAGACCCCTGTAAAAGTGTATTTACAGAAATTTACGCAAAAAGATTTTGATTTATTTTATAGTTTAGTTAAAGACCCCATGGTAATGAAATATATTACAGGTCACCCTTTAAGTATTTTTCAAGCCCAGGAAAAATTCAATAACATGCTAGGGCAAAATCAGTCTATGGCTACCACTATTGGGAATTTTAAAGTGTTTAACGGCAATAATGAATTTTTAGGGCATGTTAAATTAGTATGGTCGAATTTTGATTCAACTAAGCTAGAAATTGGATATGTATTAAAACAGGAATTCTGGAACAAGGGGTATGGTACAAGTATTTGTAAAGAGCTTCTAAGAATTGGGCAACAGGAATTTCCAGACACAAAGATTATCGCACTTATTGATCCAAATAACAAGGCATCTTATAATTTACTTAGTAAATTTGGTTTTACTACTTTGCAAACTAAAATAATTGATCAACAACTTACCCAAATATTGCAAAAATAAGTAGTATTGAATTACTTGTCACTTTACTTATAAAACATTTATACTATGTCAAGAAATACGGATGCTAACCGAAAAGCAGCTAGTTTAAAGATTGCTAAAGACAAGCAAAAAAAGCAACAAGAAAAGAAAAATCGCCAACAAGCCCTTAAAGCAATCTTACAAAAGGCCAATCAAACAAAGAGTGAAAACAACCCAGATCAATAGTAAATTATCTAGTCTTGAAAGATAAATAACACTTGGATTTTCTAAATACATACTTACCTTGTTTTTTAATGGTTTATGATTTTAAAAAGGATGCTTTTTTTAAAACTTAAGATTGGCTTAAGATTCATCTAAGGGCTAGAAAAAACAAGATTTAGACCATACTTTTGAAGAAAAAAAAACAAAGTATGTGCAGCTCTTTATTTAAAAGTCGATACAGTGTAATCTTGTTTGTCTATTTAGTCTTTTTAACTCTTAGTTTTTTATTAAGATTGGGATTGGTCCTTGATGTGGGCTCTGAGTTAGATCAAGGGATAATCCAGCTACTATCTGTTTTTTTGTTTGGCTTGTTTTATGACATGGCCATTGTGAGTTGTTTTGTTTTACCAATGGGTATTTTGTTAAGTATAATACCTCAGAGAATTCAAGGATCGGTATTTGACAAAGTAATTGTATACGGATTTACTACCCTGTATTTTATTATATTTTACTTTAGCTTTTTCTCTGAAATAACTTTTTGGCAAGAGTTTAAAAGCAGATTTAACTTCATCGCGGTTGATTATTTGATTTACACCTACGAGGTTATTAAAAATATCCAAGAATCTTACCCATTACAGATATTAATCCCAGGGGTATTATTATTGAGTTTAATAACGGTTTTTGTGGGAATCAAATTCAAATTCTATCACAATACCTTTACTAGTAAAACCACATTTAAACTAAAGGCAATTAGTGTGGGATTAAATATTTTATTGGCATTGGGTTTAATTTATTTTTTAGATAACAATACCAGTAGCCTTTGGCAGAACCGTTATAATAATGAAATTTCTAAATCTGGAATATTTTCTTTTTTTTCGGCCTTTAGAAACAATCATTTATTGTATCAAGATCACTATAAAACCATAGATATTGATTCAGCTTTTTCAATGGTTCAAAAGCAATTAAAAGATTCAAAAACCCTGTACGATATCCAGCATGTAAATCCCATTTTTCGAACAATTAAGTCTGGTAATGCTAATTTACCCGAACAAAAACCAAATGTCATTTTTGTTTTAATGGAAAGTATGAGTGCTAGTTTTTTACAACAAGAATATAAAGGAGAACCTATAACAAAGAATTTAAATCAATTGGCCCAAAACTCAGTATGGTTTAAAAACATGTTTGCCAGTGGCACACGTACTGTAAGGGGGATGGAAGCAGTTGTTTTATCCATTGTACCCACCCCGGGACATAGTATTGTTAAAAGAGTAAACAATCAAGGCCTATATAGTGTATCTAGCGTGTTTAAAGAAAAAGGATATCACAATATGTTTTTCTATGGAGGTGATGGCTATTTTGATAATATGAATTCTTTTTTTGGTGGAAACGGATTTGATATATACGATAGAGGTAGAGGAAGCGTTTTAAGTGATAAGATACCGGCAAATCGCTATAATATACAAGATGATGAGGTAACCTTTGAGAATGCTTGGGGGATATGTGATCAGGATATTTACAATAAAGTAATTTCTGTATTTGATCAAAAAGCAAATCAAAATCAGCCACTATTTGCCTTTGTAATGACTACCTCAAACCACAGACCCTATACTTATCCCGATTCACAAATAGATATTGAGTCAGGTCAAGGAAGACAAGGGGCTGTGAAGTATGCGGATTACGCTATTGGAGAGTTTTTACAAAAAGCAAAACAAAAGCCTTGGTTTGATCAAACCGTGTTTGTATTTATAGCTGATCATTGCGCTAGTAGTGCAGGTGGAAGTGTGATTGATGTGGATAATTATCATATTCCTGCATTTATCTATAATGCCCCTATGGTTGATAAGATGATCGTGGATAAAGAAACAGCACAGATAGATATTTTTCCAACTCTTTTTAGTATTTTTAATTGGAATTATCGCTCTGGGTTTTATGGGAAGGATATTTTAGATCCGCAATATGAATCCCGAAGCTTTTTAGCAACCTATATCCAATTGGGAATGAAAAAGGATAAAGATGTGATGGTTTTGTCGGATCAAAATAAAGTTAATCAATACCTTTGGAAAGACGGTAACTTGATTTTAAAAGATAAACAAGAAGATTTTCAAAAAGAAATAATTTCAAATTATCAAACAGCGGATTATCTATATTTAAACGGATTATTAAATGAAAGATAGTATTGTATTTGTAATAGACGGTAAACAAAGTAAGAATCGTATTCGTAATCTAGAGGCAAAAATATGTTGTTATCTAGGGCAAAGCCAAATTCCTTGGTTTATTTATATAACTAAAACCGATATGGATGTGGTAGGTTTGGCTAATGATTTTTTGCAAAAAGGTCCAAGAACTGTTGTAGTTAGTGGCTCGGAGAATTTAGCCAAGCAAATTCAACAGATTTTGTGTAGATCAGCCATTGGTTTACAGATTTTGCCAATGACCAAAAACACTTTGATTTTACAAAAGCTCTCTCCAGGGTTTTTAAAAAGTATTTAATTAAGCAAGCCAAGTAATATTAAATTCTATTTTCATGGTACAGGTAAATATTTTAATTGTAGAGGATGAGGTTGGTATTGCCAACTTCTTACAACAAGGTCTGCAAGAGGAAGGTTACCAGGTTTATCACTCTATAGAGGCCCAGGGCGCAATGGAATTAATAAAAAGTAAACAATTCCATGTGATACTATTAGATAGAATGTTAATAGGGGCAAGTGGCTTAGAGTTATGTAAATCTATTCGGGGTTCAAATACAAGCAATAAAGATACCCCTATTATATTTCTTACCGCAAAAGATACCCTAGAGGATACCCTAGAGGGTTTATCGGCAGGGGCAAACGATTATATTAAAAAGCCCTTTGCCTTTAGTGAGCTCTTGGCTCGTATCCAAGTTCAGCTAAGAACTTTTCATGGTCAAGAATTTATCGAAAATGGAGATATAAGAATTTATCCAAAAACCTATCAGGTTTATAAAAATAAGCAACTAATAGATTTAACACTAAAAGAATATCATTTACTGTATTATTTGTTTGTCAATAAAAACAAGGTTTGTTCACGAAAGCAAATAATACAAGATATTTGGGATATTCACTTTGATTATGATTCGAGTGTTATAGAGGTGTTTGTCAATGGTTTAAGAAAAAAATTACACTTAGAAAAAAGTGATCCAAGGCTTTGCACTGTCAGAGGTGTTGGTTATATGTCAAAAGATGTTTAAAAAATTATCATTAAAAAATAGAATAGCTTTGCTATATGCTTTGGTATTCTCTGGAGTTTTGTTGTTTATTTTTACCTGTATTTTCTATGTAGTTCAAGCCGGGATTAATCGAACCATGTATAAAATATTGGAAGAAGAGGTAGTGCATATGAGCAACTTTATAGACCAACAAGATAAATTCACTTATTATGTTCACCCCAGGGAATGGGAGGAGATAGAACATACCGACGTGGCTTTAAATCCAGTTTTTATAACCATCTATGATTCCAATTTTAAATTAGTAGAAAACTCACCTAATATGGTGCAAAATCGACTAGTATGGGATAGAAAGCAAAAACCAATGACCCCGTATTTATCACAAATCAATTCCATTGAGATTTTAAATATGCAGAGTGTTTTATATCACAAGGGAAAAGTAGTGGGATATATGGTTGTTGGGGCCTCAACAAAACATAACCAACTGGCTATGGAATACTTGAAAAGTGCTTTAGTGGTATTGTTTCCTTTTTCGGTTATTTTTATTTTTATTGTAGCACGATTAATAGCCTCGACATCTACCAAACCCGTTTCAAGTATTATATCCACAACCAAGCAGATATCTAAAGATAATTTATCCTTGCGTGTACCTTTACCTGAAAATCAAGATGAGTTATACCAGTTGTGTATTAGTATAAATTCTTTAGTAGACCGGTTAGAGGGACAAATCCTGCAAGCCAAGCAATTCTCAAGTGATGCCTCTCATGAACTTCGCACTCCTTTGGCTGTTATTAAAGGTAGTTTGGAAATTTTGATGCGAAAACCCAGAAGTATTCAAGAGTATCAGACTAAAATACAGTATGTACTAAATCAAACCCAGCGTTTGGAGCGTTTAGTGGAGCAGTTTTTATTGATAAGTCGCGTTGAGAATAACTCCTTAGAACTTCAAAGTAGTAGTTTTGAATTAAAACACGAGATATTAAAGGCAAAGGAAAGGTTTCAGGTTTTCTTAGATGAAAAAAATATTCAGGTGGATATAAAGAATATAAGCCAAGAACATATCTGTAATTACCAGGATTTATTTGCTATAATTTTGGATAATCTTTTTTCAAATGCCATTAAATATTCAAAAAACGACTCATTAATTAGTATTGAACTACTATACAAAGGACCTTTGATGTTACTTTGTTTTAGTGATTCTGGAATAGGAATGAGCCCCGAACAACTCAAATGGGCACAACAACGATTTTATAGAGCACATAAAGAGAATTGGGTTGCCGATAGTTCAGGAAGCGGATTGGGACTTCATATTGTAACTCAACTGGCAATCATGTGTGGATTTAAACTAGAAATATACAGTCAAAAACAAGTAGGTACCCAAATTTACCTGCAATTAGAACCTGGAAATAAATCCAGTTAACTATTCTGGTGGCCATTGTAAATCCCTACATTAATTGGAGTGATTCTGTGATTGTAAATTACAATGGGTTAAATAAGATAGTAGATAAAGACAAAAAAGTATTTGTGAAACTTTTTATTTTTTTATTAGTTAGCTTATTAGTTTATAGATAAAAATACAGCAAGGTAACTCTATGAGTAAAATTCTTAGTTTGCCTTTATTTAATTTGAGAATCATCCAAAAATTGTCTTTTTAGATGATTCTTCTTTTTTATTAATCCCTATTTTTTATAATAATACCTTATTGTATCCTATGTTACAATACAGATTTGATTTAATAGTTAGTTTTAGCGAAATTTTAAAATGTAATTATGAGAGTTAAAACCGCATTGCTATGTTTTTTTTTATTATGTAATAGCCTAGGATTTGTATTTGGTCAAAATATGATTTTTCAACGAGTATATGATTCTAGCTTATCTCAGGCTAGTTATATTATAGCAAATGATCAAAATAAAGCAATAGTCATTGACCCAAAACGCGATATAGATACTTATTTAGATTTTGCAAAACAACACCAATTAGATATTGTATATGTGAGTGAAACACATATTCATGCTGATTTTTTAAGTGGATCCAGAGAATTGGCAAAAGCCAGTAATGCCGAGTTGTTGCTCTCTGATGCAGGTCCCTTGCCTTGGAAGTATGATTTTTCACATACCCCTTTAAATCATAACGATGTGATTGACTTTGGGAATCTACAAATTAAAGTAATTCATACCCCGGGACACACACCAGAGAGTATTACCTTTTTAATTAGCGATTTGACAAACCCTCAAGAGCCTATTAAGGCTATAACAGGAGATTTTATATTTGTTTCAGATTTAGGAAGACCAGATTTATTACAAGAAGCAGTAGGTGTTGCCGGGGAGAGTCAAAAAGGTGCTTTGGATTTATTTGAATCTTTGACAGAGTTTAGTAAACTACCTGAGGATACCCAAATATGGCCAGGCCACGGTGCAGGTTCCTTTTGTGGTAAAAGTTTAAGTAATATTGCTCAATCTACTTTAAAGATCGAAAAAAAAACCAGTAAGCCTTTTGCTTTATTAAACGACAAACAGGCCTTTGTTGGGTATATTCTGCAGGATCAACCAGCCATACCGGCGTACTTTAAACACATGAAACAATTAAACAAACAAGAAAGAGCTTTGTTAATCCAAATACCTAAAATACCAAGGCTAAGTATGCAGGAGTTTAAACAAGCAGCCAGTGAAAATCTATTAATTATTGATACAAGGAGTTGGCCAGTGGTTGCTAAGGGATATTTTCCAGGTAGTATTCATGTGGGTAATTCCGATTCCTTTTCCACTTTTATCGGGTCTTTGGTGGATTATGGTCCTCAGATTGTATTAATCACTGATTCAGATCAGATCCAGGATATTACCAGAAAACTAATGCGAATAGGTATGGATAATATTTATGGATACTTTAGTGATATACAAGCATTGCAAGAGCTGGAAAAAATGGAAATTATTCACCCAGAAAAAGTGCAAGATTACCAAGGACTACAAAACGTACAGCTAATAGATGTGCGAAGTAAACAAGAATATGAAAGTGGTCATATTAAAGGTTTTCAAAACATTTCTTTAAACAACCTACAAAAAGAAAAAGATAAAATCGACCCAAATAAAACAATAGTGATTCACTGTCAAAGCGGGACCCGATCAGCTATTGCTTATACTTTGTTAAAGAAAATGGGCTTTAAAGATGTGGTGAATTTCAGCCAGGGGATCCAAGGATATACAAGTAAAGGATTACCTTTAGTAAAGTAATTTATTTAATTGGAATTAAACCAAGTTTAAAAAAAGCATAAGCCCACAAAGAAAACTTAAAATTATAAGATAATCTTACTTTGGACAATAAGTTTATGGTCCATATGTATTTTTAACAAGTAAAAAATCGATTCGACATTATTTGAAACTAAAATTGGTATTTATTAAATGTAAAGCCCACAATAGCAAGGAGTTTTAAACAAAATATTAGTAGATTATTTAATTTTATATGTAGTGGATGTAATATATTTGCAGCCACAAAATATAAACATACAAATGGCAATACGAAAAAATAGAATGTATCGTCGTACCCGCTACTTACTCTATAGAGAAACCCTTGTGGATTTCAATGAACACTTTTGGGCCTTTATAGGTTCTTTTATAGGCTTAGGTATTATAAGTTATCTACATTATCAGGAATTCTCAAAAAATGATCTAACTTTATTAATTGGATCCTTTGGAGCAAGTTGTGTTTTAATCTATGGGGCTATAGGTAGTCCACTGGCTCAGCCTAAAAATTTGTTTTTAGGACATATTATTTCAGCTTTAATAGGAGTAAGTGTTTTTAAATTAATGGGAAGTTATATTTGGCTAGCCGCTCCCTTGGCAGTTTCTTTGTCAATTATTGGGATGCAAATCTTCAAAGCATTACATCCTCCAGGAGGAGCTACTGCTTTAATAGCCGTAACAGGGGGACCGGCCATAACAGAACTTGGCTATCAATATGTTTTTTCCCCTGTGATCTCCGGGGTTTCTATCTTATTTATAGTAGCTTTGGTTTTCAATAACATTCCTCATAAAAGACAATATCCCGTAAAGTCCTTTATTCGGGTGTATAAAGTAAAAAAAAGAACTTTTCGTATCTATAAAAAAACATCCTCATAAGGGATGTTTTTTATTTTATAGCAAGACCTTTTATAGCTAGCCCCTATTTATAAAGACGCATTTATATTATATAGAAAAACTACCTTGGTTTTAATTAAAAGACTTTAAATCAGATAATTTCTTTTTGTCAAGATAAAAATCGTACGTATAAACATTATAAGGTAAAATTAGTTTTGAGAAATAATTAGCAGTAAAGCTACCTATTAAAATAGGGATGAATAAAACATGGCCATTATCAACTAAATTACACACTAGAAATAAAGCCGTTAAAGGTGCGTAAATGGAAGCTGAAAGGGTAGCAGCTGCCCCGACTAAAGCAAAATTTAAAGGAACCAATTGTAGATTAAACCAAGTATTGCAAATATGAGCAAACAAAAGCCCTAGAAAGGCTCCGGCTACAATACTAGGTGCAAACACCCCACCATCGCCTCCAGCTCCAAGGGTTAGAGCTGCCGCTAGGGGTTTTAAAAATATTAGTAGAAATAATCCAAGTAGGGATATAGACTCAGGGTTAGTTAAAAACTCTTTTAAACCATGGTAGCTATCCCCATATAAACTGGGAAACAATAAGATAAATATCCCAACGGAGATCGCCCCAAGATTCACACGAATAAAGTTATTGTTAATATTGCCAAACATTTTTTTCATACGCGTAACCAGTAGTGTAAAATAAACCGATAAGATACCTGCCAATAAACTCATTAATAAAAAAAATGGTAGTGCATAACCATGCCAGGAGTCTACATGCATGGAAAGTAAGGGTTTATAATTAAGTAAAGTAATAAACCCCCATGATAATAAAGCAGAGGTACCACAACTTAAAAATAAGGTTTTACTTTTTTTTCTAGCAATAACTTCTAAAGCAAAAAGAAAACCGGCAATTGGACTTGCAAAAAGTACAGAAACCCCCGCGGTTACCCCCGCGCATATTAATTCTTTTTTAAATGCTTTTGCAGAAAACCCCTTGGTGTGAATAGCATTACCGATAGTGGCTGTAGCCACCACAGAGGAAACCTCTATCCCGGTGGAACCTCCCGTACAAACCGTTAGAAAACCGTTAATTAGGTGAGAGGGTATTTTAAACAAAGGCAAGTGGTCTTTGCGCTGGTCAAGGGTTTTATAAATCTCGGTAATTCCCTTATTTTTACGACCTTTAAACAATAGCTTTCTCAAAAAATAAATAATGGTAATACCTACGGTGGGTAATATTATAAATAACAACTTTTGGTAGGTAGAAACTTTGTGAAAAAGATACTCTTCTAAGTGCTCGGTAAGTTGTTTTGTGATATGGATTAATATTAAACTAACTATACTAACAACTACACAGGCTAGGGTTAATTTAAAAAGATTGTGATAGGTTATTTTTTCTCTTGTATTCATCAAATATATTACTTTAAAACAAGACGGTAGACTTTTTTATAGGATCCATTTTTAAGATTAACTACCGGGAGTTTGAATTTGAATGCAAAAGTAAATAAAAGGTAGGGGCAAAGATAATTTTAGCTTCTTTTTTTTAAAAAAGACAGTAATTAGTTTATTTAAAAGAGTCCTTTATATAGTTGAGTTATATTATTTGGAAGTAAATAGTAAGTGATTTTTAAACTTATTTGTAGAAAAAAATAAAATTTAGCAACTGGGGGCATTTGGAGTAAGAGTAACCAAGGAGTCCAAAAAACAACTCCTTGATTTATTATCAAATAAGGAAATAACTCCTAGTTTTATTTCAATAAAAAACTAATATGCTAAATTACTTCACCACTGCAATGGCCATACCATCGTGCTCTTTTACACCTATGGTTTGGACAATAGTTGCAATAACCCTGTTATCATTGGCCAATAAGTCATTTAACTTTTGTACTCCTATAACCTTGGGGTCAATGGAATC
This sequence comes from Myroides sp. LJL119, assembly GCF_054871605.1. NCBI lineage: Bacteria > Pseudomonadati > Bacteroidota > Flavobacteriia > Flavobacteriales > Flavobacteriaceae > Myroides > Myroides sp. LJL119. The sequence continues at coordinate 56,323 of NZ_JBTXLO010000011.1, forward strand.
TTTATCTAAAATCTGTGCTTCTCTTATCACATTGTCTAATATGATAACCGTGCCAGGGTTAGATAATTGTAAGGCATATTCGTAATATTGTGTGTATGGCGGTTTATCAGCATCTATAAAGATAAGGTCAAATTTTTTAGCCTCTTCTTGGATTAGTGTAGGTAAGATATCTAATGCCTTTCCTATTTTTAAATCAACTTTATCAAGGATATCTGCTTTTTTAAAATTTTCTTTAGCAACCCTTGCATGAGCAGTATCTACTTCAATGGTTGTTATTTTTCCATCTATTGGCAAGGCTCTTGCCATCCATATTGTACTATATCCACCTAGGGTGCCAAGCTCAAGGACATTTTTGGCTTTGGATAAGGCCATAAATAATTGTAAGAATTTACCTTGGTTTGCAGAAACGCTATGTTGCGGTAAACCATTGTGATCTAAAGACTCTATTGTTTGTTTTAATATAGAATCCTCCGGGGCTAATCGCTGGCTAATATATTGGTCTACTTGCGAAAAAATTACATTATTCATAGTTTTAAAAATTAGTTGTTTTTAAATCTTTTTTGTTTAGTTAATTCTGCAAAAATAAATATTTTATTTTTTTTATAAATGCAAAAGGCAGTACAAAGACAGGCTATAGATATAATTAAATATACTTATGCTTGAGTAAGGTTTTTTATTAATATATTTTAAAATACTTAGATTAATCGAATTAAAATATCTTAAATTAGATTGTTATAATTAAAACAATTTTTGTTTTGGTTGTCTAGAGATAGATTTTTATGTGAATAAAACTGTATTAATAATTTATATGTATGTCAAATAAAATACCTGTTAAAGATTACAACGCACAAAACGTAACGGATTTTCCAAACCACAACACCTATTTTTTGGTATGGAACTTTAAAAAAGATGTGGATCTGGTAAAAATCAAGCAAACTTTTCAGCGCCTATGTGCTTTAGTTATTAATTTAAATAACACGGCATTAGCTAGATTTCCCAATTCCAATGCAAGTTGTGTTATGGCAATAGGTCATGATGCCTGGTTAAAACTCGAACTTCCTAAACCTCTTCCTAAGGAGCTTAAAAACTTTGAGCCTATAAAAGGCGATGTCCATACGGCCGTTAGTACAAAGGGGGATTTACATTTTCATATACGTGCCGATAACCAAAGTTACGCTCATGATATGGCCAGTTTAATTACCCAAGATTTAATAGGTATTGCAAATTGTGAGTTAGAGATACATGGATTTAGGTACTGGGACGGTAGATCCATATTGGGTTTTGTTGACGGGACGGAAAATCCTAAAGGACCAAGTAGAGAATATTTTGCCATAGTAGACAAACAAGATCCATTGTACAAAGGAGGAAGTTATGTTTTTGTTCAAAAGTATATGCATAATCTACAGGCATGGAACTCTTTATCTGTTTGTGATCAAGAACGCGTTATTGGAAGATCTAAACAACAAGATATTGAAATGAGCGATGATGTAAAACCTTCTAATTCCCATAGCGCATTAGCCAATGTTGGAGATGATTTTAAAGTTGTTCGAGATAATATGATTTTCGGAAATACAGCTACAAATCAAATGGGAACTTACTTTATTTGCTATGCAAGTTGTTTTCAGACTGTAAATAAAATGTTAACCAATATGTTTATTGGAAATCCCACTGGAAATTATGATCGTATTTTGGATTTTAGTACCCCAGAAACAGGAACGCTTTTCTTTGCACCTTCCTTGGATATGCTCGCTGATTTTTCAGGGTAAAACTTAACAGCTCAAATAATAGTATACATAAGCTTAATACCGCAAGAATTGAAAATTGTGGTGTTAAGCTTTTTTATTTAAAGTAATTCAAATAATAAGGTGTGATTTATTTATAACAAGGATAGTTTTTAAAGCCTAGTGTATTTTTTTGTATCAAAACATCAAATGACAATAAAGTCGATATACTTTTCAAATATTTTAAAATTAGATAAGTGCTAAGTTGATTTATTTATGTTAAAATTAGTAACTTTAACATATTAGTATGAACTGTACTGCTGTTAAAATATATTTAAATCTATTTTTTTGTATAAATAAAATACAAAAGCATGTTTTTTCATATTGATAATTTAATTTTTTAAAAAAAAGTTATTTATGAGAAGATTGTTTTTTTTCCTGTTTTTATTTTTGTTTTGTTTTAATGCGTTATCCCAGGGTAATTATACGGCTATTTCACCTAGTCAAAACCGTATTTACGTTACCCCTGAAGGTACAGGTAATGGGAGCTCGTGGCAACAAGCCACTACTTTGGCCGACGCGGTGAAGTATGCCTCGGAAAAAAGTTCTTCAAACTTGGAAATATGGGTTGCAAAAGGAACACATAAACCTGCTTACGAGGTAGATTCTGGAAAGCAAGGAAGTAGTCAAAAAGCTGGTTTTTTAGTAATGGGAAACTTAAAAATATACGGGGGATTCAATGGAGATGAGACTCAATTAGATCAGCGTGATTGGTATGTGAATCCCACCATAATCAGTGGCGATTTAAAATCAACCACTCTTGTAAGTGGACGAGGTGAGACCTTGAATATTTCTGGCAATGAATTAAATTCTTACCGAGTTTTTTATCTTTTTGTGGATAAAGAAATTATTATTGATGGGGTTACAATTACAGGTGGACATGCAAAGCTTCAAAATACCATGATTGTAAAGGATAAGCTAATTTCCAATAGTAGAGGAGCGGCAGCTTTTCTAGCATCTATAAGTAGCTCCTCAAAAGGCTCTATTGTATTCTCTAATGTTATTTTTCAAGGTAACCAAGCAAATTTAGGAGGAGGAGCTTTATCTACTTATGAAGGTAGTGGCGCGTCTTTAACATCTGATAATAAAGTAGTTGTTATAAATAGTTTATTCACTCAAAATATGACCAACACAAACGGTGGTGCTATAGAAATTACTCCAAATAGAAATATACAAATTGTAAACTCTACTATTTCTGGGAATTTTGCCCAGAAACAAGGAGGTGCAATTGCATGGAACACTAACCAAGTCGAAAATTCTGAGTTTAATAGCTATATAAGAAATAGTATTATATTTTATAATGCCTCACAAGATGACTTTATGTCTTATTATTATGTAGATGGACTTCTTACTAGAGATCATGTAGATTTTTGTAGCTTTGCTAATAATAAAAATGACAAGGCGGGTGAGTATAGTTTTTCAAGCTCAAATTTAGCTACTGTAATTCCTATTGCGCCAGTTTTTTATCAGAAGGATGATTTGCAATATCCTTATTATTCGGTATCGGTACCCGCAAATTCTAAATTTATTACTAATACAAAGGATGCTTGGTATTTAAATTTAATTAAAGAATATGATTTAGATGGTAGGGATCTAGCTGGTCGTATGCGTTATCCAAAAAATAAGTTTATTCAAGGTAGTTATGAATTATATTGTGATTTTGTCACACCTGCTATTGTGGAGAATGACTTTATTAATTATAAATTAAATCAAAAAGCGGAGCCATTATCCGCACAACCAACTGATCAAGGTACATTAAGATGGTATAATCAATTACCCGACGGTAGTATTGATTGGTCAAGTGGTGTGACCAAGGCACCTACGCCCGGGACAAGTGAGGTAGGACAAATTAATTATTATGTTACCAATAACCTTTCTAATACCTGTGAGAGTGAACCCCAGATAATTACAGTAAATGTGCATGAAATAGTAATCTCTGTACAGCCTGATTTTGCATCCAAATTTTTTGCAGAAGAAGATCCAGAATTACGCTATAGTGTTAATGGCACTTTACCTCAGGGGTATAAACTAATTGGAACCTTGGATAGGGAACCTGGCGAATATATAGGACAATTTATAATTAATAAAGGAACTTTAGCCCTGGAGCCTGAAGATTTGAAAATTGGACTAGAGGTATTACCTGCTTTTTTTACCATTAAACAGGCTACCGTTGAAATTCAGCCACTTGAAGGCCAGTCCAAATTATATGCCCAGGAAGATCCAGTGGAATACCTCTATCAGATAAATAAACCATATAACCAAGAATATAAGGATTATATTACAGGAGGCTTGCAAAGACAACCAGGTGAGCAAGTTGGATATTATCAATTTGAATTAGGGACCCTTAAAAGTGAGGTAGGACCTAATGATATTCCATATTTAAACCTCACCTTAGCCACGGGCAATATCCCAGTGTTTACCATTAATCCTTTAACCATAAAAATCACCCCAGATTCAAATCAGTCTAAAATATATGGCGATCCGGAGCCAAAGATTACCTATACAACCGATCTTGATTCTAGTTCTTTGCCACTTGAAGAAAATCTTTTAATAAGAGCCGATGGGCAAAAAGTGGGACATTATAGTATTTTATTAGATCCGGTTATACAAGAAAAATACCCAAACTATGAATTTATAGTATTAGAGAATTCGGGATTTGAGATAACGAAAAAGAAATTAGAAATCAAGGCTGATAATAAAGAAAAGATTTATGGTAGACCAGATCCTTTGTTAAGTTACACTTTAAATGTCAACTCATTACCTTATCAAGATCAGATGGTTGGAGAATTAACTCGTGATAGTGGACAAAGTGTTGAAAGTTATACTATTACCCAAGGCTCATTAACAATAGAAAATAATGGACAAAATGTCTCAGAAAATTACGATATAGAGTATATTAAAGGTCTTTTAACTATTATTAGCTCTCCACTGACTATTGTGGGTGAGAATGTTACAAAAATATTTGGTGATTCTGATCCAGCGTTTAATTATACCTTGGATGGGGAGTTGTACTATGATGATAAAATAATAGGCAATATTACACGTGAAGAAGGTGAACAGGTTGGAAATTATGAAATTTCTGTAGAGTCTTTACAGCCTATGGATTCTAAAAACTATGCTGTTAACCACACCAATGCAATCTTAGATATTCAACCTGCAATGTTTTCAAATAATATAAAACTACAGGATCCCAAAGTGCTATATGATGGAACACAAAAACAGGTAACTCTAATTGGAGAGTTACCCCAAGGAACCTTAGAGCCAGTTTTTTATTATAGTCAAAATAATGTACCTGTATCCCAGCCAATAAACGCTGGAAGTTATCAGGTTAAGACCTTACTTGAGAATGAAAACTTTGTATCTAAAGAAATTCAAGGTACATTGACTATTGAAAAAGCTGCTATTCAAGGTGTTGAACTTGTGGGTAAATCCTTTGTCTATGATGGTGAGCAAAAGCAATTAACCGCCACAGGAACTACAACCGGTGATCAGGTTAACTACCAAAATAACTCGTTAACCAATGTGGGTAAAAACCAGGTTCAAGCAAACATTATTAGAACCGATAGCAATGGGGATGAAAATTATTGGCCATTGAATTTAGAGGCTTTTTTAGAAATCACACCGGCTACAATACAAGATATAACTTTTGATGATTACTCTGCCGATTATACAGGACAACCAATACAGGTCCCAATAGAAGGAACTAAGGATCGAGATATAATAACCCTAGAATATCGTAAAGTAGGACAAGATAAAATACTTAACCAAGCTATTAGCGCGGGGGAGTACGATGTATATTTAACCCTAGAAAGGGAAAATTACTTTACTTATAAAGATACTGTTAGCTTAACTATTACCCCTGTTGATATTGAAGGATTAGTAGAATTAAACCCGAAGGTTGTGGACTATAACTCCAAAGAGTTTAGTTTGGAATTTACCGGAGATGTTCCTGTTGATGCGACACAGAGTATTTTATATAAAGAGAAAAGTCAATCTCAATATACCTCACAAAAGCCTGTTAATGCTGGAAAGTATGATGTTAAAGGAACTATTAGTGGTGATAATATTAATACCATTGTATTGGAGAGCAGTCTTACCATTAGGCCAATACAAATACCTCAGAGTGATTTAACCCTAGTTGGTTTACAGCAGCAATTCACAGATCAGCCTATTTGTTTAACTCCAACAAGTAAAAATAGTTTAGATCGTCTTGAATTTGAGTCCTATACAAATCAAGATGGGCAAGTCTTTGAACAATGTCCAATGGATGTTGGGACCTATTTTTATGTTGCTGATTTTCAACGCTACAACCTTCAAGAGGTTGACTCGAATTATGTACGAACTGAAATAAGAGATACCTTAATTATTACAAAAGCAGATATTTTAGATGTTGTTCTTCAAAGTAATTACGAGTTTACTTATGATTCAAATGAAAAAAGTATCCAATTTGAAGGAAATATTAAGCCACAGGCTAGTCAAGAGTATACTTATTATGATTCTAATAATAATCCTTTAGATGGGTTTCCAGTTAATGTAGGTGATTATTACCTAGAGGCTAAATTAGATTATGGTGAAAACTACCATGTTTTAAATAAAACTGCTACTATTCAAATTAGCCCTATGGTCTTAGAACTTCAGGCCAATAATGTATCTGTTACTTATGGCCTATCGGATCAAATAGAGTTGAGTTTTACGGTAAAACAAGGTAGTTTAGGTATAAACGATGCGTATTGTAATCACATGGAGCGTGAGGCGGGTAACAATGTGGGGTCTTACACAATATCCCAGGGTGATTTAAGTATTTGTAGACAAGGCCAAGATATGATAGAGCTTGGTAATTACCTTTTGAATTTCTCTGAGGGAGAGTTTGAAATAACCCCAGCAGCATTGCAGATAAAAGCTCAATCTAAGAAAATTGTTTTTTCCCAACCCATTGGAGTATTAGATTATAGCTATAATGGAGAGCTGTTTTACACCGATAAGTTTCAAGGAAATTTGGAGCTTGAAGCCAAGGGTTCTACCGATGTTGGAGAATATGAAATTCAGCAAGGAAGTTTAACCATTATACCCGATGCGAAAAATTATCAAATAGAGTACGAACCTGGAATATTAACCATTGAAAAAGATACTATTAGAAATGTTTTTCTAAGTGATGCCGAATTTGAGTATGACCAGGAAAACAAACGCATTTTTGTGCAAGGGGACTTACCCTCAGATCAAACGAAAGTTAGCTATACTTATTATTTGAATGATAAAATTGTTCAGAGTTGTATCGATGTTGGAAAATATAAGGTTCAAGCAATTGTGAGGGATAAGAATTATGAAGATTTACATCTTGAAGCCTCTTTGGAGATTTTTCCTGCAGAAATTAAAGATGTTTATCTCCCTAGTGAAAGTTTTCAATACGATGGAAATACTAAATCATTGCAGGTGAAAGGTTTGCAGGTGGCCGATAGTGTGTCGTATGTAAATAACGCATTGACAAATGTGGGATCACAAGATGTAACAGCTTATGTAAATCGTGGTGATAATTACCTACAAAAGCAATTACAAGCACAATTAAGTGTTACTCCAGCTCCTATTACAGGTTTAACCTTAAATAATAAAAATGTAGAATATACCGCAGAGCCTATTGAATTAAAAGTAGAAGGGGCTCTTGATACAGATCAGGTAACCTATGTGTATAGTTTAGATGACCAAATTGTTCAGCAGTGTATCTTACCTGGAATATATCAAGTACAGGCAACAGTGAAACGAAATGATAATTATAAAATATGGAAACAAAGTGCAAAATTAACTATAGTACCATCAAATCTTGAAGATGGTCCTGAGTTAAGAGATCAAGAATTCAATTATACCGGGGCAGCCCAAGGTATTTCTTTACAAGGGGATTTACCACCTAATGCTACGGTTAGTTATATTTACAAAGATCAAAATGGTACGCCACTTATGGATTCACAAGGTAGGTATATTAACCCGGTGGATGCCGGAGTTTATTTAGTGCAGGTGAGTATAACGGCCCCTGGATATGAAGATATTGATTTACAGGCTACCTTAACTATTTTACCCATAGAGATTCCAGATTTGGAACTTAATGATTTAACGCAACCCTATACAGGAGAACCAATTTGTTTACAAGTGGAAAATTATCAAAAAGACGATGTTATTTCCTATGTATACCAATCCGATAATCAAGAGTCTGTAGATTGTCCTATTAATGCGGATACCTACAGGGTAACCGCTACGGTGCAAAGACCAGGGAATGGTAATTATTTAACAACAAAACTACAAGGAGAATTAAAAATTACACCAAAAGAAATTCAGGTGACTTTTTCGGATAAACAAGTTGTATACAATGGGGAGAATCAGGAAATAATCTTTAGTGAGATTCAGGATTTGCCTTATGTGATATCGGCTTCTTATACCTATTTTAAAAACGGCAGCTCCCAAGCTCTAGAAGGTACCCCGGTGGATGCAGGTTATTATAAAGTGATCGGAGAATTAGTACTGGATGCCAATTATAAAGATATTACCGAGACTGCTTTTTTAACCATTAAAAAGCGTGAGGTTATGGTAATGGCTGATGATGTACAGACTTTTTATGGAATTGACAAGCAAATTAGTTATAATCTAAGCCCTAATGGGATCGCAAATACCGATACTTATCAAGGTAGTTTATCTTACTCAGGTGATAAAAACGTAGGAATTTATCCAATAACTCAGGGGGATTTTACAATAATTAGAGATAATCAAGATCAAATGGATAATTACTTGGTTTCATATAATCTAGGAAACTATATAATAAATGCCTCTAAGTTAGTTGTTGTGCCTACTGATTCAACCAAGGTTTATAATACCTCTGATCCGAGCTCGTTTTTATACACACTTATCGGGCAGACCTATTATCAGGATAAATTACATGGAGATTTATATAGAGAACAAGGTGAAGATGTAGGTTCTTATGCTATTTTTAGTGATAATATAACGGTGGATAATCCAGGAAATTATGATTTAATAACCCAAGAAGGAAAGTTTACCATAACCAAAGGGACTATGTCGGGATTATCTTTAAATGACCAGGAGTTTACCTATAATCAAAAAACACAAACTATTGAATTAGAAGGTAAATTACCTTCGCAAAACACCAAAGTATTTAATGTATATAGGTTAAATAATCGAGTTTTAAACAACGCAATAAATCAAGGGGAATATACACAAATTACAACCGTTACAGATCCCAATTATAATCAAAAGGTATTTAGTGCAACATTGATAATTTCACCAGCAGAAATACAAGGATTAATTTTTCAAAGTGAAGTATTTGATTACAATGGTAAGCAACATTCCTTACAAGTACAAGGAGCTTTACCAACCGATCAAGTTCTATATAGTGATAACAATGCATTAACCAATGTAGGGATACAACAGGTTACCGCTACCGTTACACGAGACCAGAACTATCAACAAAAGGTGTTACATGCAACTTTGCAAGTTATTGAAGATAATTTAGACCTAACAATTTTAGAGGCATACTCTAGAACTTATACAGGTCAACCAATAGATGATCTACAAGTAATAGGAGTACTTGAGCAAGATACCGTAGAATGGACTTTTAGTCAAAACAATCAACAAGTTAGTCCTATTGAAACCGGAGAATACCAAGCAGAGGTAAGTGTTTTTAGAAATTCAAATTATAATATATGGAAGGGAACCAGTAAATTGACTATTGTAGCTAAACAAGCAGGAGAAATGACTCTAGAGCCAATTCAAGTTGATTACACCGGAAGCTTTATCGGTTTACAGGTTCAGGGAGATATTCCAGATAATGCTTATATTACTTATACTTATACCGATCAAAACAATCTGGTAGTGGAAAGACCTGTGGATGTAGGACAGTATACTTGTGTGGCCGCGATTCACGCACCTAATTTCCAAAGCGAAACCCTTGAAAGTACACTTGTTATCAACCCGGGGGCTATCGTGGGATTAGATATAACCGATAAGTCCACGGTTTATACTGGTGAACCAATTTGTTTACAAGCAATAGTACCACAGATCGATGGGATCTACCTAATTAGTAGTACTTATATGGATTCCCAAGGTAATAGCTCAAGTGATTGCCCAGTAAATGCGGGAGTGTATACCCTTACCCTTGTATATGGGGTTAAAGATAACGGTAATTATAAACCAACCCAGGTGCAAGGTGAGTTGACAATACTTAAGGGGACTGCAAATGAATTTGAGCTAGATGATGCCAGTTATACCTACGATGGTACGGCTAAAACTTTACTAGTTACAGGAATCACTGATCCTAACACTAAAGTCGAATATGCCTATTTTGATGTGAAAAACACCAATACTGCTTTGCAAGATGCTCCTATTAACGTAGGTAGTTATATAGTAAAGGCAACTGTAAATAAAGGAGATAATTATAATCCAATAATACTTGATGGTAACTTGGAAATTTTGGCTCGTGAGTTAGCTATATCTGCAAAAGATACAGGTAAAATCTATGGAGAAAATGACCCAGAATTAGATTATATTATTGAAAATCTTATTGAAAAGGATACCGATCAAATACAGATTACTTTGGAGAGACAGCCACAAGAAAATGTGGGGAAATATGCCATAAATCTAGCCAATATACAAATTAGTGATAATTATAGTTACCATTACCAACCTGGAGTATTTACCATTGGTAAAAAACCAATTACAGTTACAGCTACCAATGCAGTTAAAGAATTTGGCCAAGATGACCCACAATTGCTTTACCAGGCTTCCCAATTAATAATAGGGGATAGCTTTAGTGGTACTTTGGAAAGAGTTTCTGGCCAAGATGTGGGGGTTTATTGCATATTATTAGGTAGTTTAACTGCTGGAGAAAATTACCAAATTCACTACCAGGGTGCTAATTTAACAATTCAGCCTAAAGAACTAATTATTAAGGCTCAACCTGTAACGGTAGTTTATGGACAGTGGTACGAGCAATTGGATTATCAGGTACAAGGATTAGTGGAACCAGACACCCCACAAACGGTTTTAAAGGGAACTTTAGCAACAACCAATAATAAAAATGTGGGGGTTTATGATATAACACAAGGTAGTTTATCATTAGTAGATTCGAATAAAAACTACCAAATTAATTATCAAAAAGCAAACTTTGAAATAACCAAAGCTCCTTTAGAAATTACCGCCTTAAATGCCAAGCAGTCCTATGGTCAGCAAGATTTAAAGTATACCTATAATGTAATGGGTATTCAGTATAAGGAATCCTTAAAGGTTGCTTTAACAGGTGAGTTAGAAAGACAAAGTGGTAATAATGTGGGGTTATATGCAATTAATCAAGGAAGTTTACAGCCAAATAGAAATTATTATATTTCCCGATTTACACCAGCAGAATTAAGTATCGTGGCTGTGGCTGTAAAAGTAAAACCATATAATACGACGGTTTCTTACGCGCAAATGGATCCTGTGATTGATTATCAGCTAGACAAACTATTTTATCAAGATACCAAACAAAGTGTATTTACTGGTGAATTAGCCATTGAACCTACATCGGATGCTTTAATATTTAAAATAGTGCAAGGAACTCTACAGGCAAATGAAAATTACCTAATTGATTTTGATAATTCTTCCAGATTAATGAAAACGCCAGTTGTTTTAACAGTAACGGCTAATAATCAGACAAAAATATACGGAGAGCCAGATCCTGAGCTAAGTTATCAAGTCAAAGGATTGGTACACCAAGATCAGGCCAGCGAGGTATTAAGTGGAAGCTTAAGTGTTAATCATCAAGATTTAGTGGGTAGGTATCCTATTGAACAAGGGTCGCTGGTATCTAGTATTTATTATAGCTTAAATTTTGTGGAGGCAGAATTACAAATCACTCCAGCTAAGTTATCAATAGTGGCCGACTCTCAAACAAAGGTCTATGGAGATAATGACCCAAGTTTTAGTTATCAAATCCAAGGGTTAGTTAATCAAGATCAACCCTGGGATGCACTTTTTGGTGTTCTGCAAAGAGAACCAGGACAAAATGCTAATCATAAATACCAGATCAATTTAGGAGACTTAATATCCAATGGAAATTACATTATTGATTATGTACCTAATTATTTAACTATTAATCAAAGAGAGTTAGTTATTACACCAGAGCTTACACAAAAAACTTATGGCCAACCAGATCCAGTGATACCGTATCAAACTACAGGTCTGCAATATAATCAAACCCCACAACAGGTCTTAAGTGGAGAATTATCACGTGATCAGGGACAAAATAGTGGAACTTATAAGGTAACTATTGGAACTTTAAAATCAGATCCTAATTACTTTATTACCCTAAATCCTGGTGAATTTTTAATTAATAAAGCGGAGCAAAGCATATTGAATTTTGATCAAACCATATTTGTTGATTTTGAACAAAACCAGCAGATTAATTTAAATGCTAGCTCCTCTAGTGGTTTGCCTGTTAGTTATACTTATCAAGACTTGAATCCAGTAGATTTTGTGAAAACCGATCCCCAAGGCCACTTGGAATTTAACTCGGTAGGTAGTATGAGAGTAACTGCACATCAAAGCGGGAATGAGAATTATAATCCAGTTAGTTCTACCCAAAACTTAATTGTTGAATCACAAACCTTGAATATAGATCAATTGATTGTCAATGGACAAGTCTTCAGTAATGTGGATGGTGATTTAACCATTGAACTGGATTGTTTAGAAGATCAACAAGGAGTCCATATCCAGATTAAGGTCAATAAGGGAGTAGAGGTTTGGCCAAGTGATGATATACAAATAGAGGTAGTTAATGGGCAGCCAGTTAACAATCTAGTAGATGTGACTCTTAGCAATGAGAGTGGAAAGACAAAAAAGTACCAGATTAGACTTAACCCTAAGGCGGATACTTCTAAGGTTTTACTGAGTAAATATGATAATTTAATTTTTGTAAATAATAATCCACAAACAAATGGAGGATATCGTTTCTCGGATTTTAAAATTTATAAAAATGATCAGTTAATAGCCTCACAACAAGTTTATAGCCAAGGACAAACCATAGATGATCAAATTGATTTTTCAGCTAATTATTATGCGATTTTAACCACCCAAGATGGTCAGATTCTACAAACTTGTCCAGTTAAATTTGCACCTGAAGATTTGCAAGATGTAAGTATTGCACCAAATCCTGTAAGGCTTAATGAATATTTGGAAATCAACTTTAAATCACAAAACAAAGCTTTTACTAATTCAACTTATCAGTTGTATAATGCAAAAGGACAGTTGTTGGATAAAGGAGTATTAACCCAAAAAGAATCTAAGTTGTATATAAAAAATACTTGGACCCCAGGTAGTTACTTTCTTATTTTGAAGTACGATGGAATTACAAAATCTTTTACACTTTTAATAAAAAATTAAACCTATGAAATTACAAATAAAACCACGTGTTAAAATAACTATTAAAACACAAAGAGTAACACAGATTCTATGTCTTTTTTTATTGCCATTAGTTTTGTTTAGTAGCTATTTTGCTACAGCTTCTGTAAAAGAGAAACAACTAGAATTTTCAAAGCCATGGTTTGGCAATTCTAGTTTAACTTTAGAGAATTTAGAGAACCAATATAAAGTAAATTCAAAGCCGAGTTTGGAGAATTTCGAAAGAGATTTTAGGAGTATTTCCGGTTTTAGTAACTACTACAAAAGTAATTTGGAGGTCTATTTTTTATGGGGACCAAATTTAACCTCCGGTTTATCACATGGTTTTAAAAATAAAGCAGGGAGTAGTTTTGGTATCGGAGCTAATTATAGCTGGGAAATAGATTATGATTGGAAAATTATTAGTGGTTTGGAATTTGGGTTATCTCATAGTAAGTTACAAAGTAAAAACTATGTAGGACAAAATGATTATCAGGATATAGAACAAGAGGAGTTTGTATTTAACTATAGTAGTGATTTGGTTAAAGAAAAATGGACATCGAGTTATTTGGCTATTCCCATTTTAGTAGAATATCAAGTATTTGAACCAGGTGTTCTTTTTATAAGGACTGGTTTTAAGCTAGGGTATAATTTGTCTAATAAAGTAAAAGTAACTGCCTCTAATTTAAATACAAGTGGCTATTTTCCACAATACGATACCACCTTTACCGAGCCTTTATTCGCCGGTTTTGGTGATTTTGGTACCATTTCCCAGACAAAACACGCCGATAAGGATTTTCGGTTTTCTTATGTGTTAGAGGTAGGGAGTACTTTGGTTATTGGGAATTATACTGATTTGGGTATTATGCTTTTTTGGGATTTAGGATTAACCAACCAAGGTTTCTCTAAAGCAGATAAAAAAGATGTTGTTTCTTATCAAGCTCAGGTAAACAATGCAATTGAATTAAATAGTATTTATCAAGTAACCAATAAAAAATTTAAAAACAGTACCATTGGAATTAAAATAGCATACAGCTTTGATTTTTAAAACAAAGTAAAAAAAGGGAGTTGAAAATACCCAAAAATAAAATTCCGAATTACTTTGATAAGTAATATGGAGCCATAAAAACACGTGTAACACCTCGGTTTATTGTTGTAAATCAGTGTGTTGTGCGTGTTTTTTATTTATGAAATACTAGATATATTGTTATTACGGATAAAAGAGTCTTTTATATTTTATTTAAGAGTTTAAATTAGTTTTCTATTTTTTTAGCATTTACTTTTGCTTAAAACCAATTCAGTTATTATGTTAACACAAGATCAAAAACAAATAATTTTGGCTACTGTGCCAGTTTTAAGAGAGTCAGGAGTTGCTCTAACCACTTATTTTTATCAAAGAATGTTTACCCATAACCCAGAGCTTAAAAATATTTTTAATATGGGAAATCAAAAATCAGGTAAACAACAAACCGCACTTGCTATGGCCGTGTTAGCCTACGCAGAGAATATAGCGGATCCTTCTGTTTTAATGCCAGTTGTTAATTCAATAGGTCACAAACATACTAGTTTACAAATAACCCCACAGATGTACGATATAGTAGGGGAGCATTTAATACACTCGATTATGGAGGTATTAGAACTTGAAAAAAACGACCCTATAATCGACGCTTGGACTCAAGCCTATTTACAATTGGCTGGTTTAATGAAAGGGCATGAGAAGGGAATTTACCAAAACAGAGATCAAAAAGCTAATTCTTGGCAAGGTTTCAAGGACTTTAAAGTACAAGCTAAAATTAAAGAATCCGATGAGGTTACTTCTTTTTATTTAGTTCCAAAAGATGGTGGTGAGGTTCCTAGTTTTGAAAGTGGTCAGTATATCAGTGTAAAATTATTTATCGATTCTTTAGATTTATATCAAATTCGTCAATATAGTCTTTCTTGCGCCTCGAACAATAAGCATTTTAGAATTTCCGTAAAAAAAGAAGTAAAACCAAATCCAGATCAAAACGGTATTATTAGTAATTACATCCACGATAAGCTTCACGTGGGAGATACCATTGAGGTAAGTATGCCTTCTGGTGTATTTGTGTTACAAGAAAATAATAAAAACAAAGTATTTATTAGCGGGGGAATAGGACAAACTCCTTTAATGTCTATGTTAGAGGCTTTAGATGGAAACATGCACGATAAAAAGGTTATTTGGATTCATGGTGCCAGAGATACTAATGTGCAGGCTTTTAAAGAAAAAGTGAAGCAATTAACTCTTAATAATTCGAATTTAAAAGTAGTTTCTTTTTACGATAAACACCAAGAGCATCTATCCAAAGATAGTTACCACCAAGGTGTGGTTAATGTAGGGTTATTAAATGATTTACAACTTAATAATGATTTTGAGTATTATTTATGTGGGCCTACTTTATTTTTAGAAAAGCAATTACAAGATTTACAGAAATTGGGAATAAATAAGGAACAAATATTTTTTGAGGAATTTGGACCTGCTACATTATAAGGCAAATTAGAATTAAAGCTTTTGAAAAGGGAAATCAACTGATTTCCCTTTTTTTTGTAAAAATATTTATTTTCTAGTAAATTATATAATTGTTGTAAAATTTATTGAATTATTTTACTTATTAAGAATCTTGTTTTAATGTGTTTGTAATTTTAGTGTTTTTTTATAATTGTTAAAATAGTAGTTCGTTAGATCAATATTCTGTTTTTGTAAAACTAAAGTGTTTTTTACCTATATTAGTGAAGTAATTACATCAAATATGGTAAATCACTTGTTTTAGAATGTGAAATTTTTAGTTAATTTAATAATTAAGGATTGTGTTATAAAGCTAAAACAGTGGTGTTATTTTTTGTAGAGAAAATTGTTTTTCAAGAAAAATCTTAGCGTATTTTAATTCACTAAGTTTTTTTTCAAAGAATTAGATTAATAAAACAATGACCCACAGTATACGCATACTGTAAACAATTTTAAAGGCTATTTGAAATTTGCTTTCTTTTAATGGTATTTGTAGTCTTTATGTGCAGGATTGTTTTTGGTATGTGTTGCTGTGTTTACTTGAGTAAATAAAAGTAATAATTGTTTTAAAAAGTAAGTAATGAAACTTTGTAAAGTTAATTCCACCTTATACATTTAAAGCCCTATAAGGGACTTTTAACGAGATTTTTTTCAATTTGTTTTTTTAAATTTTTTTTGCCCATAATCTTTATGGGCTTTTGTTTTATAATACATGTTATTTTTATCTGCTTTTTATAATTAAAAAAAGGTAGAAATAATAAAGCGCAAAATAGAACTATTTTGCGCTTTATTATTTAAAACTCTATTGTTTTTAGTATTTGGTATACTGACATATTTCAAGGCCATATCCGGTCATACCAACTCGTTTGTTTTGCTCGGAGTTAGTCATCAGATTAATTTTATTTATGCCTAAATCATGTAGTATTTGTGCGCCAATTCCAAAATCCTTATCATCGGTGGCTAACTTGGCCGTATTTAGATCTAATTTTCCTCCTTGTTCTTTTAATAAAGAAAGACGACTAAGTAAACTAGTGCTAGACTCTTCTTGATTGATAAATAGGATAGCTCCTGAACCTTCTTGGTTTATTTTATCAAATGCAGATTCAATTCTTTTGTCCAATTTTCCGCTTAAAGCGTCTAAGATATCATTATTACCAAGCATAGAGTTAATTCTAGTTAGTACCGGTTGGTCACTATCCCACTGTCCTTTACTTAAGGCAATATGAACCTGTTTATTGGTTATTTGTTGGTAAGCTCTTAGTCTAAATTTACCAAAACGTGTATCGATTTCAAAATCCTGTTTCTTTTGGATTAAACTATCGTGTTTCATACGATAGGCAACTAAGTTTTCTATGGAAATAATTTTTAAATCCCACTTTTTAGCAACCTCCATTAATTGTGGTAGTCTGGCCATGGTTCCATCTTGGTTTAAGATCTCAACCAAGATACCAGCTGGTTTAAATCCAGCTAATCTAGCCAGGTCTACTGCAGCCTCTGTATGACCGGTTCTTCTTAAAACACCGCCTTGCTTGGCAATTAAAGGGAATATATGTCCTGGACGACCTAAGTCTTCAGCCTTGGTCTCTGGTTTTACTAGAAATTCAATTGTTTTGGCTCTATCATAGGTAGAAATACCTGTTGTGCAACCATGCCCTTTTAAATCCACAGATACAGTAAAAGCAGTTTGATGCAATACCGTATTGTTGTTTACCATAGGATGTAAATCCAATTCTTTACATCTACTTTGGGTTAAAGGAGCGCAGATTAGTCCTCTACCGTGAGTTGCCATAAAGTTTATCATCTCCGGGGTGACCATTTCTGCAGCGGCGATAAAGTCACCTTCATTTTCACGATCCTCATCATCAACCACGATGATAACTTTTCCTTGGCGAATATCTTCTATTGCCTCCTCGATGGTGTTTAATTTAATGTGATTATGTGACATTATAGTTGTATTTAGTGTTGTTAGTAATACGATTATTGGTTTATTACCTTATCGGTTTGTTTGTCTTTTTTAGTAAAGCGACTCGGTAGGGATTTAAACAAATCAATTAGCCAATCAATTGGAGCCATAAAGTTAACATCTCCATTATCTCTTGTGGCTTGATAGGTTAAATAAATAGCTAAAGGTGTAAGGCTCAATGGGCCCATCCATGCTCCTAAAATAGGATCTATTCCATCCTCTTGCGCTACTTTTGTCCCAAAGGTATTTATAAAGTGATAACTAATGAAGATGATCACCGCGAAAACCATGGGTAGTCCCAATCCTCCTTTACGAATGATGGCTCCTAGTGGAGCGCCGATGTAAAACATTAAAAAACATGAAAAAGCAATAACAAATTTTTGATATAATGCCAAGTAATGGGAATTAATGTGTTTTTTCTGGGCCAAAATAGTAGCATCATTGGTATCGGCATTGAAAATTAAATTACTCGTGTACTCTTGCGAGGTCTGTAAAATTCTTTGTTGTTGGGTTAAAGAGAAGTCTTGTAATATGTCCTTTGGAGCAACTTTGTAATACGTATCTTTATCCTGGGTTTGTATGCTGGGTTGAAAAGGATATAGGTTTTTTATGCGAAGTGTTAAATTATCTACATTAGATTCTTTGTTGTTTTGAAGAGTCGTTTGTAGAGAATCTATGGTATAATTAAGCTGAGATACATTTAACATATGGTGGGTATTACTAATGGCATCTTGGTCATCCTGACTTGGATTTAATGCACTTAGGTCCATGTTTAGCGTGTATCTATCAAACTTGGCTTTAATAAAAGGATGCTTTTTCTTTTCATTATAGCTTTTTGCCTCTATATCTTCATAATAATTTCCATCTATTAAATGTAGTTTAAGTATGTTACTACCTTCATTGGATTCCAATTCACCACTTATGGAACGAATTAACGCTTTATTTTCAAAACCTCCATTGTTTCTTATATGCATAGTCACATTGTCAAGGTACTGCCCCTTGTCACCTGTTTTTTGATCTACTTTAATATTGGCAGATCCAATTTCATTAAACTGACCTGCTGCAATTGCCATAGCTGGTTTAGTTTGCATGATCTCACGGCGAAGATTAATGAATTTATACTCTGCTTTAGGAATTACATCATTGGCAAACCAAAAAGAAATACCAGCTAAGCAAAATATAAATATCGATAAAGGACGCATGGCGCGATTCAAAGAAATCCCAGAGGCTTTCATGGCTGCAAATTCATAGTTTTCTGCCAAAGAACCAAAGGTCATAATAGAGGCTAGTAATACCGATAGGGGTAAGACTAACTGTACCATTTTTGGAGAATAAAAAAGAAGGAATTGAATCACAACTAATACATCCAAGTCCTTACCGGCTAGTTCGGTGATAAATAACCAAACTCCTTGTAAGATGAAAATAAAATATAATATAGCGAACACGGTCAATAAGGTGCTAGCGAAACTTGTTAGAATATAGCGGTCTAGTATTTTCACAAAAAATAAAACTAATCTATTTTATTAATATAATAATCGGGATATGCCGATTGTGTAAAGGTAAAATGATTTTTTGACATAGGTTGATTTGTTTGCAAAGAATTAACCACTAGGCTTGACTTTGTGCCGTTTTTATAAGTAGTGACTTGTGAATAGACTGTTTTACTAGTGTCATCTATTCCCAAGATGATGCTTTTAATATTGCTTTTTTGATCAACAGGGGTTAGGGTTATATATTGAATTTTTTTACCATCTATATTGGCCGAGATATCCCATTTGAAATTATATCCAGTTTCAAAGAATTTTAATAAATCCGAAGGAACTAAGTTATCGGTATTATCCTTTGAGTAGTTACTAATGGTAATCTCTTGGTCTTCTTTGGATATGGTATAAACTTTTTTGCCATCAAATAATTTGGTTACATCCATAAACTCTAGTACATACAAGTCTCCTTGGAGATCTAAGTGACCTGTTGTATGGTAATCCGAGCCAATACTACCAGAGGAATTACTTTGGTAGGTAAAGTCCAAAGAAATATTCTTGTAATTACTTGTCTTTTTACTTACTTCGGAAAGATAATTTTTAGCTCTTTGACTTGATTGAGCCATAATTTGGGTAATCCCTAGAAATGTTATTAGGCTATATAAAATTATTTTTTTCATGATTTGTCTTTTATTCAGATTGATTCAAAAATTGTTCCAAACTCGCTAAATCTGGAATGTTAACGCTTCTGGCTTTACTGCCCTCAAACGGACCAACAATACCAGCTGCTTCTAATTGATCAATTATTCTTCCAGCTCGGTTGTAACCCAGTTTTAATTTTCTTTGCAAAAGAGAAGCCGAGCCTTGTTGAGCTGTTACTATAACCTCTGCAGCTTCTTTAAACAATGCATCCCTTTCACTTATATCTATATCTAAGGAAGAACTAGAATCTTCCCCAACGTATTCAGGTAATAAGTAGGCTTGTGGATAAGCTTTTTGTGCGCCAATATAATCTGTTAATTTCTCTACCTCGGGAGTATCTACAAAGGCACATTGAACACGTACCAAATCATTTCCTTGGGTGTAAAGCATATCTCCACGACCAATTAATTGATCAGCTCCTTGACCATCTAAAATAGTTCGAGAGTCGATTTTGGAAGTTACCCTAAAGGCGATTCTTGCCGGGAAATTGGCTTTTATAATTCCTGTTATAACATTAACAGAGGGTCTTTGGGTGGCAACAATTAAGTGAATACCAATGGCCCTGGCCAATTGCGCTAAACGGGCTATAGGTGTTTCAACATCCTTACCAGCTGTCATTATTAAATCGGCAAACTCATCAATTACAAGTACAATATAGGGTAAAAAGCGATGTCCGTTTTCGGGATTTAATTTACGCTGTTTGAACTTCTCGTTGTATTCTTTAATATTTCTTACCATCGCGTCTTTTAATAAAGTATAACGGTTGTCCATTTCAATACACAAGGAGTTTAAGGTATTTATAACCTTGGTGTTATCTGTTATAATAGCATCCTCACTATCGGGTAGCTTGGCCAAATAATGACGCTCGATTTTATTAAATAAAGTCAGTTCTACTTTCTTGGGGTCTACCAAAACAAACTTAACTTCTGCAGGGTGTTTTTTGTAAAGTAATGAGGTTAAAAGGGCATTTAATCCTACAGATTTACCCTGTCCGGTTGCTCCGGCCATTAGTAAATGGGGCATTTTTGCCAGATCAACAACAAAGGTTTCGTTGGAAATTGTTTTTCCAAGGGCAACCGGAAGTTCCATCTCTGCGTTTTGAAACTTAGGCGAGGCAATAACGCTTTTCATCGATACAATTGATGGTTTGGTGTTGGGAACCTCAATACCTATGGTTCCTTTACCCGGAATAGGGGCAATAATACGAATACCCAAAGCAGCTAAAGAAAGTGCAATGTCGTCTTCTAAGTTTTTAATTTTTGAAATTCTAACACCAGCCTCTGGGATTATTTCATACAGGGTAACAGTAGGACCGACCGTTGCTTTGATTTGTGCAATATCAATTTTATAGTTTTTTAAAGTATCTACAATATTGTTTTTATTAGTCTCTAGCTCTTCTTGATTGATAGTTATACTAGAATTACCATATTCTTGTAGGATTTCAATGGAAGGAAACTTATAATTGGAAAGTTCTAATGTAGGATCAAATTCACCAAAGTCTTGTACTAATCTAGCAGCTAGATTCTCCTCTAGGGTTTGCTCCTCTAGGGTTTGTTCAATAACAAATTCCTCTTTGCTAGATTGATCCTCTGGCAAAGACTGTGGAGTTTTTGTGTTTGAATTATTTGAATCCGATTCAAAAACAGGCACTGTATCTGAGTCTGTTTTTTCTGTTTTTTTAATTAAAAGCTCCTGATTATTTATAAAAGGCGTGCTTTTCGAATTATCAAACTCTGATTTATCTTGTAAATCAGGCTCCAAAGCAGTTTGTAAATCTATTTGATTATCTGTGGATTGCACCGTATTGTTACTGGTGAGACTTTGTTCTACTGTTTGTTGTTGATCTACTACTTGTTGATTTTCTAAATCATCTAAAGGTTGCGATGTGATAATATGGTCTTGAAATTCTTTGTGCTGTTTTTTACTTTTTTCAAGCTGGTTTTTCACATAAAGTTTAAATCTCTCTAAATTGGCTTTTATTTTAGCTCCAGAGGGTTTAAAGCGATATAACACAAAGGTGATGGTAAAGAAAAGAACAACTAAGAAAGTTCCAAAAGTTCCTAGATAATCCGTCAAATAGGCATTTATCTCATAGCCAACACTTCCTGCTAGTATTGGATTTGAATTCCAGAAAAAACCAAAGAAAATACTTAATAGTACCATGGCAGCCACATCCCAAAAGATAACGTTTTTAATGCGTTTTGATTGGATGCCAAAAATGGCATATATTCCAGCATGTATTAGTAAAATAGCCAGTAAAATGGCCGAAATACCAAAACCTTGATAAACTAATAAGTGCCCTATATAGGCCCCAAATTTTCCAAGGGTGTTAACCACAGGTAATTCTCGATCCCCTAAGGCATGTAAATTACTTTGGTCTATAAAACCTGTAGATAAATACGATAAAATCGATATTAAAAGAGCAACTCCTAATAAAACAATTAAAATTTGTAATAAGAATCGTACTTTGAATAGGGAAGTGCTATATTTTTGATTTGCTTTTTCAGTGGGCTTCTTTGTTTTCTCAGAAGCTGTTTTTGTCTTGACAGATGTAGATTTATTTTCTTTATTCATTTTTTCCTATTAGCTTTTTATGGCAAGTACAAAATAGTTATAATTATGGTGGTGTAACTAAATAAACAGTTATTAATGGCTTTGGTTCAAGTTTACTGGAACATGACCATTAATAACTAAGTTTATTTTGTAAGGAATTATGCTAAAACTTCTAATGCTTTGTCATAATCGGGTTGGTCTGCCGTTTCACTAACTTGTTGGGTGTAAATCACCTTTTTTTGTTCATCTAGAATTACTACCGATCTTGATAAAAGACCCTTTAGTGGACCATCTATAAAAGTTACTCCGTAGTTTTTACCAAATTCTCCTTCTCTAAAATCAGAAAGCATTTCTACGTTTTCAATACCTTCCGCTCCGCAAAATCTAGCCCCTGCAAATGGTAAGTCACGAGACACACAAAGTACTACTGTGTTATCTAATGCAGCCGCTTTTTTATTAAACTCTCTTACCGACATAGCACAAGTTGGCGTGTCTACACTCGGGAAAATATTAAGAACAATTCTCTTGCCTTTGTAATTGGCTAAAGTTTTGTCTTGTAGGTCTGTGGAAACTAACGTGAAATCCGTAGCTTGTTGTCCAACACTTGGAAGTTCACCAATGGTGTTAAACGGGGTTTGTTTTAAAGTTACCTTTGCCATAATTTATAGTTTTAATACTAAACAAAAATAGGCAAAATAAAATAAAGTATACCTTTTTCAAAGGCTATAAATCCTAGCAAATTAATAGCACTTTTTTACTGGCCATAAAAGGATGATTTGTTTTGTGTAAAGCAAAAAAGGCAGGGAGTTTACACCCCCTGCCTTTTGTATGGTTTTTTAAAAAACTTTATTTTTTAGACTATTTATCTATAGAGCCTAAAACTCTTTTCATAAAAGTGTTTAAAGCTTCTTTTTGCGTTGCACCTTCTTTAATTAGTTTTTGAACCTCAAGTGCGCCATACATATTTGAGATAAGCTCACCAATTACATCTAGTTCTTCGTCTTTTAAAGAAGGAACCTCTGTAAGGTTTTCTAAAACCTCAATAGTTTCGATTATATAGTCTTGATCATTGTCCTCGATAAACTGAGTTAAATGTTTGATTACAGGTAATTTCATGTGGTAAAATTTAAATTAAGCAATCTGATTAACTAACTCGTTTAAAACCTCTGCTTTGTTAGTTTGAGCTTGGTCGACTAATTTACCGTTGACAAAGGTTGCAAAAGTAGGTAGGTTAGTAACCTCTGCTAATTTTCTTGATTCTGGGAAGTTTTCCGCATCTGCAATTACAAATGTGATGTCTTGCTTCTCGCTTGCCAATTTTTTAAACTTAGGCTTCATAATTCTACAGTTACCACACCAAGATGCAGAATACTGAACAACTACCTTTTCATTTGAGTTTACTAATTCTTGTAAATTGTCTTTATCTAGTTCTAAAAGCATATTTTTTAAATTTAATGGTTACTAAAATACCGGGTTTGCAATGAATTGTTTTTTACTGTTTTATTAGTGTTTGCTTAAGTATTCAGCTACACCAGTTCTATCTGCATTCATCGCATCTTTTCCTTCTTCCCAGTTTGCTGGACAAACCTCTCCAAATTTTTGTACGTGAGAATATGCGTCAATTAATCTTAAGTATTCGTTTACGTTTCTTCCCAATGGCATATCGTTTACAGATTCGTGGAAGATTTTTCCTGATTCGTCAACTAAATATGTCGCTCTGTAAGTAACATTAGATCCTTGGATTTGAACTGAATCTAATTCCTCGTCGTAAAGCTCACTTTCAATATCTAAGATTCCTAATACAGATGATAAATTTCTTTGGGTATCTGCGATAATTGGGTAAGTAACTCCTTCAATTCCTCCATTATCTTTAGCTGTGTTTAACCAAGCGAAGTGTACTTCGTTTGTATCACAAGATGCTCCAATTACAATTGTATTTCTTTTTTCGAATTCTGGTAAAGCTTCTTGAAAAGCGTGTAACTCTGTAGGACATACAAATGTGAAATCTTTAGGGTACCAGAATAATAAAACTTTTTTATTGTTTTTTGTAGCCTCTTCTAATACGTTGATTCTTAAGTTATCACCCATTTCAGAAATTGCATCAACTGTAATGTTTGGGAATTTTTTACCTACTAATGACATAATAATTTTTTTTAAAAGTTAGTATTATATGTTGTTGTTAATTTTCTAATGCAAATCTACCACACAATAATCACCTTGTAAATACATTTTGATTATTGTTTCTTATCTTACTATAAGAAAAACTTATGTAAGGCTTTTCAATACGTAGCTCTACATGAACTTAACACCCTAAAGATACGTAAAATAAATCAAGAAAAAGACTGTGTTTGTGTTAGAGAATTATTAATTGTTTTTTGCTATTCGGCGTATTTTATAATCCAAGGCAGCGTAAAGTAATGTTACAAAGGGACTTAAGTAATTGAAAAATGCATAAGGCAAATAAGTCATTGTGGGAATTCCCAGTACCCCTGCATGATAAGCCCCACAGGTATTCCATGGTATTAGTACCGAGGTAACTGTTCCTGAGTCTTCTAAAGTACGGCTTAGATTCTCTGGAGCAAGACCTTTTTCTTTATAAGCATTGGCAAACATTTTACCTGGAACTACAATAGAAAGGTATTGATCCGAGGTCATTATATTTATTGCCAAACAACTAGCTACTGTACTGGCAAAAACACCAAAGATTGTGTTGGCTATACTTAAAAGGGCCATAGATATTTTTTTCAAAGCACCAATAGCCTCCATAGCTCCACCAAAAAACATTGCACATAGAATCAGCCACACGGTGTTTAACATACTAGCCATACCTCCGGCTTCGAATAAACCATTTAATGATTCTAAAGGAGATAGGATTCGAATATCGGTGGTTAATGCAAGCATTATTCCCTTGTAGATATTATATGGAGTTAAAGAATCTGCTTGAGCTATAGAAAGGATAATTTGTGGTTGAAAAAATATGGCGCTTATTGCTCCTAATAGAGTTCCAATTAATAACGCAGCAATAGGAGGTACCCTTTTTACAATTAAAAACACTACAATACACGGAACCAAGAACAACCAAGGACTAATATAAAAAGTATCCGATATGGCCTTTAGAGTCTCTTGGGTATCCACCTGTCCTTGCCCGGAGTATATTACTCCAAAGGCGATAAATAAAGCCAGGGTAACCACATAGGTTGGTATGGTGGTGTATAGCATGTATTTTATGTGAGTAAATAAATCCGTACCCGCCATGGTAGGAGCCAGGTTAGTTGTATCGGATAAAGGAGAGAGTTTATCTCCAAAGTAAGCCCCTGAGATTACAGCACCCCCTACAACTCCTAAAGGCATACCAAGTGCGTTTCCGATTCCAACAAGGGCAATTCCAACTGTTGCTGAAGTTGTCCAAGAGCTTCCGGTTGCAACCGAGATTATCGATGTTATTATCACACAGGCCGGTAGGTAGATACTAGGGTGTAAAATAGTTAAGCCATAATATATCATATTGGGAATTATCCCACTGATTAACCAAGCCCCGGATAATGCTCCTACTAGAAGTAAAATGAAAATAGCACTAGAGGTGTCCCTTACATTATTGGTAATGTGTATAAGAATTTCATCGTATGGAATCTTATTATATAGACCAATTGCTGTGGCGATAGAGCCTCCAATTAGTAATATAAATTGATTTGTACCACCCAGGGCCTCATCGCGAAACACGTAAACATTAATTGCAAGTAAAGCCACTAGAGCAAAAACAGGAATTAAGGCTTGTAATAAAGAGGTTTGTTTGTAGTTGGACGTATTTTGGTTATTCATTAAATCAAGGTTGTTTTTTATTTAGTTTGCGAATGTAAACAAATATTTTATTTTAAGATAATCGAAGCCTCTAAGGTATAAAAAATTGTATAAAAAGTTTTATTTGTATTTCGTTGATATTTAAAAAGTTGGTTGTTTATGTATGCTTTTTGTGCATTTTATGTATATATAAAATATTATTTACAAACTTTTTTTATTATATTTACTACATTGTATCGGATATTTAAAATCTAAAGTGTTTTAAATTTAACACATTCGTGTTTTGTTATACAGATATAAATTATTGTTGTAAGATGTTAAAAGCATCTATAAGGGCTACTTATTTTCAAAAAAATAAGTAGCTTTTTTTTATAGCTTTGAGCTACATTTGTACTAAAATTAAATTTTATCGATTATGATCGTTCGTCAAAGGATGAATGTCCTTAGAATGCTTTTTGTTGTAAAAGGTTCTGTTATTACAAAAATTGGCCCTGCTTTGTTGGCCGTGTTTTTGTTTTCTTGGCTAGTTTACTTTGCTAGGTATTTTTATCCTGAGTATATTGTCCCATTAAATGTAGGTGCTTTTACTTTAGTTGGGATTTCTTTGGCGATTTTCCTTGGCTTTTGTAACAGTGCTGCTTACGACCGGTTTTGGGAGGGTCGTAAATCCTGGGGAAGTTTAGTTATTCATACCAGATCATTGGCTTTTCAAATTTTAAACTTCATTAAACAAAGTTCGGATTTTACCTTTGAACAAAAGCAACAAGCCATAAAGTTAATTATTGCATTTTGTTATGCATTAAATTACCAATTGCGTGATAAGCAAGATTATAGTAAACTAGAGCAGTTATTACCCGCTTTGACTTATAAACAAATGCTTAAAATGCATTTCAAGCCTGCTTTTATTTTAAATGAATTAACAGCCTTTATAGCCATGGCCTATCAAAAAGGGGCTATAGATAGTATAACCCAAGCGCGAATAGATCAGAATATAGCAGAGTTAAGTATTATTTTAGGTACTTGTGAGCGTATTATTCACACCAAAATACCTTTTGTATATTTTGTGATGTTGCATCGAACTGTTTATATCTACTGCTTTTTGTTGCCTTTCGGGTTATTGGATTTAATTGTATGGACAATGCCATTTTTTGTAACTTTTGTTGCCTATACTTTTTTAGGATTAGACGCGGTGGTGGATGAGATTGCGGAGCCATTTGGAGAGGAGGCCAACGATTTGGCTTTAGATCAAATGTGCGGTAATATAGAATATTCTTTATGTGAATTAGCCAGTTTACCTGTTCCTAAGCTTATTAAACCCGATAGTAATTACATTGTGCGTTAAACTATAAGACTTAAAAAAAGTATTTTATTTTAAAATGCTAGGAGTTAAAAAAAAGATATTAAGAAAATAAATGCCAGGATTTCTCAACCCTGGCATTTATTTTATAGTATGAAAACTTACGTTTAATTTTTAAGCATATTTTTTACTTAAGGCAACACATAAAATAATACCCAAAGTAACACCTATCATAATTGGATCTATCTGCTCATGTAGAAGTATGCCTGCTAGGGCCATACCAAAGAAAGGTTGAAGCAATTGTAACTGTCCAACTTTGGCAATTCCCCCTTGCGAGAGACCTTTATACCAAAAGATAAACCCTACAAACATGCTGATAACCCCAATATAGGCAATACCTAAGTACCCTAAAGGATTTATGGTTTGAATATTTGGTGGAAGCTGTAAAAATATTGCAGGTAGAGAAATGGGTAAACAAATCACCAAAGCCCATGAAATAACCTGCCATCCTCCTAATGTTTTGGATAAAATGGCTCCCTTGGCATAACTCCAACCACATAAAACAATGGCCCCTAGCATTAAGCCCTCACCAACAATAGAGGATTGTAGACCATTTCTGGCTGCATAACCTATAACTAATAATGCACCTATAGTTGAAAAAAACCAAAACAATTTGCTAGGCTTTTCTTTGGCAAGAAAAACAGCGAAAATTGCCGTACACATAGGTAACATACCTAAAAACACCAAAGAGTGAGCCGAAGATATGTATTGCAAGGCCATGGCCGAGAGTAAAGGGAATCCGATTACGGCTCCAAGTGCAACAATAAAGATGGGAAAGATTTGATTGTTCTTAGGTAGGGGCTGTTTAAAATACCAAAGGCAAATAGCAGCGAGTATACCGGCAATGCCAGCTCGAGCGGCAGTTGTGAAAATCGGATCAAAGTAAATCACGGCCATTTTTGTAAAAGGCATCGAGCCACTAAATAGTAAAACACCTATGAATCCGTTAACCCATCCCTTTTGGTTGTTGTCTTGCAGCTGTGATAGGCTACTTGTTTGTTGCATGTTGAAATTTTTTGCAAAGCTACGTTGTTTCTTTGGCTAAGACAAGAGCTAGAGAGAATCTATAAAAATGAAAGGATTTCCAAGTAAATAGTCTGTGTCTTTTTAAAAAAAGTAAGTCGTTAAAGTTAAAAAGCAATAAATAATTTTTTTCTAATTATGGGTTTTAGAAAAGTAGGTGTTGTCTTTTTATTTTATTGTATAAAACAGGGAAGACTTGTTTTATTATACTAGTAACTACTTACTTTGTATAAGGGTAAATTTATAAAGTGCTATTTTTATTTTTTAAAGAATCTTTAGATAGTAAAAAGGAAATTTTCTGGATGTTTAAGTACTTTAATGTTTTGCTTTTTTTATAGGTCGTCATATGCTATTTTTGTATGTTATTGATTAAAAAAAGGGATCTTAAAATTATTAGCAATACATATGTTTGATTTTCGTTTGAAAGTATTTTATTTAGTAGCTCTTCATGGTAGCTTTACCAAGGCGGCTAAAGAATTGGGAATATCCCAACCTGCAGTAACCAAACATATCAAGGAAATTGAAAATCATTTTAATGTCAAATTATTTCACAGGGGTTCTACCCAGATTTATTTAACTCCCCCGGCAGAGGTTTTGTTAGATTATGCAAAGAATGTTTTTCAAGCTTATCAAAAACTAGAGTTTGATTTAAAAGCTTTAAGTTCACCTATCCAAGGTGGTTTACTAGTAGGTGCAAGTAGCCTTATATCTCAGTATATTTTATCTGCCTTGCTAGCTGGTTTTCGCCAAAAATTAGATAAGGTAGATATTGCAGTACAAACCAGTAGTAGCACAATTATAGAACATTTATTGTTAGACAATAAGATTGATATAGGACTTATCGAGGCATCTAGTGAGCATCCAGATATTTTGTATCAAGATTTTTTGCAAGATCAAATCGTTTTGGTCTGTAGAGCAAATAACCCTTATCTTGAAGGTGATTTGATTGATAAATCGGAGTTGTTAAATTTGTCTTATTTGTTTTTGGACTCTGATTTAACCACACAAGAGGTAATAGAAAAGGGGCTTAAACAAGCCGGAATTGATAAAAACAAACTCAAAGTAGAGATGTATCTGGATTCACAGCAAAGTGTGAAAACGTATTTAGCACATTGTAATAGTTTTGCTTTTTTGTCTAAATATGCAATTTTAAAGGAGTTGAAGTATAAAGAACTACAGATTGTAAGGATAGCTAATCTAAATTTAACACGTAGTTTTAAGATAATACAAAAAAAGGGCAAAGATAATAACCTAAGTGATGTTTTCGCTAGATTTGCTTTAACCCACCAGGTGGATTTATAGCCATTAACATGGAATCATTTTGTTTTTTTTCTATGGTTTAAAATAAAACACATGCCCTAAAAATTTTATTTTTTTGGGGCATGTGTCTTAAGTTTTATGATGTGTTTTTATATTATACTTGAATTACTCCAAGATTAAAAGGCTTTTCTATAGGTGCATGATCAGCAGCTTGAATTCCCATAGAAATCCATTTTCTTGTATCTAATGGATCAATAATAGCATCGGTCCAGATTCTAGAAGCAGCGTAATACGGAGATACTTGTTGGTCGTATTTTTGTTTTATTTGTTGATACAGCTCTTTTTCTTGCTCTGGGTTTAATTCTTGATCTTTGGCTTTTCTAGCGGAAGCCTCAATTTGAAGCAATACCTTAGCTGCTTGGGCTCCTCCCATTACAGCTAATTCAGCACTAGGCCAAGCAAAGATCAAACGAGGGTCATAAGCTTTTCCACACATGGCATAGTTCCCCGCGCCATAAGAGTTGCCAACAATTACAGTGAATTTAGGTACCACCGAGTTAGCCACGGCATTAACCATCTTGGCTCCATCTTTAATGATTCCACCATGTTCGCTTTTGCTTCCAACCATAAAGCCAGTAACATCTTGTAAAAATACCAAAGGTATCTTCTTTTGATTACAATTGGCTATAAAGCGGGTTGCTTTATCTGCAGAATCCGAATAAATAACTCCTCCGAATTGCATTTCCCCCTTACTGGTTTTAACAACTTTTCGTTGATTGGCCACAATTCCTACAGCCCAGCCATCTATTCTGGCATAGGCAGTTATTATGCTTTGGCCGTAACCTTTTTTGTATTCATCATATTGAGAGTTATCCACAAGACGTTTAATAATCTCATACATATCGTATTGTTCGGCTCTATTTTTAGGCAATATGCCATAGATATCCTGTGGGTCTAAAGCTGGTTTTTCACTCTGTACACGAGAGAATCCTGCTTTGGTATAATCTCCGATTTTATCTACAATACGCTTGATGGTATCCAAGGCGTCTTTATCATCTTTTGCCTTGTAATCAGTAACTCCGGATATTTCACAATGTGTAGAGGCGCCACCTAAGGTTTCATTATCGATATTCTCTCCAATGGCTGCTTTAACTAAATAACTTCCTGCTAAAAAAATACTACCTGTTTTATCTACAATTAAAGCCTCATCACTCATAATAGGAAGGTAGGCTCCCCCGGCCACGCAACTTCCCATTACCGCAGCAATTTGAGTTATACCCATGCTACTCATAATGGCATTGTTTCTAAATATTCTTCCAAAGTGTTCCTTATCGGGGAATATTTCATCTTGTAGGGGTAGGTATACCCCGGCGCTATCTACTAAATAAATAATAGGAAGTTTGTTTTCTATAGCAATTTCCTGTGCTCGTAGATTTTTCTTACCTGTAATTGGAAACCAAGCTCCTGCTTTTACAGTCGCATCATTGGCAACCACAATACATTGTTTGTTTTTTATAAAGCCAATTTTAACAACCACTCCACCACTTGGGCATCCACCATGTTCTTGGTACATGTCTTGACCTGCAAAGGCACCGATTTCAATACTAGGTGCTTTTGGATCTAATAGATAATCAATTCTTTCTCTGGCTGTTAACTTACCTTGTTGATGTAGTTTATCTATGCGTTTTTGACCACCGCCTAATTTAACTTGGGCCAACTTTCTTTTAAGTTCTGAGAGTAGTAACTTATTGTGGTCCTCATTTTTATTGAAATTTAAATCCATGCTATGTGTGAATATTTGTGTATATTTAATATGGTTTTTGCTAATGTACAAAATAATGTCAAAGTTAAAACCATGTGTTAAAAAATTAATTCTTGGAATATTTTACAATTTCGTAACATAGGATAACAAGAAATAACTAATTTTGCTTGCGTTTCACAAATACCATTAGTTATAATGTCATTAAACAACATTTTTCAATTTTTAGTACCTAAGGATAAAGTGTTTTATCCTTTATTTGAGCAAGCAGCCACAAAACTGCAATTGTTATCCGAGACTTTAAACGAGGCTGTAAACGCTCCGGCTAAAGAAAGAGAGAAAATGCTTAAGCAAGTAGAGGCTTTACAAAACGAGATTGAGATTATAGCTCAAAGGACACGTGTAGAGTTGGTAAAAAACTTTATCACTCCTTTTGATAGAGAAGATATCTATAATTTAATAACCGCTGTGGATGAAGTGGCGGATAATTTAGCCGATGCAGCATCTCGTATGCGTCTTTATCAAATTGATAAAGTAACTAAAGCGCTTCGTAAATTAACAGAAGCAAATCTAGATGCTTGTACCGAGGTTTGTAAGGGATTAAGAGAATTAAAGAATTTAAAGAACCTGAGCCTTTTAGCAGAAGTTTGTAAAAACATCTTACGCTTAGAGCGTAAAGCAGATAAAGTTTTTGACAAAGCGGTATTGGATATCTTTGAGAATGAAAACGATGCTATAGAAATAATTAAATACAAAGAGGTTATGGCTGCCTTAGAAAGTGCAACAGACAGTTGTCGTGATGTTGCAAACGTATTGGAAACCATAACTGTTAAGTATTCATAATTTAGTTTTTATTTCATGGAGTTTTTTACTGAAATGTTAAGTAATCAAAGTGGGATAATGCTAATTGTTATTATTGTATTAGCTCTAGGTTTTGATTACATTAACGGTTTTCACGATGCGGCCAATTCCATTGCTACTATTGTAACCACTCGTGTTTTAACCCCCTTTCAAGCAGTTGTATGGGCCGCGGCCTTTAACTTTGCTGCATATTTTATCTCTTTGTATGTTATTGGTGAATTTAAAATCGGTAATACCATTGCAAAGAGTGTTAATGAGAATTTTATATCCCTTGAGGTTATATTTGCCGGATTAGTAGCGGCTATTATATGGAACTTAATAACTTGGAAATTAGGGATTCCTTCTTCTTCTTCTCACACCCTAATAGGTGGTTTTATTGGTGCAGCTTTAGCCTACGCAGGAGCTTTAGCCCCTGGAGGACAAGATGTTATCGTTTATTCGAAAGTTATTCCAATTTTCCTGTTTATCTTCGGGGCCCCATTACTGGGATTGGTGTTGGCTTATTTTATCACCATTGCTATTTTGTGGATATGTCGAAGAAAAAATCCGCATAGATGTGAGGTTTGGTTTAAACGTTTACAACTGGTATCTTCTGCTTTATTCTCTTTAGGGCACGGAGGAAATGATGCCCAAAAAGTAATGGGTATTATTGGTGCTGCGGTGATTTATTACCATATTAATGTAGATATGGATCCAGCTTATTTGGCCAGTGGAGTAGATACTTTTAAAGTCTTTGTAGAACACTGGTGGTGGGTGCCTTTAGCTTCATTCCTTTTTATTGGACTTGGAACTTTATCCGGAGGGTGGAAGATTGTTAAGACAATGGGGTCTAAAATTACAAAGGTGACTCCTTTAGAGGGAGTTGCGGCTGAAACAGCAGGAGCCTTTGCTCTTTATGTTACCGAGCACTTTGGTATACCTGTGTCCACAACTCATACCATTACAGGATCTATTATTGGAGTAGGGGTAACCAAACGAGTAAGTGCAGTTCGTTGGGGAGTGACCATAAATCTTTTATGGGCCTGGATTTTGACCATTCCAGTATCAGCTGTATTGGCAATGATTGTTTTTTACTTAATACGATTTGTAATGGGGTAATCCTATTAGATATAGCAAAAAAAGCCTTTCACATTTGTGTGAAAGGCTTTTTTTATCGGAGTGGTTTTGTGTCAAATAATGTCTGTTAAGGTGTTTTAAATACCAGGTGTGCTAACAAAATGTAAAGTTTTACGCTTTGTAAAAGCACTTAAATAAAAAATAGTAGGTAAAAATAGTGTTTAACTGTTTTTTTATTAATCAAATACTGTATATTTGTATAGTACTTATAAGTCAAATAATTTCGAATGTTTTTTATTTACTTATTTAGTTAACCTTTGTTGGCAAACAAGGTTTTAAAGATGGGGATCTTTAAATAAGGGGCTGGTAGGAATTTCTATCAGCCTTTTTCTTTGCTAGAAATTATAAAAAAAAGGCATTTCTTATTATGTAAGAAAATGCCTTTTAACTTTTATTGTTCCTCTTTTTGTCCCATCATCATTAAATAGGCCTTTAAAAAGTGATCAATTTCTCCGTTCATAACAGAATCTACATCGGTAGTTTCATAAGATGTACGTACGTCTTTTACTAGCTTGTAAGGATGCATAACGTAGTTTCTTATTTGCGAACCCCATTCGATTTTTTTCTTGTTAGCCTCAATCTCATCTCGCATTGCTTGTTTTTTCTTAAGCTCAATTTCATATAACTGAGATTTTAAAAGTTGCATTGCTTTGAGTTTGTTGTCTAACTGAGAACGGGTTTCGGAATTCTCAATGATAATCCCTGTGGGGTGGTGACGTAATCTAACGGCAGTCTCTACTTTGTTTACATTTTGACCTCCCGCACCACTGGAGCGCATAGTTTCCCATGAGATTTCTGAGGGGTTTACCTCAATCTCAATAGTGTCATCAGCCAAAGGATAAACATACACCGAGGCAAAAGAGGTATGCCTTTTTGCATTGCTATCAAAAGGGGAGATTCTCACTAATCGGTGAACTCCGTTTTCTCCTTTTAAATAACCAAAAGCAAATTCACCCTCAAATTCTAAAGTAACGGTTTTTACCCCTGCTACTTCGCCTTGTTGGTAGTTTAATTCTTTTACTTTCATACCACTGTGTTCTCCCCACATAATGTACATACGCATTAACATGGCAGCCCAGTCACAACTTTCTGTTCCCCCGGCTCCTGCAGTGATTTGTAATACCGCACTCATGTTGTCACCTTCATCGGACAACATGTTTTTGAACTCTAATTGTTCAATAATACCAAGGCTAACTTGATATTGTTGTTCAATATCTTTTACATCAGCCTCACCGCTGGCGTAAAATTCTAATAGGATTTGTAGTTCCTCAACGGCTTGCTCTGCGCTGTTGTATCCCTGGACCCATTTCTTTTTAGATTTTAAGTTTTTTACAAAGATTTCGGCCTCCTTTGAATTCTTCCAAAAGTCTGGGTCAAAGGTCTTTTCCTCATCGTTTGTGATCTCGATTAACTTTTTATCTACGTCAAAGATACCTCCTTAACGCGCCAAGGCGATCAATAATGTCCTTCTGTTGTTCAGTGGTTACCATAATTTATTGTTATATTTATCCACAAAAATACTTATTCCAATTCAATTTATGGAAATTAATTTAATCAGTGATACAATAACAAAGCCAACACCTGAAATGGTAAGCTATATGCTTAAGGCTAGGGTAGGAGATGATGTCTACAAACAAGATGGTAGTACCAATGAATTAGAACTGGCTGTTGCTGAATTATTTGGCATGGAGGCTGCCTTGTTTTTTCCTTCGGGAACTATGGCAAATCAAGTTGCAATTAAACTACATACTCAGCCAGGAGATCAATTAATTTGTGATATATCTTCACATGTTTACCAATTTGAGGGTGGTGGAGCGGCATTTCACAGTGGGGTTAGCGTTGGATTAATACAAGGCGATAGAGGACGAATCACCGCCGATCAAATCGATCAGGTGTATACCGACCCGGATAATATTCATTTGTCAAACTCTACTTTAGTTTGTTTAGAGAACACAACCAACAAAGGTGGGGGAGCGTGTTATGAGTTGGATCAAATCGCGCAAATAAGAGCCTATTGTGAACAAAAAAATATGAAGCTACATTTAGATGGAGCAAGACTTTGGAATGCTTTGGTGGCAAAGAGTCAGCATCCTAGTCAATTTGGAGAATTATTTGATACCATTTCGGTGTGTTTCTCTAAAGGATTAGGGGCGCCAATTGGTTCGGTGTTATTGGGTAGTAAAAAAGACATAGAAAAAGCAATACGTTTAAGAAAGCTTTTTGGTGGAGGAATGAGACAAACTGGCTATTTAGCTAGTGCTGCTTTATTTGCTTTAAAAAATAATGTTAGTCGATTACAAAGAGACCATTTTAGAGCTAAACAATT
The DNA here is from genome assembly GCF_054871605.1 of Myroides sp. LJL119. Classification (NCBI taxonomy): domain Bacteria; kingdom Pseudomonadati; phylum Bacteroidota; class Flavobacteriia; order Flavobacteriales; family Flavobacteriaceae; genus Myroides; species Myroides sp. LJL119. The sequence goes on from NZ_JBTXLO010000011.1 coordinate 92,236, forward strand.
AGAGATGGTTTTAAGGAAGAAAGACTGGGTTAGTGAGGTTTTACCTGTACAGACCAATATTGTGATCTTTAAGTTACTTAAACCAGCTTACAATGGCTTGTTTTTGGATAAATTAAAACAAAAAAATATTGCCATTAGCCAAATGGGGCAAGGTTGGCTTAGAATTGTCACGCATCTAGATTATAGGGAGGTTATGCATGAATATGTGATGGAAACCCTAAGTAAAATGGAAATATAACGTTTTGTGGAGAGTGTTTTGTGTTCTATAATACTGAATAAAAGAGAAATAGCTATATTTTAAGTTTATTTTAGTACTTCTGTATTTATAAAGTAGTATTTTTGTTTAGATTAAAAATAAATAATGGAAAAGTTAAAAAAGCGTTGGGGCTTGAACTCCAATTTTCAAGCAGTTATTATTTTAATTGTTTTTGCAATTACCGGTTCTACGTCGGCTTTTATTTCAAAACCTATTTTATCATATATAGGAATTGAAAGAGGTCTAATGCACCCGGTGCCTTATTGGATTTTGTATGTGATTTTAATAATGCCAGTATACAAAGTGATGTTAATTAGCATTGGTACTGTTTTTGGACAGCGAACGTTTTTTGTGAATTTTGTAAGAAAGATGCTAACTCGAATGAAACTTGGATTTTTAATGCCACAGGCCAAACAAACTCAAGTTATTAAACAAAGAGTTAAAAATTAAAAGAAATAGATAAAGGTCCTATTATATTTAAAACCATAAGGCTACTGGTTTGTTGATCCAGTAGCCTTTATATTTTTTACAATATAGGGTTCTTTGATTTTTAAAATTTTGAAAACAAGGTAAAAAAAACAGGTTTTTGTTTTTGTGTGAGAAAAACATTTTTTACAAAAGACAAAAAAGTACTGTTTCTTACCTAGTAAAGAAAGTATCTGTATGATTATCTAGGCTTGTGTATAATAAAAATACAGGGTCTTTTATGTAAATCAATATTTTGTTTTTTCCACTCATTAGCCGTTTTTGTCTGGATATATTCGGTTTGTAAAGTGATATCGCAAGCAATACAAATTAGGGTCTGTGGATGCAAAATATGTATCATATCTTCCAGTAGCTGATTATTTCGATAGGGAGTCTCGATAAATAATTGGGATTGATTTATATCAAAGGACAGTTTTTCTAACTGCTTTAATGAAGTTTTCTTTTGAGCCTTATCAATGGGTAGGTATCCATTAAAAGCAAAACTTTGTCCATTCATTCCCGAGGCCATCATGGCCAGTAAAATAGAAGAGGGTCCCACTAATGGACGAACCTTTATATTGTTTTTATGGGCTAAATCAACAATAATTGCACCAGGATCTGCTACCCCCGGGCATCCTGCGTCACTCATTAATCCAACACTTTTCCCTTGTAATAACGGCTGTATATAGGATTTCAAATCTTTGCTATCTGTGTGTTTGTTTAATGGAAAAAGTACTAATTCGGATTGCTTTTTCTCAGGACATATACTTTTAATAAACCTTCTTGCTACTTTTTCATTCTCCACTATAAATATATCAAGTGATTCAATGCAGCGTTGGATAGTTAAGGGTAAGACATCTAGCGGGTTTTGCGTCTCACCAAGGGTAATTGGGATAAGATACAGGCTAGCTGGAGTGGCTGTTGCGCTCATAAAAATGAATTTATTTGAATACTACAAAGGTAGGGATTAAAAGTAAAAAAGGGAAAGAAAACAGATTCCATCCCTTTTTTGTATATAATTTTATTTATTTAATTGTTGGTGAAAGTTATTACAGGCTTGATCTAAAAGATTATAAACCTTTAAAAAACCATCTTCTGCTCCATAGTAAGGATCTGGTACAATTGCGCCAGGGGTTTGTGAGTAATCTAAGATAAGCTTTACTTTATCTTTGCTTTTTTGATCTGGAGCTAAAGATAAGACATCTTTTAAGTTGTCAGTATCCATAACCAGTATATAATCAAATAAGTCAAAGTCTTCAAGGCGTAAGGGTCTTGATTTTTGTTTACTAATATCAATACCATGCTCCCTTGCTATTTTAATAGATCTAGGGTCTGGTTTTTTACCTTGATGCCAAGATGCAGTTCCCGCTGAATCAACAAAAAATTTACTAGCGTCTAATTTAGATTCTAAAATGCCTTGCGCCAAAGGGGATCGGCAAATGTTTCCCAAACAGACCATTAGAATTTTAGTCAGCATTACATATTAAGCTTTAGATTAATATCTTCGTAGTATTTTTTAAATTCTTTATCGGTTTCAACTAAATTATCAATTGTCTTACAGGCGTGTAATACCGTTGCGTGGTCACGTCCACCGATTTGAGAACCAATACTAGCCAACGAATTTTTTGTATACTTCTTGGCAAAAAACATGCAAAGTTGTCTTGCTTGGGCAATATTTCTTTTTCTTGTCTTTGATCGAAGTACATCAGTATCAATATCAAAATAATCCGAAACCACTTTTTGAATATAATCAATAGAGATTTCTCTTTTTACATTTTTGACAAATTTCTCAACCACCTGTCTAGCTAAATCTAGAGTTACCTCTGATTTAATAAATGAAGATTGAGCGATTAAAGAAATAATAGCACCTTCTAATTCACGAATATTAGTTGATACATTTTGAGCAATATAGTCAATTATTTCTTTAGGCATTTGTACTCCATCGCGATATAATATGCTTTGGGCAATTTTTGCTCTGGTTTGAAAATCAGGATGTGTAATCTCTGCAGATAATCCCCATTTGAATCGGGAAAGTAAACGCTGCTCGATATCTTGCATGTCTACCGGAGCTTTATCACTGGTTAAAATAACCTGTTTTCCGTTTTGATGTAAGTGATTAAATATATGGAAAAAAGTTTCTTGTGTTTTTCCCTTTCCTGATAAAAATTGAATATCGTCCACAATTAGTACATCTATTAATTGATAGAAATAGATAAAATCGTGAATTGTATTTTTTCTAATCGAGTCCGTATATTGCTGGGTAAATACCTCTGCGGAAATATAAAGAACCGTTTTCTCAGGATAAATCTCTTTTATTTCAATTCCAATTGCTTGAGCAAGGTGAGTTTTTCCAAGTCCAACACCTCCAAATATTAATAGAGGGTTAAAAGAAGTACCACCAGGTTTATTAGCAACTGCTAATCCTGCAGAACGGGCCAATCTATTGGAATCCCCTTCTAAAAAATTATCAAAAGAATAATTGCTGTTTAATTGAGATTCAATTTTAACATTTCTAATTCCTGGAATTATAAAAGGATTTTTTAATTCTGGATTTTTTTTCTCAATCGGAACATCTAATTCTTGAGGCTTAACAGTGCTTCTGTTTGTGCTTGGTAACTGTTCTGTAAAGGGTTGTTTGCTAGCTTGTTTGCTCTCCATTTGGATCTTGTATAACAATCTAGCATCGGCTCCTAGATATCTTGTTAAAGCACTCTTTAACAGATGAACATAGTGCTCTTCCAACCACTCGTAAAAGAATTTACTAGGTACCTGAATAGCTAATTCATTATTGACTAATTCAATAGCCTTAATAGGCATAAACCAAGTCTTAAAAGCTTGATCTTGAATGTTATCTTTAATGAATTCTAGACAATTGTTCCATACAGATTCAGCTGTCATATTCGGATATTCACGCATTATTGGTTAGAATTAAAAAAACAGTTACTATTTTTGAGTGATTTTAACAGGACGAAATTCCCGTTTGATTTCGGGGACAAATATGTGAACAAATTTCGGGATAAAAAAACTTTTTACCCATTGTAAAAATCAAAAAAAAATAGTAAGTAGTATAAAATTATAAACAAACAAATATAGAAAAATATAATGAACAGTTTTAAGACTAGTGTTAGGGTGCGTTATGCGGAGACAGATAAAATGGGAGTGGTTTATCATGGGAACTATGCGCAATACTTTGAAATAGGGCGAGTTGAATGGCTAAGAAACCTTGGTATATCATATGCACAGATGGAACAGCAGGGTATTATCTTACCAGTTGTTTCCCTAACTATGAATTACAAGAGGTCGGCTTTTTACGATGAAATTTTAACCATAGTTACTATTTTAAAAAAATGTAGTGGAGTGAAAATTGAATTTGATTATGAAATTTATAATGAAAAAAACCAATTACTAACCACTGCAAACTCCTTGTTGGTTTTTATGGATTCAAAGACAAATAGGCCTTGTGGGGTACCGGATTATGTATTGCAAAAATTACAGGTAATAAAATAAAAAAATTAAAGCTTTATATTTTAACAAGTATTAATAATTCTATATATTTACAAAAAGCGTATTTTATGAAAGCATCAATTTGGTTAGTAGCCATAGTTGGATTATCTGGTATTAGTGGTTTTTCGCAAGAAAGAATAACTTTAGATGGAAGGATTCGTCTTTACGATGGAACAACCCAAGAAGTGTTAGTTGTCAATAGGCAAACCAAGCAAGAGGTCCAAAGTGATATAACTGGTTATTACATGATTCCTGTACAAAGTGGAGATACATTACGATTTTCTGGCAAATACACTGCTACTTCTGATTATGTGGTGCTTCCACAAGATATTACTCAAGCAAGGGTAAATGTGGTTTTAAGTAAACCGGGGCAAAATTTAGAAGAAATTGTGATTGTAAAAAAAGATTTTGGCCCAGATTTCTTTGATTTAGGAGACAGACAAAAATTAACCAATGCGGAAATTAACTTTAAAACAAACAATACTCTAACCTCGGCAACACCTACCGGAGGCTTGGGAATCAACATTGGAGCGGTTGTGAATTTATTTAGTGGCAAGCGTAAAGCAGACAAACAAGCTATTGCTTATGAGAAGATGCAACTTAAAGTTACCGAGTTTTTGGAGCAATACCCTAAGTCGGATTTAATTAAAGATCTTAGGATGAATCCGGATTATGTGGATGCTTTTTTAATTTATCTAGTAAATCAGCCTGATTTTATGCAAGTTCCTGTAGCTCAAAACGAAGGTTATCGTTTGTACCTAGCCGGTCATTATGATGGGTTTATAGAGCTTATAAATAGCGAACTAAGTAAACAACAGTAAATATATTGACAAAGGACAAGTTGTTTTACAACTTGTCCTTGTTATATTCTGGCATATCTGGTGTAAGGATTTTAACTTCATAAAAAGGTTCAAAACTAGCAAGAGCTTTCTCATATTCGTTAAGGCGTATTTTCACCTCAATGCAACAACTCATGTGCATTTGTTGCTCAACTATTTCAAGATCTTTTTCCTTTATAATACGCATAACATTGTTCATGTCTTTGTATTGAAATAGTATTTTGAAGTGTTCATCGATGGTTTTATCAACAATTTGTGCTTGTTCCAAAGCTAATTGAGCTGCTGCTCTGTAAGCTGTTATAAGACCTCCAACCCCTAATTTTATACCACCGAAATAGCGTACTACAACAACTAATACATCTGTTAACTCAAAGGACTGTATTTGACCATAAATAGGTGCTCCTGCTGTGTTGCTAGGCTCTCCATCATCATTTACTCTATAGTAAACCTGTTTTGCTCCTAATTGGAAAGCATAACACCAATGTCTTGCGTTGTAGTGTTGCTTTTTAATCTGATCTAAAATAGGTTTTACTTCCTGTTCACTAGTAATTGGAAAAGCATAGGCGAAGAATTTGCTGTTTTTCTCCTTGTAAAGTACCTCTTGGGTTGGTTGATTTATTGTTTTATAGGAATCTATTTGTTTATTCATTTTGTCTTTTTACAATATCTAATTGGTCCTTTAATAAGTAATAACTTTCTATGGACTTAAAATCTGTGATTTTAGGGGCTAAAACCCCCTTGTTTATATTATTTTGGCCTGTAAATATTCTGGCTTCATCCCAGAGTTGTTGTTCTATAAAACTTTCTATGGTTTTACTTCCCCCTTCAATAACTAAAGACATTATATTTAGTTTATAAAGGTGCTCTAAAATTTGCAGGGGTATATTTTTTTGAAAGTCTACTTGTATGTACTTTAAATTGGCTTTGTCAAAAACTTGTTTGTTTTGGGTAAAGCATATAGTAGGAGTAGAGTTATCTAAAAGATTATAGGAGTTGTCTATAATTGCGTTTTTATCTATAAATAAGCGAATAGGGTTGGGTCCATACCAATCTCTTGTGGTTAAACTTGGGTTGTCTTGTAATACCGTATTGGTGCCCACTAAAAATGCACATTCCTCGCTGCGCCATTTATGTACTAGTTGCTTGCTATAGGTATTAGATATCCAAAACGGAGCTTTTTCATTTTTGGATAAAGGAGCAATAAAGCCTTTTGAGGTTTGTGCCCATTTTAAAATAATATATGGTCTTTTGTTTTTAATGAAATTAAAAAAACGTTTATTGATTTGTTGACATTGTTTTTCTAATACACCCACTATGACCTGACATCCCGCTTTTTTTAATTTTTCAATTCCTTTTCCTTTCACACTAGCAAAAGGATCTACAGTTCCAATTACTACTCTTGGAATCTGCATCTGTATTATTAAGTCGCTACAAGGAGGGGTTTTACCAAAATGACTACAAGGTTCTAAAGTTACATATAGGGTACTTTGCTTTAAAATTTGTTTGTCGTTTACTTGCGAAATAGCATTCACCTCGGCATGTGCTCCCCCGTAAGCACTGGTGAACCCTTCTGCGATTATCTTATTTTCATGTACAATTACTGCTCCAACACTTGGGTTAGGCATTGCCCTGTAGATTCCTGCTTTAGCAAGTTCAAGGGCTCTAGAAATGTATATTTGATGTTCTTTCAAAATGGATAAAACTGTATCTTTGAACAAATTTACAATATTTAAAATAAATCTGTTAATCTTCGAAATATAAAACTATGTTGTTAAAAGCTCTAGAACAGCAATTCATCCAAGCCTTAACCCCTTTATATGACCAAAAGGAAGCTCAATCTTTATTTTTAATTGCCTTACAGGAAATAGAAACTAAAACACGTTTAGACTATGTGATGAATCCAGCTTTAGAAACTAACTCTGTAACCCTTTGGATGCAGACTTTGGAAAAGCTTTTAAATGCAGTACCGATTCAGTACGTTTTTCAAAGAGCCTATTTTTACGGTTTGACTTTTAAAGTTACTCCAGATACTTTAATTCCTCGTAGTGAGACTGAGGAGCTTGTGGAGTGGATTTTGAATTCTATTGAAGATAAATCTACCTCTATTCACATATTGGATATAGGTACAGGTAGTGGTTGTATTGGAATTACTCTTGCTAAGTTCTTGCCCAATGCTAAGGTAACTCTAATGGATATTAGCCCCGGTGCTTTGCAGGTTGCTAAACACAACATGGAATTAAATCAAGTTAAAGTAAATCTAGTAAACACAGATGTACTAGCTTTAGATAAACTAGAACAAAAATTTGATATTATTGTTTCCAATCCACCCTATGTTAGAGAACTAGAGAAAAGTGAAATTCATGATAATGTGTTAAAATATGAGCCATCTCTAGCTTTGTTTGTAAGGGATGATGATCCGCTTATTTTTTATCGTAAGATTGCTCGCTTGGCAAACGATAACTTAGGTTCCAATGGCATGTTGTTTTATGAGATAAATCAATATTTACCCCAACAAACAAAGGCTTTATTCGACACATTAGACTTTAAAGAAGTGCAGCTTAGTAAGGACTTAAAGAAAAATTATCGTATGCTTAAGGCGGTGAAACGCTAAGGAAAATAAAAGCAGTAAAAAAATAACAAAAAGACAAAATTGTATCATGATTTTGTCTTTTTGTTGTTTTTGTAGACCATCACTATTTCTTTAAATTCTTTAAATGTTTTCTTTATACCAATAAAATCCTTTTTAAATAGCTCTTTTACCTGATGCTTTTCAAGATCAGTTAAACTTTTTGTATAGTTCACTCGAGAGGGATCTAGTAGAATTTCTGTGATTTTTACTTTATTTACTTTTAATACTAGGTAATTACAGGTGAAATCAACGCTGGTTTGTATCTTGATATCTTTCCACTTTATTTTTTTTACTTTCGAAAAAAATAATTTCTTCGATGATAAGTAAACACAAGTATCGGTAAATAAAGCGGAGTTAAAGGCAAAAAGTACACTTTGGTTGGGTGATAATTTAATTTTGTGTCGCTTAGTAAAGTTTCTTACCCTATTTAAGAAATCTTCCTGTTCTATTTCTAAATTACCTGCCTTATAAAATTCACCATTTTGTAAACTTTCAGCAAAATAAGATTCCACACCGTATTTACAGGAAATAGGCAAGAAAATTTTTTGATAAGCTAAAATGCTATTATTGTATTGTTGTATTGTCAAGTGCTGTTTTTGACTAGCCTGCGGGTAAGAAAAAAAATTATTAGTACCATTGCTATTACAGTGATCTTGTTTTTGTAAGTATTCTAAAGGTTCTAATAATTCAAATAAATCATCTACAGGCCAATTGCTTTGGGATTTTAAAATTCTGTTGGGCGCTAAAATTAGATTTATTACTCTTTGGATAAGCGGGTTGTGGGTTTGGTCTAATAAAATATCATTATAATTATTAGAGTAAATATCCTGTTGATTGTAGGTAATTAAGCTTGCAAAAAAACTAGGATAGCTTTTAAACTCATCAAAGATTATTTCAGTGGTTTGTTGCCATAATTTACAGGCCTGATTTTCATTTAAATATTCTAAGTAAAAACTATAATGTATGACTCTTAGGGCATTTAAAAGATCTAGCGCATTTTGCTTTACATCTGCCATATAAGGCAATATGTTTTGCATATACTGTAAAAGACTAAAGAAATTCCTAACCTGGTTTTGTTTTAAACTAGGCCAGATTTGATTAGTGAGTTTTTCAGTTAATTCATTTTCGTGTTGTTTCGAGTTGGTATAAAAAGTGGTAGTTAAGTCTTTTATTAATATTTCAATGTTAGGGTTTGTATAAATATCTTGTAAAGGTGTATCTATTATCTTAGAGCCAACTTGAAGATATATTTTGATTAACAGGTGATTGGTTAAGTTTTTAGACTTATTTGGATTTTGTAATTCAGCGATAACCTTTAAAGCGCTACTTGTATTTTCTATTTGAAAATTTTGCTGTAAATCTTTAAAAAAAAGGTACCTCATAGAAGTTGAAATATCCTTTTTTTTGCCAAAGAAGTCTGGAGTATTGTGATGCTTATTTTTTAAAATGTGAAACGTGTTTGGGTATAGGTAACAAATAATATCCGGAGTCATGGTTATATAAATAAAATAGCAAAATATATATTTAGTTCAAAAGTAAGAGGTTTTATATTATAAACTAATTATATTTTTTTGAAATCCTTAAGATAAATCTTTGTGTTTTAGTACCTGTTTTTACATTTAAAAGATAGTTTTACTGTTGTTATTCGTTGCTAATATAAAACACGAGTAAAGATAGATTTGTTCTAATATAACCTGGTTTTATTTAACTTGATTTGTTGTCTTTTTTACTTTAATTACAAATTGTGATTTATACTTCCGAGGTATTTACTACCAATTTTTGAATGTCTTTTGTTTTTCACAGGTATAATTTATCATCTTGTAAATAAGACGTTTAGCTATTTTTTATTTTTCTTTTAACTAGCTATATCGTAAAGTCATTTTAATAAGGTCTCGTAATTGTAGTAATTACAAGGGAAGGTTAGATAAAATAGTTATTTCAAAAGTATATATTCTCTTAATGGTATGTTAATTTGAAGTGTGATAAAATAGAGTTATTTAAGATTCTTTTTCAGATTGTATAAAAAAAAAGTTTGTTTTTAACTTGTTGCTATAATGATGTTTAGAGGTTATTTTTTTTCTTTTATTCTCTTTTTGAGAATAACAATTGACTATATAGAGTTAGTTATGGGATGTTTTTTAACAATTTCGTGTTTTTTACGCAGTTTGAAATGGACATTACAATACCTAATTTTGCACCCGATTTATGACAAATATCATTTTTTATTATTGAAAATAATATTAAAACTTGAATTAGTAACCTTACTTGGATATTTACAAATAGCTAAATAATCTTGCTTTTTAAGTTACCTGTTTTCAATTCTTAAAATTTCATATGAGTGATAAAATTATAAGATTTATTGTTTTGGCTAAGCATATAGATTTTATAAAAAAACAAGAGCCTTGTTAATAAGGCAATTTTAAAATATTGGGAATTTCCTGTGTTTAGCGTGTTTGCAAATAAAAGTACCTAAACGCCATTAATGAAAGAAAATTAAAAACAAAACTCGATTATGAAAAAAAGATTACTCTCGGTTGCCTTACTAATGGGTGGTGCTTTTATAGCTAATGCTCAAGTAGGAATTGGAACTGCAACACCTAATAAGTCTGCTGAATTGACTATTGTTGCCGCAAACAGAGGACTGTTAATCCCTAATGTGTCATTAACCGATGCAATAGATAAACAAACCATTACAAACGGAAATATTGAAAGTTTACTTGTATACAACACAAGTGGTGTTCCTTCAAGAACTGGTAAAGACAGTGTTACACCTGGATACTATTACTGGTTTCAAGGAAGATGGCACCGTTTAACAGCGGAAATGGACATTCCTCAGACAGTTGTAGATAATTTTCAAGATATTTTAGATTTAGATGGAGATCGCGTTAAAAATCTGATTAAGAGCTTATTTTCAGAAACTCTGACTGTTTTGTCATACGATGAGAATACAAATAAAATTACCTATAGAGATGAAAACCAACAAGAAAAATCATTTGTTTTAAATTCGTCTGATTTATTTTATGATGCAACTACAAATACTTTTTCTTTTATAGATGCCTCTGGGAAAGAAAAAGAGTTACCATTGAATAACACTAGTCTTTCTTATAATCCAGATAATAGTAAATTAACTTATATCGATTCTAAGAATCAACCCGTTGAGTTTGATTTAAATACTATTGTAAAAGATAATCAATATCGTACAATTGTAAAGCAAGGTGATAATGTAATAGTAAAACAAACAGTTATTGCAAATCAGACCACTTACACCGTTAGCGTAGAACAAGCCTCAGAAGATACTCCAGGAGTTGTTAAACCAGGTAAGGGCTTACAAGTTAGTCAAGGTGGAGTTTTAGATGTTGATTTTCCTTTTGTAGAGGGGGTTTTAGCAGATGGTAATTTGTATTCAAAAAGCATTACAGTTTCTGGTGAGGCAAATCCAATATTTAAAGATGTTACTTTAGAGATAACTCCAGGTGTAGCTGGACAGGTGTTAACTACCAAAGATAATGGGGATGGCACTTTTTCAACAATCTGGGAAAACCAACAAGCTCCTTTAAACGCAGGACAGGGACTTATCGAGAATAAAAAAACAGGTTCTATCGATGTAGATTACCCTGTTGTAAGAGAAGAACTAGCAAAAGGAAACGTAAGCTCTACAAGTATAACGGTTCAAGGAGGAGATTTAGCAACTTTTTCAGATGTTGCTTTAGAGATAACTCCAGGTACAGCTGGACAGGTGTTAACTACCAAAGATAATGGAGATGGCACTTTTTCAACAATCTGGCAAGCTTTACCAGAACAAGAACAGGTTAACGTTTCTAATGGTTTGACTAAAGATAATACAGGTACCATTATAGTAGATTATCCAGAGGTTAAAAAAGAACTAGCAAAAGGAAACGTAAGCTCTACAAGTATTACAGTTCAAGGAGGAGATTTAGCAACTTTTTCAGATGTTGCTTTAGAGATCACTCCAGGTACAGCTGGACAGGTGTTAACTACTAAAGATAATGGGGATGGCACTTTTTCAACAATCTGGGAAAACCAACAAGCTCCTTTAAACGCAGGACAGGGACTTATCGAGAATAAAAAAACAGGTTCTATCGATGTAGATTACCCTGTTGTAAGAGAAGAACTAGCAAAAGGAAACGTAAGCTCTACA
>NZ_JBTXLO010000012.1:0-3072 GCF_054871605.1 Myroides sp. LJL119
TTTCAACAATCTGGGAAAACCAACAAGCTCCTTTAAACGCAGGACAGGGACTTATCGAGAATAAAAAAACAGGTTCTATCGATGTAGATTACCCTGTTGTAAGAGAAGAACTAGCAAAAGGAAACGTAAGCTCTAAAAGTATAACGGTTCAAGGAGGAGATTTAGCAACTTTTTCAGATGTTGCTTTAGAGATAACTCCTGGTGAAGTTGGGCAAGTTTTAACTACAAAACCAGGTAAAAATCCGCAAGATCCAAACATTGTAGAATGGGAAAACGCTAAGGCAACCATGCCTAAGTTTTTCTATATGCCATCTATTGTACTACCAGTGGTAAAAGATCAAATCAATATTGACAATAATCCTAATGTATCTTATGATGAAGCAAATAAATTGTTTACCGTGAATTTATACGAAAACTATAAAGCGCAGTTCACTAAACCAATAGTTTCTTCTGTAGCAGTAGATCCAAAAATACCTGTTTTAGAATCTAACGAGTTACATTACCATATTACTTGGTATGATAAAACAGTTTATACAGATGTAAAGGTTAATGCTCAAGGGGTTTTAACATATAAAATTACCGACACTCCTGAGGTAACTGTAGGGTCTTTTATGAATATTGTTTTTGAGGTAATAAATAATTAATATGAAAGTAATTTTATATACAGTTGTAAGTACACTTTGTTTTTTGGGACAAAGTGTATTTGCACAAGAAATACCAACTGCCGGTACGCAGAGCTTAATACCCGAATCAGCTTTTGTAACTGCTGCATTTGCAACTGGTGGTCAGAGTGAATACTTAGATACTGTTTTATGGTTAACCTGGGGGGCTAAAAGCTCGGCGGATAAATATGGAAAAGATGATCAAAGAATAGCTAATGGTGCCTCTTCTTACGCTAGAATTGATTTAGGTGATAATAAGCTTTTAGAGATTTCTGCAACAATTTCAGATATTGAGTATTATAATGGTAGTAACTGGGTAAAAGTAAACGACGGTTCAAGATTAAAATCTTATAGACCTGGTAACTACCATGGAGATTTTTTAGATAAGCTTTATAATATTGGTGGTGTTAATGCAAAAAATCAGTTAATTAATGGTCTTTCAGTTATCAATGACGGCAATGAAGTGAGATTTAAGGTGACTTGTAAAGCGGTTTTAGATGGTAAACCTATTCGCTTATCCGGTATGGTATTAGGAGATGCAGAATCTATGGCAAGCAATGAAAACGCAGATGCTTCAGCTTATGGACAGTGGACTATTGTAGATATTAAACAGAATCTTGGAAACTCGAATGAATATTTGGTTAAAAAAACCAATTTAAAAAATGGCAAACAAAAGTTAGATTTTCTAAAAGGAAACGACTCTAGTACTGGAGCTGTTGGTTTTATGACATTCTCAGAACAAGCCTATGATGAGGATAATGGTTTTCAAGTAACTTTTGATGCTAGATTAAAAGGAGGTGGAAAACAAGCTATAGCCTTGGGACTTATTCCTCCAGCTTTAGATGGTGGAGATGCCCCGGAGTCTTATGGAGCAGCTTGGCATTTATTAGAAGGTTTTATGCCAGGAGATGATGGAATACAGGCAGTTAATGAAGACGAACCTGAAAAGAGGGTGAATATTAATACTAAAGGGTATACCCCAGGTGGACTTGTTGCCCAATCAAGCGGTTATTTAGGTTCAACCCCGCCAGATTCTGATTCTAGTGTTAACTATAGTAGATTTGCTGATGCAGATGATAAGGAAGGCGTTGCAGGATTAGATGAAGAAGATGCTTGGCCTTTAGAATACCGTATTACTGATCGTAAGTTTTATCGTGAGAACCAAACGTTTTCAGCTAAGATTACTTATGTGGCTAAGAAGGATGGGATGTATATTGCAGGTTGGATTGATTTAAATGATAATGGAGTTTTTGATCAGGAAGAAAGAGTTGTAGTGCCAGCTCCAAGAACAGGAGATGAATCTGGTAGCGTAGAGCTGAGCTGGAATATACCAAGTCAACGTACGCCTGTGGGAACATTTGTAAGGTTGCGTATGGCAGATAACCAAGCAGATATTCAGACCCCTATTGGTATTGCAAAAGGAGGAGAAGTAGAGGATCATCGTATTTATGTAATTTCTCCAACTATTACAAATCCAATGCTACCAAGTAAAAGGGATAATAAGGCGCCTTCTACAGGTAATTAATTTAAACCATTAATTAAAACAAAATGCAATTATCAAAAATAATTATAACCAAAGGGCTTTTGTGCTTTGCAATTTCTGGCACGATTGCTCAAAATAGTGCGCCTGCGCAAAAGATGGTTAACCAAGGAGTGATTTCTGTAGCTGATGGTGGTTTAATGTCTACTATTTATCCTTTCGATAATACTTCGACAGGCAACGTAACTCAAGACGGTACAGTATATTTTTATCATGACTTTAATAATGATAATCTTTATTCACATACTTCAAATGCAAACAACTCAACTGCTATCTTTACTCCATATGAACAAAGAGTGGGAACTCAGGTAATCTCAGGAGTGAGTATTTCTGAGTTTAATCATGTGGTTTTAAATAATTCTATGCCAGTTATGGCATTTGATTTAAAAAACGCAATGGATGTAAATGGTTCAGTTGATTTTCAAGATGGAATTATTCAAGTAGATTCTTTAATAGGATCTTTAACGTTTCACCAAGGAGCAATCGGTATAAACCCAAGTGATAAATCTCACGCAGAGGGGACGGTTGAGAAAATCGGTAAAGAATCTTTCCAATATCCAAAAGGAGACAAGGGTCTTTATCGCTATGCTCGTATTAGCGCTCCGGAATCTGTAAAGGATGCCTACCAAGGTACTTATATTTTACATGACAAGGCTTTTTTCGCGGCTCGACCTCATAAAGCTGGTGTTATCAACCTATTAGATACCAATGAATACTGGTTAATAGAAAAAGGTGGAAATAATACCAAAGAAGATATTTTACTTACTTTGAGTTGGGATGAAAGAACCACTTTACAGGATTTATTAAAAGATCCAGAGAAGGAATTACATATTGTTCGTTTTGATGCAAAACAGAATTTATGGGTTTCCG
>NZ_JBTXLO010000013.1:0-98809 GCF_054871605.1 Myroides sp. LJL119
CTACCTTATTTTTTCATTATCCAAATTTATTTTTCAAAATCTTTCTTAATGTTTTTTAAGGATACTTTACTCTTATTTTGTATTAGAACGTCTGCCTTGAATGCGGATGCAAAAGTAGAAACTTCCGAGCAACTTCCAAACTTTATTTTACTTTATTTTACTTTATTTTTCACTTCAAAAGTTAATCACCTAACAACAAATATCTTACATTACAATTACTACAAAATATTTTTTTTTATAATTCTTTCATCAGTTCGGCAAACAAAGTTATACTTTTTTGCCTCGCTCTATAATCATAAATAGGAGATGTTACCATTAATTCATCTACTTCTAAGACATCGCAAAAACGTTTGACATCAGAAACAAGCTCCTGCTTTGTTCCTATAAAAGAACAAGCAGTCATATTGTGCACATATTCCTTCTCCGTATCATTCCAAAGACCTTCCATACTACCTATTGGTCGTTGTAAAGGTTTTCTATCGTTTCTAATGATACCTAGAAACATTCTATAAAATGAAGTAGCTAAATAATCTGCCTCTTGTTGGGTATCGGCCAAGATAGCATTCACACAAGGCATAAAGTAGGGTCTATCCAAAAATTCACTTTTTTTAAAGTTCTTCCTATATATAGAACCAGCTTGCTGAATTTGATTGGGAGCAAAGTGACTTGCAAAGGCATAAGGCAATCCCAATTCTGCTGCTAAATAAGCACTATCAATACTAGAACCTAATATCCACATCTTCACATTAGTACCTTCTCCTGGAAATGCGCGCACAGGCACACTCGAATCATTTACACTAAAATACTGCCTAAGCTCTTGAATCTGCCTAGGAAAATCACGGGGATCAAAACTTGTATTTCTCCTTAAAGCCATAGCTGTTAACTGATCCGTACCTGGAGCCCTACCTAACCCCAGGTCAATACGGTCAGGATAAAGTGTTTCTAAAGTACCAAATTGTTCAGCCACTACTAGGCTTGAATGATTTGGCAACATAATACCCCCTGAGCCAACTCGAATACTACGGCTTCCCTGTGCCACATAACCGATTAATACAGCTGTTGCAGAACTAGCTATGTTTTCCATATTATGGTGCTCCGCCAACCAAAAACGACGATAACCCAAATTCTCAGCCATTTGAGCAGTTAGTAAAACATTATTAAGTGTTTCTTGTGTTGTCTTACCATCACCTATAATCGCTAAATCTAAAAAAGAAAAAGATATTTTTTTTTCACTCATAATACACTAATATAATATGTCTAAATATAACCAATTGACATTAAAGTAACTCCTCTATTAATCAAAGTTTAACAACCTGTATTACTATAATTCCCATAATAAACAAACCCCGCATTAAACAATACGGGGTTCATCAACAAAATAAACTAACAACTCACAACAATAAGCGGAGTATATTATTATTTACAACAATGACTTTTATAATTAAGATCTATTGTAGCAAACTATATTCAAATCTCGGGTATCCTCTGTTTCCCTTATCATCGGTAAAACTAAGCATTCTAAACTTATAATAGTTTCCTTCAGCGTCCTTTAATACATAGAAAATGTTCTTAAATAAAATCTTATCACTAGTAACATCCCTCCAGGTCCCACCTATTGTACGTAAATCAAAACTAAATTTACCTGGATCTACTTGAGATAGTTCAAAATCCTTATAATAGTTTTTATCTCCATCAGCAATAGTTACCATATATGCTGAAACTCCACCATATCTATTATTTAAGATAAAATCAGAAAACCCATAAGACCCTTTAGACTCACCTCTTTGATCTATTGTATTGGTGAAAACTGTAAAATTCATATCCCATTTATGAGCAGTGGGCTCTACTTGGGTTAAATTATTAGTATTGAAGCTAAAAAAGTTAAAATTATAACTACTATCTTTCTTTAATAACTTTTGTTCATAAGTGCTTGATTGCAAATCTGCCCATTGCAACAAATAATCATCACCTCGCTTTAAAATACGTATCTTTTTCCAACCTCTAGCCTTACCAGCTACATTAACACTACCTGCAACCACACCCACATTACTACCGGGCTCACTACCCATATTAAGAAAATAAACAAAATTCTCGTTATCATTCTCACTAATCTTGGCTATAGCTGTTTTACTTAAATTCCCACTTGGATCATCAATATATGCAATATTATAGGGGTCAAAAGTCCCAATTTTCACGCTCTGTTTTAATTCCTCTATCAAAGAAGTTGATAACGGTTGTGTTATATCAGTAAATGCAAGTTTTTTTGCAGCCATATAAATAGAACTATTTAATTTAACCACAAAATCATCTTGATTGTAAAATGCTAAATCCCAAGAATCTCTCTCCACCACATAAGTTGCTTTATCGGCAAGACTCACATAAACTTGATTTTTCTCATTTGGTCCTCCCAAATCTGGAGCAATTACCCCGCCCATCGATGCATTATTACTTACATATAAAATATCAAATCCCCTAATTACAGGCTCTGCTGCTTGATAGTTAATCTTTTCAATTTTAAATTGAACTGTCCCATCGGTTATTTCGTTTTTTTCCAGTAAATTTTCAAAAACAAATCCCACACTCGAATCTCCTTTTTCAAAAGGTAAATTTAAACGAAAACTAGAATTTGGTTCAGGAATTGTCTGAAATTCCACCCCAAGTTCAACATCTGTAGGCACCACCAATACTTCAACACTACCGCTTTGTTGAGCTATATGTGAAAATACCAAAGGAATTTCAACACTACCATTAATATCTTTATAAAGAATAGATTGTTCTTTAAAAGCAACTATGAATTCTCGCACTTCGTTATTACCTGAATTTGAATCCTTTTCACAAGAACAAACACCTAGTATAATTGTTAAACTTACAAGTATTTTACAAATTTTATTTATCATTTCTTTTAAAACCCTAAATTATATTGAACTTTTAAAAACACACTTCTCCCGTAAGCAATTGGCATTACAGTTGACCCAGGTTCATGTGCAGTGGCACCATTGGCTGTGGTTTTTAAATTTGTAACATTAAAAATATTTCGAACACCTAAAGTAGCAGTAAACTTTCTTTCTAAAAAAGGTTGTCTAACACTAAAGTCCAACCACGAATAACTATCTTGCTTACCTTTATAATAATAATCACCTATTAAATCAGATTCCATAACGTACTTATACTCGGCACCATTGTATTTATAATACAATGATAAACTAGTATTTGTTTTTGGTAGTCTGTAACTCACATTGGCGGTAACCTCTGGCGTATATAAAAATTTATCGGTATCCGTTGGAGCTTCATACATTTGCTGTGCTGATCCTGAGATAGTAAAGCCAACCCCAAAATCTAAATTCCTCCAACTAAGTTGATTTAAAAAAGTCACCCCCATATTTCTATAGCGATCAACATTCATATATTTAAATTTCAACCCAGTTGGATCACTTATTTGAACAACATCTATCTTATCGTCAACTTCTAAGTAACGTCCAGTTAAACTTGTACTTACCTCCAAATCAGACGAAAGTTCAATATCCTTTTTCAAATTTATAAAAACGGTGTTTCCTTTCTCTGGTTTTAAATTCGGATTACCTTGTAAATCATGATTAACATCTACAAAATAAGTATACATTTCTTCATAATTTGGCAATCTAGGTGAAGTACCCAATGTAGCACGAATTTCATAGCCACTATTCAATACATATTTTAAAACTAAACTATAGGCGTTCTCACTTTTAAAGGTGTTAGATGTTAATAGTCGATAACCAGGACGTATCATAAAACGCGGTAAAACATTTATTTCTGATGAAGCATAAAAATCATAACTACCTAAAGTATGGCTTTGTGGCTTTTCCCCTAACCCAGCACTCATAGCAGAAAAACCTTTACTATTTGTTAGCTCATAACCAACTTGAAATTTAGCATTTTCCCACTTAATAAAATCACTAAAAGTACCTCGAGAAAATAATACCTCTCTACTTTCTGACTTTACATCATTTCGATCAAACTTTTCATCATATTTAATTCTATACCTATAACTATCGGTATACTTATCTTGCTTTTGATAAGAAAAAGAAAGGTCAAAGAAAACCAAATCTTTTACTCGTCCGGAAGTATTCAAAACATTTGACCATCTTTGTGTATTTAATATTTTATCTGAAGCTACTGGATCGGTAGTACCAAATAAAGGATCCTCATTAATATCAAATAACTTAGAGTAGTTTTTCATTCTCTCATCAAAGTATTCAAATTTATAAAAAACACGATATGAACCTTTATGGTAATTTATAAATGCTTTTACGTTATTTTGATTCTTTGGAAGCCATTCATGTCCGCGCTTATCTTCATCTCCAAAATACGTAAATCCCTTGCGTTTATCATACCAGCCCTTAAAGTCATTATGCGTATAACTTACACTTGCATAAATATTATCATTTATATTATGTCCAATTGTAGCACCTTGTATATGTTTACCCTGATTTGTTAAATTGTATTCTTTACCAACTGTCTCTTCCTGAACAAAAGCGCTTACATTCCAATCATTAATATTATTCTTTTTTGTAATAATATTAATGATTCCCGTAACGGCATTAGCTCCATAATCCACTCCCATAGCTCCCTCTACAATTTCTATTTGTGCAATATCATCCAAATTGATTTGAGTAAGATCGGTATTATTACCAAAACCTTCATCACTTATCATAGGAACATTATCAACAAGAATCGTAAAGTATTGTCCATCTAGTCCAAACATTTTCACGCTAGAGCGTCCTGTTGAGGCATTAGGTAAAATCGAAATATTCATAACTTGATTAAGCGCGTCGGCTAGAGTTACCGCTCCAAGATTTTCAATACGTTGTCTATTTAGCACAGTAACATTATTAACTGCTTTATTTATAGATTGCGGATTATATTGCCCAGTAATAACGATTTCCTCCAATTTATGTTGCGGTGAACTTAAAGTATCTTGAGCTAAAGCACTAGAACCAAGAAAAGAACATAAACCAAGTACGTAAAGTGACTTGCGTTTCATTTATATTTTTTTTTATTAAGACCAATTTTAATTTGATAGTGCAAATATATATAAATTATTATTATTTATACTCATTTTAAATAATAATAATTAGCAAAAAAAAAGTGAAGATTATCTCTTCACTTTTGCGATCTTTATTTATGCTTTGGGCAAGAAAATCTCAGCCATCATACAACGGGCACTTCCTCCTCCACAAGCTTCTATGGTATCTAAATTACTGTGTAAAATTTCACAATGTTTTTCAATTGCGGATATCTGTTGGTTAGTTAAACAATTAAAGGCCTGACTAGACATAACCAAGTACTTCTTATCTTGAGATCCTAGGACTTCTAACATATTTCCCGCGAAAAAATTCAACTGCTGCTCAGAAATTGTTATCACTTCCTTACCAGACCTTTTTAAATGATTAAGCACAATTTTTCTTTCTTGCTTATCATCGATAGAATCTTCACAAATAATTGCAAAGGTATCACCTAAACACATCATCACATTGGTATGATAAATATTTTTTCGCTGACCATCTACTGTATGAAAAGCCTCGAAAATAACAGGATCCATTTCAAATTCTTCGCAAAACTCAATCACTAAATCTTCATGTGCACGTTCTGATAAAGCGCAATAGGCTATGCGATTAACTCTATCAAGAATTAAACTTCCAGTTCCTTCTAAAAATACATTATCTTGCTCCGCACTGGTATAATCCCATATATCCTGAATAAGAAATCCTTTCTCTTCAAGAATATCTAATATATCTTCACGTCTTTCTGCTCTTCGATTTGGAGCAAACATAGGATATAAAACAACTTCCGCTGTGTCGTGAAAAGAAATCCAATTATTAGGAAAAATACTATCTGGAGTGTTAGGCTCCACAGTATCCTGTACTACAGTTACATCTACCCCAACAGCCGTTAACTTATCAACAAAAGCATCAAATTCAGCTTGTGCCTTAGCATTTACGGTATCCGGGGAAACATTATCTAAAACCTTTTGGTAATAATTATTAACAGCCGTTTGCTCATTCATACGAAACGCAACAGGTCGTATCATTAAAATAGAATTTGTTATTTGCATACTTATATTTTTTAATTAATCTCTAATAAGTGGTAAAGTACTGCATCTTAAAAGACCTTCTTGTTTAGCTATCTCATGATAGTTTACCTCTTCTACAGTGAAACCCTGATTTTTCAACCAATTATTTAAACGAGTAAAATATTTCTCGGAAATAATAATATTTTCATCAATGGAAAAAACATTGGAAAACATGTGGTACATCTCATCCTTAGTGATATGAAATAAGTTATTCATTCCAAAAATATCCACTAATAAATGATATTCCTTAGGATCATAAAATCCCTCCTTATATATAATAGCTCTATTGCCGCCAATAGGTTGGAAGCAACAATCTAAGTGTAAAGCGTTATCTCTTGCTTGGGTTCTAGACTTTATTAAATCAAAACTTAAAACTGTTTTGTGCGGAAATAAATCGGCAATAAACTCAACTCCCAAACCATTTGTACGAGCGGTAATAAAATCCTTATAATTATCACGTTTATATGTTCCAACAAAAATATAATCATTCCATAACATTACATCGCCACCTTCAAAATGTACTTCCTCGGGTGCTGATATAATTTTATTTGGATCTATTTTGTTTAAAACATAATCTATTGCTGAAAGTTCAGCTGCGCGATCAGGAAGTATATTGGCTTTTATAAATTTATCCTCGATAACAAAACCAATATCTCTTGTGAAAATTTGATTATAATCTGGTATAACCTCTGGCCTAAAAACCTGAACGTCATACTTAAGAAAAACTTTTTCAAGGCCGTCCATCTCACCTATCATATCTTTTTCCAAGGGATAAGTTCCTTGCAAAATATGCTCTAAAGATTTCGGATCGTATGCCTCATGTGCTAAAGGGGTGGGTCCATTACTGACAGCTGTGCCAAGGACCACAGCCCGCAATCTACTAGTCTCGTTTACTACATTTAAATTCAACATATGTATACTTTTTGACAAATATAGTAAAAACACTATATAGATACTGCGCATCGCTATACAAAAACAAAAGAGCCACTCTTAAGTGGCTCTTTTTATGAATAAAAATTAATCTCTATCCTTCATAGGTACATATTCGCGTAAATTCTCACCAATATAAACCTGACGTGGTCTACCAATTGGTTCTTTGTTTATACGCATTTCTTTCCATTGCGCAATCCATCCTGGAAGACGTCCGATAGCAAACATTACAGTGAACATTTCTGTAGGGATTCCCAAAGCACGATAAATAATTCCTGAATAGAAATCCACATTAGGATATAAATGACGATCCACAAAATAAGGATCCTTTAAAGCAGCAGCCTCAAGCTTTTTAGCTATTTCCAAAACTGGATCATCCACACCTAATTTATCTAATACTTCATCAGCTGCCTTCTTGATTATACGTGCACGTGGATCAAAGTTTTTATAAACTCTATGTCCGAATCCCATTAAACGGAAAGAATCGTCTTTATCTTTAGCCTTAGCAATATACTTATCCACATCACCACCATCGTTCTGAATAGCTTCAAGCATTTCTAAAACTGCTTGATTAGCACCACCGTGTAATGGCCCCCATAAAGCAGAAACACCTGCTGAGATAGAAGCAAATAAACCTGCATGAGATGACCCAACCATTCGAACTGTAGAAGTAGAACAATTTTGCTCGTGATCAGCATGTAAAATAAATAATTTATCAATCGCATTCTTAACCACCGGATCTATCACATAAGGTTCTGTTGGCAAAGCAAACATTAATTTTAAAAAGTTATCCACATAGCTCTCTGTATTATCATAATAATTTAATGGATATCCTTTTGCTTTACGGTAAGTCCAAGTTGCGATAACAAGAAATTTAGCCATAGTCTTACACACAGCATCATACAGTGATTTTTTGCAATCAGCATCAACAACTTTAGGATTAAACGCTGTTAAAGCACTAGTTAATGAAGCTAAAACGCCCATCGGGTGTGCTGTTCTAGGAAATCCATCAATAATCTTGCGCATTTCCTCGTTTACTAAAGTATATTTTTTAATATCGGTTTCAAAATCAGCTAATTGATTTTTAGTCGGTAATTCACCAAAAATGATTAAATAAGCTACTTCTAAAAAATTAGAATTAGCAGCTAAATCCTCTATAGAGTAACCTCTATAACGTAAAATCCCCTCTTCTCCATCTAGGTACGTAATTGCACTTTGGCATGAACCTGAGTTCTTATACCCTGGGTCATATGTAATAGCTCCAGTTAGAGCACGCAATTTTAAAATATCAATTGCTACTTCATTCTCAGTACCAACTAACACAGGAAATTCGTGTCTTTGACCGTCTATTTCAATATAAGCTGTTTTAGACATATTGTATTTATTTTATTTTTTTACTATTTCTTTTTAATCTTTACTAATGCATAAAACGTTAGTAATTTTTGAGAAGGAAAGATATAAAAAAATAAACATATCTACAAGTTAAATACACACAACAACAGCAATATTAATCATATATACAAACCTTTTACACACAGAATAATTGAATAAAAATCTAAGACAATCAAAATTATCATTTCAGCAATAAATTTGGTAAAAAGATTATAAAAAAACAATACCTCGAAAAATTCGAGGTATTGGTATACTTTGTAGTTTTTAATTTATTTTAAAAGCCTTATTGCCAGGATAATAAGCAACAGAACCTAACTCTTCTTCTATTCTTAGTAATTGATTATACTTTGCCATCCTATCAGAACGTGAAGCAGATCCCGTTTTTATTTGTCCACAATTAAGCGCTACTGCCAAATCTGCTATGGTACTATCTTCAGTTTCCCCTGATCGATGAGACATAACTGATGTGAATCCAGCATTTTTAGCCATATTAACTGCCGCGATAGTTTCTGTTAAAGTACCAATTTGATTAACCTTAATTAAAATAGAGTTACCAATACCCTCTTTAACTCCTCTTTGTAATCTATCCACATTTGTAACAAACAAATCATCTCCAACTAATTGGACCTTATCTCCAATTTTTTCGGTCAAATACTTCCATCCTTCCCAGTCATCCTCATACATCCCATCCTCAATAGAAATAATCGGATACTTTTGGGTTAATTCTGCTAAGTAGTCAGCTTGTTCAAATGAACTACGCACTTTGCCACTATTACCTTCAAACTTCGCATAATCATACTTTCCATCTACGTAAAATTCCGAAGCAGCACAATCTAAAGCCAACATTATTTGATCTCCAAAGGAATAACCTGCATTCTCTACTGCTTTTTTAATGCAATCCAGGGCATCCTCTGTACCATTTAAAGTCGGAGCAAATCCTCCTTCATCACCCACAGCTGTACTCAAACCACGTTGGTGCAACACATTTTTAAGGCTATGGAAAATTTCGGCACCCATTTGCAAAGCCTGTGAAAAACTCTCTGCCTTAACAGGCATGATCATAAATTCTTGAAAAGCTATAGGAGCATCAGAGTGAGATCCACCATTAATAATATTCATCATTGGAACTGGCAAAGTATTTGCGCTAACTCCACCAATATAACGATACAAAGGCATACCTAATTCTAAAGCTGCCGCTTTAGCCACAGCTAAAGACACCCCTAAAATAGCATTTGCACCTAAGTTACTCTTATTACTTGTCCCATCTAATTCAATCATCAGCTGGTCAATTGCATTTTGATCCATGGCATCCATACCCACTATACTCTCAGCAATGATAGTATTTACATTCTCAACAGCTTTTAAAACTCCTTTACCTAAAAAAGCTTTACCTCCATCACGTAGCTCTACAGCTTCATGCTCACCAGTAGATGCTCCAGAGGGCACTGCCGCTCTACCTAAGAAACCTTGATCAGTAACCACATCTACCTCTACAGTAGGGTTCCCCCTAGAGTCTAAAATTTGACGTGCGTGCACACTAACGATTGTACTCATATTATAATTGTGTCTTTAAAATTTAGTTAAAGCAAAACTACAAATTTAAAAGCAAAAAAACTTTACAATTCAATAGTTAAAACCCACAGTAAGCAAAAAAAAGTAGCTATTATATAGCTACTTTCGTTTTTTTCATATTTTCTACAAACTCATCAAAAAGATATCTTGAATCATGTGGTCCTGGACTTGCTTCAGGGTGATACTGAACAGAGAAAACATCTTTGTCCTTCATACGCATTCCTGCAACGGTTCCATCATTTAAATGTACATGCGATAACTCAAGACTTGCATGCTCATCTAAATCTTCTTTTTTGATTGCAAATCCATGATTTTGCGAAGTAATCTCTCCTAGACCAGAAAATAAATTTTTCACTGGGTGATTAACACCACGGTGACCACTAAACATCTTGAAAGTTCCTACACCTTGAGACAAACCAATTAATTGATGTCCTAAACAAATACCAAAAACCGGTTTATCAGCATCTAATACTTGTTTTACTACTTCTAAAACACCAAGTTCTCCAAGTGCTGCAGGATCCCCAGGGCCATTAGAAAGAAAAATTCCATCTGGATTAAATTCCATCATACTTTCAAAGCTAGAATCATAAGGAAAAACCTTAACAAAGCAATCACGCTCAGCTAAACAACGTAAAATTCCAGTCTTTATTCCAAAATCTAAAGCAGCAACACGATATGTAGCATTTTCACTTCCATATGTATAAGCCACTTTAGTAGAAACTTTAGAGGCTAACTCTAATCCATCCATAGATGGTATCTGCTTAAGACGAATTTTTAATTCTTCAACAGGTGTACCATCTGTACAAATAATAGCATTCATTGCTCCATTATCGCGAATATAAGCAGTCAAAGCACGTGTATCTACATCACTTATAGCTACTAAATTATGCTCTTGAAAATAACTTAACAAACTTGCATAAGAATCTGGTCTTGAATGGAAATTGCTGAAATTTTTACAAACTAATCCAGCAATCTTAATACCATCTGAATCTGTTTCCTGCTTATTAACACCATAGTTTCCAATATGAGGACTAGTAGCTAACATTATTTGACCGAAATAAGATGGATCGGTAAAAACCTCTTGGTAACCTGTCATTCCAGTATTGAAACAGATTTCTCCATAAGCAGTACCGGGGATACCTACAGATTTTCCATAAAAAACAGTACCATCATTAAGTACTATTACTGCGCTTTCTTTCTTGTTATATTCCATTATTAACCGTTGTTTAACGCTACAAAATTAATTTAAAAAAAAACATAAAAAAAGGACATTCTCTAAAAGAATGTCCTTTTATATTATTATTTCACTAATCTATGAAAAGCAAAATTATTATTCATTAGTCTCACCTTCGTTTGAAGATTGAACTTCTGCATTTGTTACCTCTTCAGTAGCTTTTTTCTTACCTCTACGAGTAGTCTTTTTAGCTTCTTTTTTAGCAACGTTATAGATTTCGTTAAAATCTACAAATTCAATCATAGCCATATCAGCATTATCTCCTAAACGATTACCTAATTTGATAATACGAGTATAACCACCTGGACGATCTCCAACTTTTTGAGCAACCTCTCTGAATAATTCAGTAACAGCTTCTTTTTGTTTGATATAAGAGAAAACTACACGACGATTATGAGTGTCATCAGTTTTAGCCTTAGTTACTAATGGTTCGATATATTGTTGTAAAGCTTTAGCTTTAGCAACAGTAGTATTAATACGCTTGTGCTCAATTAAAGAACAAGCCATATTAGCTAACATAGCTTTTCTATGACCAGCTTTTCTACCTAAGTTATTAATTTTTTTTCCGTGTCTCATTACTTTCTAGAATTTAGACTTTATTAGGTCTAGTTTATTCTTTATCTAATTTGTATTTGGATAGATCCATACCAAAATTTAATCCCTTAACAGAAACTAATTCTTCTAACTCTGATAAAGATTTTTTACCAAAGTTTCTGAACTTCATTAAGTCATTTTTGTTAAATGAAACTAAATCTCCTAATGTATCTACTTCAGCCGCTTTCAAACAATTCAATGCTCGAACTGAAAGATCTAAATCTACCAATTTAGTTTTTAGAAGCTGTCTCATATGTAATGATTCCTCATCATATGATTCAGTTTGAGCGATCTCATCTGCCTCTAAAGTAATTCTCTCGTCAGAGAACAGCATAAAATGATGAATCAAAGTTTTTGCTGCTTCCGTTAATGCATCTTTTGGATGAATGGAACCATCAGTAACAATATCAAAAACTAACTTTTCGTAGTCAGTTTTTTGTTCCACACGATAGTTCTCGATTGCATATTTAACGTTCTTAACTGGAGTATAAATTGAATCTGTAAAGATAGTTCCGATAGGTGCATTTGGCTTTCTATTTTCTTCAGCTGGCACGTACCCTCTACCTTTTTCAATAGTTAAATCCATATTTATAGTAACACTACTATCTAAATTACAGATAACTAAATCAGGGTTAAGAACTTGAAAACTAGAGATGAACTTTTGAAAGTCACCAGCAGCTAATTGCTCTTTACCAGAGAAAGAAATACTTACAGTTTCGCTATCTACCTCTTCAATTTGACGTTTAAAACGAACCTGTTTTAAATTAAGAATGATTTCTGTTACATCCTCAACCACACCTGCTATAGTAGAAAACTCATGATCCACACCTTCTATACGAACTGAAGTAATTGCATATCCTTCCAAAGAAGAAAGAAGTACTCTTCTTAATGCATTACCAATAGTCAATCCATATCCCGGTTCTAAAGGTCTAAATTCGAATTTACCTTTAAAATCGGTCGAATCAATCATGATAACTTTATCGGGCTTTTGAAAATTAAATATTGCCATATTTGTTTCGACTGAATGTCAATTATTATTTGTTGTACAACTCTACGATTAACTGTTCTTTGATGTTTTCTGGAACTTGAAGTCTTTGAGGAATAGCTACAAAAGTTCCCTCTAAAGTTTCAGGATTCCAAGTAATCCATTCATAAACAGTACTAGAATTAGATAACGAACGTTCAATGATTTCTAGAGATTTAGATTTTTCACGAACTGCAACTTTATCACCAGGTTTTAATTGGTAAGAAGGGATATTAACTACCTCTCCATTAACAGTAATATGTCTGTGAGAAACAATTTGACGCGCTGCTGGACGAGAAGGAGCAATACCCATTCTGTAAACAACGTTATCTAATCTTGATTCACATAATTGAATCAATACCTCACCTGTTACTCCACGAGCTGCAGCAGCTTTTTTGTAAAGGTTACGGAATTGCTTTTCTAAAATACCATAAGTATATTTAGCTTTTTGTTTTTCCATTAACTGGATAGCATACTCAGATTTCTTTCCTCTTTTCTTTGCTAAACCATGTTGTCCTGGAGGGTAATTTCTTTTTTCAAATGATTTATCATCACCGAAAATAGCTTCGCCGAATTTACGCGCGATTTTAGTTTGTGGACCAGTATATCTTGCCATTTCTAAAAAATTAAAAAAAGGTAGGAGATTATGAATTCAGGTCACTTTCCTCCGATAATCCATTCCTACCTTATGTGTTATACTATAAAATTAAACTCTTCTTCTTTTCGGAGGACGACATCCGTTATGTGGCATTGGAGTAATATCAATAATTTCTGTTACTTCAATTCCGTTGTTATGTAAAGAGCGGATTGCAGATTCTCTACCGTTCCCAGGTCCTTTTACATAAACTTTAACTTTTTTAAGTCCTGCCTCAAGTGCAACTTTACCACAATCTTCTGCAGCCATCTGCGCAGCATATGGAGTGTTCTTTTTAGAACCTCTGAATCCCATTTTACCTGCTGATGACCAAGAGATCACTTCACCTTTTTTGTTAGTTAATGAAATGATGATATTGTTAAACGTCGCATTAATATGAGCCTCACCTGTTGATTCAACAAGTACTTTACGTTTTTTTGTATTCGCCTTAGCCATATTACTACTTATTATTTAGTTGCTTTTTTCTTGTTAGCAACAGTTTTTCTTTTACCTTTTCTTGTTCTAGAGTTATTCTTAGTTCTTTGTCCTCTTAGTGGAAGACCAGTTCTATGACGAATTCCTCTGTAACATCCAATATCCATTAAACGTTTAATGTTTAATGAAATCTCAGAACGTAACTCTCCTTCGATTGTGAATTGCCCTACAGCTTCACGAATTGCCCCGATTTCATCATCGTTCCAATCCTGAACTTTTTTATCTTCACTAACTTGAGCTTTCGCTAGAACTTCTTTTGCTCTACTTGAACCAACTCCGAAGATATAAGTTAAAGCAATAACTCCTCTTTTGTGTTTAGGTATATCTACCCCTGCGATTCTTGCCATAATTATCCTTGTCTTTGATTAAATCTAGGATTCTTTTTATTAATAACGTAAAGTCTACCTTTTCTACGTACTATAATGCACTCGGCACTTCTTTTTTTAACTGATGCTCTTACTTTCATTTTAATAGCCTCTTTAATATCTATAAGTAATTCTTGCTTTGGTCAAGTCATATGGACTCATTTCCAATTTAACTCTGTCTCCTGGCAGCAACTTAATATAGTGCATACGCATTTTACCTGAGATATGAGCTATTACAACATGTCCATTTTCTAATTCCACACGGAACATGGCATTAGATAATGCCTCTATGATTGCTCCGTCTTGTTCTATTGCTGATTGTTTTGCCATAAAAACTAAGCTATTGCTCTTCTATTTTTACCACTAGTCATCATGCTGTCATACTGTTTATTTAACAAATAAGCATTGACTTGCTGCATAGTGTCGATTACTACACTCACCATGATCAATAGTGAAGTTCCACCATAAAACATCGCCCATCCTTGTTGAACTCCTAAAACACTAACCACGATCGCAGGAAAAATTGCGATAACGGCTAAGTACAGAGATCCAGGGAAAGTGATTAATGACATAATCTTATCTAAGTAGTCAGCTGTCTCACTTCCAGGCTTAACACCTGGGATAAAACCACCACTTCTTTTCAAATCGTCTGCCATTTTATTAGTAGGTACTGTAATTGCGGTGTAAAAGTACGTAAAAATTATGATTAAAAAAGCAAAAAGTAAATTATACTGCCATCCAAATACATCATGAAACGTATTACTAATAGATTTCGCAGTATCAGAAGTAGACAGTCCAGCGACTGCTGCAGGCACAAACATGATTGCTTGAGCAAAAATGATTGGCATAACTCCCGATGCATTTAACTTTAATGGAATCCACTGACGATTACCGCCTAACATAGATTGATCATAACTTCCAGAAGCACTTCTTCTTGCATATTGAACTGGAATTCTTCTTACAGCAAGAGTTAAATAGATACAAGCAACAATGATTAACAACCATAAAATTACTTCTATTACCACCATCATTAGGCCTCCATTATTTTCACTAATTCTAGACTGGAATTCTTGAATAAATGAGACAGGAAGTCTCGCAATAATACCAATCATAATTAATAATGAAATACCATTTCCAATACCTTTATCAGTAATCTTTTCACCTAACCACATTGCAAAAACAGTTCCGGTAACTAGTATAATTACTGAAGAAAACAAGAATGAGAAAGAATTGAAACCTAGCAAAAATGCATCCGAAGGCAATTGCACATACAAGTTATAGATGTAACTTGGACCTTGTAACAAGGTAATTCCTATTGTTAACCATCTTGTAATTTGGTTCATTTTCTTTCTACCGCTTTCTCCATCATTTTGTAGCTTTTGTAAATATGGAACCGCAATTCCCATTAGCTGTACTACAATAGAAGCAGAAATATAAGGCATAATACCTAATGCGAATACAGAAGCTTGTGCGAAAGCACCTCCTGTAAAGACATTAATTAACCAACCAATACCTTGATCAGTCTGCTCTGTTAAAGCTTGCAATTTTGTTGCATCAATACCTGGAAGGGTTACTTGTGTACCAAAACGGTACACAAGTAATAGTCCTAAAGTTAAAAAGATTTTGTTCTTTAATTCTTCGATTTTCCAAATACTGGCAAATGTTTCAAAAAACTTTTTCATCTTGTTCACTAAGATTTTATAACGTTACAATTTCTCCTCCAGCTGCTGTGATAGCCTCTACAGCAGATGCTGAAAACTTGTGAGCTGAAACTTTTAATTTTGCTTTTAACTCACCACGTCCTAAAACCTTAACTAAACTATTCTTAGAAGTTAAACCTAAATCAACTAATAGATCAAAATCTACAGTATCTGTAATGATTCCATTATCTACTAATGACTGTAACTTCTCTAAATTAATAACATCGTATTCTACTCTGTTAATATTTTTGAAACCAAATTTAGGTACACGTCTTTGAAGTGGCATTTGCCCTCCTTCAAATCCTAGTTTTTTAGAGTATCCTGAACGTGATTTAGCTCCTTTATGTCCTTTTGTAGAAGTTCCTCCTTTTCCAGACCCTTCACCACGACCAACACGTTTGTTTTGGTTGTGTACTGAACCTTCTGCTGGCTGTAAATTACTTAAATTCATACTTTACAAAATTATTTAATTTCTTCTACAGAAACTAAGTGTTGAACTTTTTTTACCATTCCCATGATTGAATTAGTAGCTTCATGTTCCACTACTTGATTCATCTTGCGAAGTCCTAAAGCCTCCAATGTTCTCTTTTGTTCAAGAGGACAGTTGATTTGGCTTCTTACTTGTTTTACTAATATCTTTGACATAACTTCTTTCAATTAACCTTTAAATACTTTTTCTAAAGAAATTCCTCTTTGTTTTGCAACTGTAGAAGCATCTCTTAGGCGTAATAAAGCATCGAAAGTAGCCTTCACCACGTTATGTGGGTTAGAAGAACCTTGCGATTTAGATAATAAATCCGTAATACCTACAGCCTCTACAACCGCTCTCACAGAACCTCCAGCAATAACTCCAGTACCTAATGATGCAGGCATCAATAAGACTCTAGCTCCACTAAATTTTCCTTTTTGCTCGTGAGGGATAGTATGTCCATTTAAAGGAACTCTTACTAAATTTTTCTTCGCGTCTTCAACTGCTTTAGCGATAGCTTCAGAAACATCTTTCGATTTACCTAAACCATGACCCACTACACCGTTCTCGTCACCTACAACAACTACTGCAGAAAAACCGAATGCACGACCTCCTTTAGTTACTTTGGTAACACGATTTACACTAACCAAACGGTCTTTTAAATCAAGACCACTTGGTTTTACAAATTCTACGTTTTTATAATTTTGATACATAACTAATTAGAATTTTAATCCAGCTTCTCTAGCGCCTTCGGCTAGTGATTTAACACGTCCGTGGTATAAATAACCATTTCTATCGAAAGAAACAGTTTCTATCCCAGCTTTTAAAGCTTTCTCTGCAATTAGTTTCCCAACCGATGCAGCAGTTTCAATATTGGTTCCTCTTGTTATACCAGCTTCTCTTGAAGATGCTGAAGTTAGAGTTACTCCACTCACGTCATCTATGATTTGCGCATAGATCTCTTTATTACTTCTGAATACAGAAAGTCTTGGTTGAGCAGCTGTACCGCTTACAACCTTTCTGATTCTGAATTTTATACGTTGTCTTCTTTCAGATTTTGTTAATGACATAGTCTTAATTTTTAAGCTGATTTACCTGCTTTTCTTCTTAACTCTTCACCCACAAACTTGATACCTTTTCCTTTGTAAGGTTCTGGTTTACGGTATGAACGGATTTTAGCTGCAACTTGACCAACTAATTGTTTATCAAATGAAGTCAATTTTACAATTGGATTTTTTCCTTTCTCAGAGATAGTTTCAATAGAAACTTCTGGTGCTACATCAATAACGATGTTATGAGAAAATCCTAATGCCAAATCCAACTTTTGCCCTTGATTAGCAGCACGGTAACCTACCCCTACTAATTCTAAAGCAATTGTGAATCCTTCTGACACTCCTGTGATCATGTTGTTCACTAAACTACGGTATAATCCGTGTTTTGCTCTTTCTTCTTTTAAATCAGAAGAACGCTCTACTACAACGTGATTATCTTCAACTTTAATACTAACTGTATCGAATTTCTGAGTAAGCTCTCCTAATTTCCCTTTAACAACGATTTCCCCATCTTTAACGTCAACCGTTACACCTGCAGGAATTGCTATTGGACTTTTTCCTATTCTTGACATCTCTTAGTCTTTTTAAATTAGTATACGTAACAAACTACTTCTCCACCAACATTAAGTTGTTTCGCTTGTTTCCCAGTCATCAATCCTTTTGATGTTGAAACGATAGCGATTCCTAAACCATTCAAGATTCTAGGAAGATCAGCTGCAGAAGCGTATTTACGCAAACCTGGTTTACTAATTCTTTGGATATCTCTAATTACAGACTCTTTCGTGTCTTTATCATATTTTAAAGCTATTTTGATTGTACCTTGTACAGTACTATCATCAAATTTATAGCTTAAGATATATCCTTGATCGAATAAAATTTTCGTGATTTCTTTTTTGAAGTTAGATGCAGGTACCTCTACCACTTTGTGGTTAGCACGAACAGCATTTCTAACTCTTGTAAGATAATCTGCTATTGGATCTGTATACATTGTTTTTACCTTTAAATCTTAATTACCAACTTGCCTTTTTAACTCCAGGTATCAATCCTTGGTTAGCCATTTCACGGAAAGTAACACGTGAAATACCGAATTGACGCATATACCCTCTAGGTCTTCCTGTTAACTTACATCTGTTATGTAAACGAACTGGAGAAGCATTTTTAGGTAATTTTTGTAGTCCTTCGTAGTCACCTGCCTCCAAAAGAGCTTTTCTTTTAGCAGCATACTTATCTACTAATGCTTGTCTTTTTACCTCACGGGCCTTCATTGATTCTTTAGCCATACTTAATTCTTTTTAAAAGGTAATCCTAAATTAGCAAGTAAAGATTTCGCTTCTTTATCTGTTTGTGCAGATGTTACAAAAGTGATATCAAAACCAGCGATTTTGTTTACTTTATCAATATTGATTTCTGGGAAAATTATTTGCTCAGTTACACCTAAGTTATAATTTCCTCTTCCATCAAATCCGTCAGATTTAATACCTGAAAAATCTCTAACTCGTGGTAATGCTGAAGTTACTAAACGGTCTAAAAATTCATACATTTTTTCACCACGTAAAGTTACTTTAGCCCCAATAGGCATTCCTTTTCTTAATTTAAAAGAAGCAACGTCCTTTTTAGAAATTGTAGCTACTGCTTTCTGACCTGTAATCTTTGTTAACTCTTCTACTGCGTAGTCAACTAATTTTTTATCAGATACAGCTGCACCTACACCACGGCTAACAACGATTTTTTCAAGTTTAGGAACTTGCATAACGTTTTTGTAACCAAATTCCTCAGTAAGAGCAGAAATTATTCTGCTTTTATATTCCTCTTTAAGTCTTGGTATATAAGCCATAACTATAATACTTGATTTGATTTTTTAGAAACTCTTACATTTTTTCCATCTACTTCTTTGATAGCTACTTTAGTTGCAACATTGTTTGCATCTAAAACCACTAAATTAGAAATATGAATTGGAGCTTCTTTTTTAACAATTCCACCTTGAGGGTTAGTAGCACTAGGCTTAACATGCTTAGAAATGATGTTAACCCCTTCAACAATAGCTTTGTTTTTTTCACGTAATACTCGTACGATTTTTCCTTCCGATCCTTTGTGATCTCCAGCTATAACGCGTACTGTATCTCCTGTTTTTACTTTTAGCTTAATCATCTTTTTGAAAGAATTATAACACCTCTGGTGCTAATGATACAATTTTCATGAATTGTTTTTCACGAAGTTCTCTCGCTACTGGACCAAAAACACGAGTACCTCTCATCTCACCTGCAGCATTTAATAACACACATGCGTTGTCATCAAATCTGATGTAAGATCCATCGGCTCTTCTCACTTCTTTTTTGGTACGTACAACAACTGCAGTTGATACAGCTCCTTTTTTAACGCTTCCGTTTGGAGTAGCATCTTTAATAGTAACTACAATTTTATCACCTACAGAGGCATAACGACGTTTCGTTCCTCCTAAAACACGAATAGTCAAAACTTCTTTTGCTCCCGTGTTATCTGCTACTTTAAGTCTAGATTCTTGTTGTACCATAATTATTTCGCTCTTTCAATGATTTCAACTAATCTCCAACATTTAGATTTAGATAATGGACGAGTCTCCATAATCTTAACTGTATCTCCAATGTTGCAGTCATTTGTTTCGTCGTGTGCAACGTATTTCTTCGTTTTCATCACGAACTTTCCATATAATGGGTGTTTTACTTTACTTACTTCCGCAACTACAATAGACTTATCCATTTTGTTACTAGTAACAACACCTATTCTCTCTTTTCTTAATTTTCTATTTTCCATCTTTCAGCAGAATACAATTATTGTAACTCTCTTTTGCTTAATTCAGTCTTAACTCTTGCAATACTTCTTCTTACATTTCTGATTTGAAGAGGATTCTCAATCGGAGAAACTGCGTGAGTTGACGTCAAGTTATTGTATGTAGTAGTCAACGTTGCTAGTTGATCTTGTAATTCAGCTACAGATAGATTTACTATTTCTGATTGTTTCATGATAAAATAAAATTATGCTTCGAAATCTCTAGCAATTACAAATTTAGTTCTTACTGGAAGTTTTTGTGCAGCTAAGCGTAAAGCTTCTTTTGCTACTGCGATTGGCACACCACCAACCTCAAACATAACTCTTCCCGGTTTTACCACAGCAACCCAATATTCTACTGCACCTTTTCCTTTACCCATACGTACTTCAAGAGGCTTTTTAGTGATTGGTTTGTCTGGGAAAATATTAATCCATAATTGTCCTTCACGTTTCATGTAACGAGTAGCTGCGATACGAGCTGCCTCAATTTGACGAGAAGTAATAAATGATGAATCTAATGATTTGATTCCAAACATTCCACTTGAAAGCTCATGCCCTCTTTGAGCAATCCCCTTCATCTTACCTTTCTGTACCTTACGGTATTTTGTTCTTTTAGGCTGTAACATTTTTCTTCAGTTTAAAAATTACTTTCTTTTGCGTTGGTTTGGTTTACCTTTAGATCCTGCAGGTTTAGATTGTTTTTTATCCATTCCAGCTAACGGAGAAAGATCTCTTTTACCGTAAACTTCACCTTTCATGATCCACACTTTAATACCCATTCTACCATAAGTAGTGTGAGCCTCAGCAAGTGCGTAATCGATGTCAGCTCTGAAAGTTGATAAAGGAATACGTCCTTCTTTGAAACTTTCTGAACGTGCCATTTCAGCACCGTTTAAACGACCTGAGATTTGAATTTTGATACCTTCTGCATTCATTCTCATCGCTGCTGCGATAGCCATACGAATTGCTCTACGGTAAGAGATTCTGTTCTCAATTTGACGAGCAATACTTGCAGCCACAAGTAACGCGTCTAATTCTGGACGTTTGATCTCAAAGATATTGATTTGAACTTCCTTATCAGTAATCTTTTTTAATTCCTCTTTTAACTTGTCTACCTCTTGTCCACCTTTTCCGATAATGATACCAGGTCTAGCAGTAGTGATAGTAACGGTTACAAGTTTTAAAGTTCTTTCAATGATTACTTTTGAAACACTAGCTTTTGATAAACGAGCATGGATATACTTTCTGATTTTATAGTCCTCAGCGATTTTATCACCGTAGTCATTTCCACCATACCAGTTTGAGTCCCATCCTCTAATAATACCAAGGCGATTCCCGATTGGATTAGTCTTTTGTCCCATACTGCTTATTAATTGCTTTGTGTGTTATTATTAGATCCTAATACGATTGTAACGTGATTAGAACGTTTTCTTATTCTGTGTGCTCTCCCTTGAGGTGCAGGACGTAATCTTTTTAACATCATACCACCATCAACTCGAACTTCCTGTACAATAAGACCAGCTTCTTCAATATTAGCTTCACTGTTCTTTGCTTGCCAGTTAGCGATTGCAGATAAAAGTAATTTCTCTAGTTTACGAGAAGCTTCCTTTGAACTGAATCTTAATATATTTAGAGCTTTTTCTACTTTCTGTCCTCTTACTAAATCCGCTACTAAGCGCATCTTTCTTGGAGAAGTAGGGCAATTGTTTAGCTTAGCAAAAGCAACTTGCTTGTTTGCTTCTTTAATTTGCTCAGCTCTTTCTCTTTTACGAACTCCCATAGCTTCTTATTATTTTTTACCTTTATTCTTTGCACCAGCGTGACCTCTAAACGATCTTGTTGGTGAAAATTCTCCTAACTTATGTCCTACCATGTTCTCTGTTACATATACAGGAACAAATTGACGACCATTATGTACTGCAATAGTTTGTCCAACAAAATCTGGAGTAATCATTGAAGCTCTTGACCAAGTTTTGATCACAGCTTTATTACCACCCTCAGCATTAACTTGAACTTTTTTCTCTAATTTATAGTGAACATAAGGTCCTTTTTTTAACGAACGTGCCATGTCTTAATCTTTTATTTCTTTCTACGTTCAACGATATACTTATTACTCGACTTAACTTTAGAACGAGTTCTGTAACCCTTAGCAGGTAAACCTTTTCTTGAACGTGGGTGTCCTCCTGACGAACGACCTTCTCCACCTCCCATTGGGTGATCTACTGGGTTCATTGCTACAGCTCTTGTTCTTGGTCTTCTACCTAACCATCTAGATCTACCAGCTTTACCAGAAACGATTAATTGGTGATCGTGATTAGATACAGCTCCAATTGTAGCCATACACTCTAATAAAATTAAACGGATTTCTCCAGAAGGCATTTTTATAGTAGCGTATTTACCATCTCTTGCAACTAACTGAGCGAAAGTACCTGCTGAACGCGCGATTAACGCACCTTGTCCAGGACGTAATTCGATACAAGAAATAACAGTTCCTAGAGGAATATTTCTTAAAGGCATTGCATTACCAACTTCTGGCGATGCATCAGGTCCAGAAACTACAGTTTGACCTACTTTCATACCGCTTTGTGCAATAACATAAGCTTTTGCTCCATCCGCATAGGCAATTAATGAAATAAATGCTGAACGGTTTGGATCATACTCTATTGATTTAACAGTAGCTGGAACACCAACCTTTGTTCTTTTAAAATCAATAACACGGTATCTTTGTTTATGACCACCACCCATGTTGCGCATGGTCATTTTTCCTTGACTATTTCTACCTCCAGATTTTTTTTGCGGTGCTAGTAAACTACGCTCCGGCTTATCAGTTGTAATAGCGTCAAAACTATTCACAACTCTAAAACGCTGACCTGGGGTAATAGGTTTTAATTTTCTAACTGACATTATTTATTAGATATTTGAATAAAAGTCTATACTCTCTCCTTCTTTCAATTCAACTACTGCTTTTTTATATGCATTAGTCTTAGCGTTGATCATACCACTTTTAGTGTATTTAACAGAACGCTTCGCAGCATAGTTCATAGTATTTACACCAACAACAGTAACTCCGTAAGCTGCTTCAACAGCTTTTTTGATTTCGATTTTGTTAGCTTTTCTATCAACTACAAAACCAAAGCGGCCAAAAATCTCACCGTCTTTAGTTATTTTTTCTGTAATTATAGGCTTAATTAAAACACTCATGCTACTATTATTTACTTAAATTTTCAACAATTCCTGCTACAGAACCTTCAGTTAACACTAAGCTACCAGCATTTAAAATTGCGTAAGTGCTTAATTCTGAGTTAGTTACAACAGCAGCCTTCTCTAAATTGCGTGATGACAAATATACATTTTTATTTGATTCACCCAACACAAATAGAGATTTTTTATTTTCCAACCCTAAAGCATTCACTAAGTTAATAAAATTCTTAGTACTTGGAGTTTCGAAATTAAAGTTTTCAACAACGATTAAATTTGATTCTTTCATCATGATAGAGAAAGCAGATTTTCTCGCTAAACGTTTTAAACTTTTGTTTAATTTTAAAGAATAAGATCTTGGTCTTGGCCCGAAAACTCTTCCTCCACCTCTAAACAATGGATTTTTAATACTTCCAGCTCTAGCCGTTCCTGTTCCTTTTTGCTTTTTAATCTTACGAGTACTTCCAGCAATTTCAGCTCTTTCTTTCGCCTTGCTAGTTCCTTGTCTTTGATTTGCTAAGTATTGCTTAACATCAAGGTATACTGCGTGATTATTTGGTTCTATACCGAATACTGAATCTAAAAGTTCAACTTTTCTACCAGTATCTTTTCCTGTGATATCTAAAACTTTTACTTCCATTACTTCTGAACGATTACATAAGAGTTTTTGTGTCCAGGAACTGCTCCTTTAACCACAAGTAGGTTCTTTTCAGCTACTACTTTTAAAACTCTAAGGTTTTGTACTGTTACATTTACTCCTCCAGTTCTTCCTGCCATTCGCATTCCTTTAAATACTCTTGAAGGGTAAGAAGATGCTCCGATAGATCCTGGTGCTCTTAAACGGTTCTTTTGTCCGTGAGTAACTTGTCCAACCCCACCAAAACCGTGACGTTTAACAACCCCTTGGAAACCTTTACCTTTAGATACACCTTGTACATCTACGTACTCTCCTTCTTCGAATAAATCAGCAGTGATAACATCACCTAATTTATATTCTCCTTCGAACTCTTTAATTTCAACGACTTTTCTTTTAGCAGATGTACCAGCTTTTTTAAAGTGACCTAACTCAGCTTTAGTAGCGTGCTTATCTGTCTTGTCATCGAAACCAAGTTGTAACGCTTCATACCCGTCAACCTCTATGGTTCTGACTTGGGTAACGACATTTGGACCACATTCGATTACTGTACATGGAATATTTTTTCCATTTTCATCGAAAATACTAGTCATGCCGATTTTTTTACCAATTAACCCAGACATAAATATTTATTTAATTATGAAATTTATTTTATTTTTTTAAATCCAGGTGCAAAAGTAAACCTTTTACACCTGAATTCAATATCTTTTTGCAGTAAATTATCACACTTTAATTTCTACCTCTACTCCACTAGGTAACTCTAATTTCATTAAAGCATCGATAGTTTTAGAAGAAGATGAATAGATATCTAACAATCTTTTGTAAGAACTTACTTCAAACTGCTCTCTAGCCTTCTTGTTAACGTGTGGAGAACGAAGAACAGTGAATATTTTTTTGTGTGTTGGTAACGGAATTGGTCCTGTTACTACTGCACCTGTACTTTTTACAGTTTTTACGATTTTCTCCGCTGATTTATCAACCAACATGTGATCGTAAGATTTTAATTTTATTCTGATTTTTTGACTCATTTTTCTCTAAGATTAAGCGTTTCCTTTAGCTTTTTCAATTACAGCTTCTGCAATATTAGAAGGCGTTTCAGCATAATGAGAGAACTCCATTACAGATGTTGCTCTACCTGATGACAATGTTCTTAATGTAGTAACATATCCAAACATTTCTGATAATGGCACAGAAGCCTTAACAACTTTAGCTCCATTTCTATCATCCATGCTGTTGATCTGACCACGACGACGGTTTAAGTCACCCACGATATCTCCCATGTTCTCCTCTGGAGTTAACACTTCTAATTTCATGATTGGTTCTAAGATAACAGCTCCTGCAGCTTTTGCTGAGTCTCTGTATCCCATTTTCGCAGCTAATTCGAAAGATAAAGCATCCGAGTCAACCGCGTGGAAAGATCCATCGCTTAAAGTCACTTTCATTGAATCCATTTCGAATCCAGCCAAAGGTCCTTGTTTCATCGCTTCTCTAAATCCTTTCTCTACTGAAGGAATATATTCTTTAGGAACGTTACCTCCTTTTACTTCATTTACGAACTGTAATCCTACAAACGGCTTACCATCTACATCCTCAGCTGGTCCAATTGTAAACACGATATCAGCGAATTTACCACGACCTCCAGATTGCTTCTTGTAAACCTCTCTGTGTTGTGCTCCACGAGTTAAAGCCTCTTTATACTCAACTTGTGGTTCACCTTGATTAACTTCCACTTTGAACTCACGTTTCATACGGTCGATTAACACGTCTAAGTGCAACTCTCCCATTCCTGAAATTACAGTTTGTCCTGAAGCTTTATCTGTTTTTACAGTAAATGTTGGATCTTCCTCAGCAAGTTTTGCTAATGCATTACCCATCTTATCCATATCTGCCTTAGTTTTAGGCTCAATAGCTACCCCGATTACTGGGTCTGGGAAAATCATACTTTCTAAAACAATTGGTGCTTTTTCATCACAAAGAGTATCTCCGGTTTTAATATCTTTAAAACCAACTGCAGCTCCAATATCTCCTGCCTCAATATACTCTACTGCATTTTGCTTATTAGCATGCATTTGGTATATACGAGAAATACGCTCTTTATTTCCTGAACGAGTGTTTAACACATAAGAACCTGCATCTAAATGCCCTGAATAAGTTCTAAAGAAAGCTAAACGTCCCACAAATGGGTCTGTAGCAATCTTAAATGCTAAAGCAGCAAAAGGCTCACTAACAGATGGCTTACGTAAAATAGGCTCTTCTGTATCAGGATCTGTACCTTCGATAGCTTCCTTATCCAATGGAGAAGGTAAGTAACGACAAACAGCATCTAACATGAACTGAACTCCTTTGTTCTTAAATGAAGAACCACAAGTCATAGGAATGATACTCATGTCTAAAGTAGCAGCTCTTAATGCTGTATGGATTTCCTCTTCTGAAATTGAAGATTCATCCATCATATATTTTTCTAAAAGATTCTCATCGTATGCAGCAACCTCTTCGATTAATTGACCTCTGAATTTCTTAACATCATCAACCATATCAGCTGGGATATCAACAATATCAAAAGTACTTCCATGATTTTCATCATGCCAAACAATCGCACGGTTTTTTACTAAATCTACGATTCCTTTGAAATCAGCCTCATCTCCAATTGGTAAAACAATTGGCACTGCGTTTGACTTCAACATATCTTTAACTTGTTGAACAACTCCTAAGAAGTTTGCACCTTGACGGTCCATTTTGTTCACAAATCCCATACGTGGAACCTTGTAATTATCAGCTAATCTCCAGTTAGTTTCAGACTGAGGCTCTACACCATCAACTGCACTAAATAAGAAAACTAATCCATCTAATATACGTAAAGATCGGTTAACCTCTACTGTAAAGTCAACGTGTCCCGGAGTATCAATAATATTGAAATGGTATTCCATTGACTCTGCAATCTTCTCTCCCTGCTTTGTTGGGAAATTCCACGTACAAGTCGTAGCGGCTGAAGTAATTGTAATACCTCTTTCTGCCTCTTGCTCCATCCAGTCCATTGTAGAAGAACCCTCGTGAGTTTCTCCCATCTTATGGTTTTTACCTGTATAGAACAAAATACGCTCTGTAGTAGTAGTTTTACCAGCATCGATGTGAGCAGCGATACCAATGTTTCTAGTATATTTTAAATCTCTTGCCATTGTATATAGTTTCTGTATGGATTAAAATCTAAAGTGAGAGAACGCTTTATTAGCCTCAGCCATTTTATGCGTATCCATTCTTTTCTTAACTGCAGCTCCTTCTTCTTTAGCAGCAGCTAAAATTTCAGATGCCAATTTAGCAGCCATAGATTTCTCATTTCTTCTTCTTGCATACAAAATCATCCATTTCATTGCCATAGAGATTTTTCTATCTGGACGAATTTGCATTGGAATTTGGAATGTTGCACCACCTACACGACGAGAACGAACCTCTACGTGTGGCATAACATTAGTTAATGCATCTTTCCACATCTCTAATGAAGTTTTTTCTTCATCTTGTTTTTTCTCTTCTACAATATCTAACGCATCGTAGAATACTTTAAACGCTGTAGACTTTTTTCCATCCCACATTAAGTTATTAACGAAACGTGTTACTAACTGATCATTAAACTTTGGATCCGGTAAAAGAGGTCTCTTCTTAGCCTGTCTTTTTCTCATGTCTTGTTCTTAAACGTTTATACGATTATTTTTTGTCTTTAGGGCGTTTTGCACCGTATTTAGATCTTCTTTGAGTTCTACCGTTTACTCCAGCAGTATCCAAAGCTCCACGTACAATGTGGTATCTAACACCTGGCAAATCTTTCACCCTTCCTCCTCTAACTAATACTATCGAGTGCTCTTGTAAATTGTGTCCTTCTCCTGGGATGTAAGCGTTTACTTCATTACCATTTGTCAAACGTACCCTTGCAACTTTACGCATTGCAGAGTTAGGTTTTTTTGGCGTAGTAGTATAAACACGTGTACAAACACCTCTTCTTTGAGGACAAGAATCCAAAGCAACCGATTTACTCTTCTTAGTCAATTGGGTTCTCCCTGTTCTTACTAATTGTTGAATTGTTGGCATAATGTTTATTAATAATTTCTACAATATATTATCCCGCACTATATACGGGGTTGCAAATGTATAAACTTTATTTTATTTTTCAAAAGGCAAATCACTAATTTTCAACGATATTATCATTTTTTTTTCATCAACACTATCTCAGGTTTAAGTAATAAGGATTTTGTTAACAACAAAAACTAAAACATCTGAATACTAGAGTCTTTTATTATTCAATTTTTTACTTTGCTATTTTTTTATGGCAAACAACAATTTAAATATTTAAAATTCGATAACTTTATTACACAAACAGGATTATTTGGTAAATCATTGAATCTTTACTTATTTCTAGGCTAACAATAAAAAATATAAACCTAATACATATGAGTAGATGCAACTTATTTGATATTAATAATATTCAAATAAAAATGCAATTAAAATCAACAGATTTATAAATTACACTTTTACCGGAGCTATATCTTGTAAATCCCATCGAAGAGGATTCAATTATATTTACCCCTGCATATG
Source organism: Myroides sp. LJL119 (assembly GCF_054871605.1). NCBI lineage: Bacteria > Pseudomonadati > Bacteroidota > Flavobacteriia > Flavobacteriales > Flavobacteriaceae > Myroides > Myroides sp. LJL119. The sequence continues at coordinate 28,792 of NZ_JBTXLO010000013.1, forward strand.
TAATTCTACAGATTATTATAATAAAATATATTTACCTTTGCATTATGGAACAAGACAATCAAATATTTGGTATTCGCGCTATTCTCGAAGCCATTGAAGCAGGAAAAGATATTGATAAGGTATTCATCCAAAAAGATGCTAGCGGGGAATTAATGTCATCATTATTAAAGACCCTGAAAAAAAACAATATCAACTTCTCGTATGTACCAATTGAGAAATTAAATCGACTTACTAGTAAAAATCACCAAGGCGCAATAGCCAGTATATCACCAATAGGATTTGTATCTATAGAAACTTTAGTGGAACAAGTACTAGAAAAAAAAGATAAACCGCTATTTCTAGTTTTAGATCAGTTATCGGATGCAAGAAATTTTGGCGCAATAATTAGAACTGCCGTATGTTGTGGTGCCGATGGAATTATTATTTCAAAAAATGGTGCTGCTCCAGTAAACGGTGATACAGTTAAAACATCTGCAGGTGCAGTATTTAATATACCAATCTGCAAAGTTGATCACATAAAAGATGCTGTTTTTTACTTGCAAGGCTCTGGTGTAATTACCTTAGGCGCTACTGAGAAAGCAGAGCAATTAATTTACGATGTCGATTTAAATCAACCCCTTGCCATAATTATGGGAAGCGAAGATAGAGGAATTAACCCATCTGTCCTGAAGATAATAGACCAACAGGCAAAGCTGCCAATGTTTAGCGTTATTGACTCTTTGAATGTCTCAGTAGCTTGCGGTGCTTTTCTATATGAAGCAATTCGTCAAAGAAGATAAATTTTGAAAGATATAAAAGCCTTAAAGAAAAAGCCAAACTTCCAAATAAGCCCTAACCTTAGGGCCTATTTGGAAAAGTACGAGCGCATTACAACCACTAGCGTCTCTTATGATGATTTAATGAGGTTTTCTGGATATATAAATCTGGAAGACAAAAATGGCAATGACACTTTATGGTTAAGAGTGTATTATCCTGAGTTCGAATATAAAGAAATAGAATCCGCTCTTACAAGAATATACACTTATTTACATTCTGATGGAGATGAAGACTCCCTCCCTTTTCTAACAATTGATAGTATAGATTACTGCTCTTTTGGCAATTCCAAACCTTTTCGTATAAAAGTTAGAAACATATTAAATGATAATTTCACTAATCTTTATATAAAAAAAGCCGATGCTTCTAGAATATATGGTTTAGAAATAGAGGAGATGCTGTCCCCGTATACAATGAACTATTTGGTACATAATAACACCTTAATAGAAGAACATATCTTAGGTATACCAGGTGATGTATTTATTAAAGAACATTTAGAGCATTGCACAGATTTAGAAAAGTCCCAAATAGCAAAAGAATTTGTAAAATTCAATGACAAATGCTTTATTGGTCTACTAGGAGATATGCGTTCTTATAATTATGTGGTAATTCCAACTCATGATTTTGATCAGGTGAACTATAAAATTAGAGCAATTGATTTTGATCAAGAGGCCTACGAAGGAAACTACAAATTTTATCTTCCTCAATTTTATAAGGAAAACTTCGCAATGGTTGATATGGTTTTAAGAAGATTAAAATCAAACTCTATTGGGCAATATCGAAAAGAAATAAGATCTGTTTTAGTTAGAAGGCTTATGAGTAATAAAAAAAGAGCTAATGATCTTTTAACAGTTATGAAAACAGATACCATCTCTACTTCAGATAGAGTTTTAGAGTTAAAAATGAGCCTATTTAAAATCACCAAAGATATCAAATTTAAAAACTGCACCTCCATGGGAGAGATTTTAGATACCGTTTTACAGTTTGTAATACGCAATTATAAAAGCAGTCTATAATCATAACCGCCTAATGATTTAAATAATATTATCTGAACCCAATCCAGTACTAGCCGATAAATTTCTGAAGAACTTTAAATCATCTATGTAAGTTAAAAAAAGCATTGTATTTTTGAACTATTAAATCATACAAATTATGGATGCACCTTTAGCCGAGCGAGTAAGACCAAAAACACTAGATCAGTATGTTAGTCAATCCCACCTTGTAGGTGAAAAGGGAATTCTAACTAATCAATTAAAAATAGGCTTTATACCCTCAATGATTTTTTGGGGTCCCCCAGGAACGGGTAAGACAACCTTGGCAGAGATAATTGCTCAACAAAGTGAGCGTCCATTTTATGCCCTAAGTGCTATTAACTCCGGGGTAAAAGACATCCGTGATGTCATTGAGAAAGCCAAAAAAAACACTGGCTTATTTACAGCTAAAAACCCTATATTATTTATAGATGAAATTCATCGCTTTAGTAAATCTCAACAAGACTCTCTATTGGGAGCCGTAGAAAAAGGTTGGATTACATTGATAGGTGCAACTACTGAAAATCCAAGTTTTGAAGTAATTCCCGCCTTACTTTCTCGATGTCAAGTTTATGTTTTGAATCCATTTACAAAACAAGACTTAAACGATTTATTACTTCGAGCTATTGAACAAGACCTATTACTAAAAGATAAAGAAATTATCTTGGAGCAAACAGAAGCTTTATTTAGATTATCGGGAGGTGACGGTCGTAAGCTACTTAACACCTTTGAATTAATTGTAAATTCATCTACTGAAAATAAAATTATACTCACCAACGAGTTAGTTACCCAAATTGTTCAAAAAAACACAGTTCTGTACGACAAAACAGGAGAGCAGCATTATGATATAATATCAGCTTTTATAAAATCTATCAGAGGAAGCGATCCCAATGCCACGGTATACTGGTTAGCACGAATGATTGAAGCTGGGGAAGATCTAAAGTTTATAGCTAGGCGATTAATCATCGCAGCATCCGAAGATATAGGTAATGCAAATCCCACTGCACTGATAATGGCCAACAGTACATTTCAAGCCGTTTCAGTTATTGGGTACCCAGAGAGTAGAATTTTATTAAGCCAATGTGCGATATACCTGGCAACATCACCTAAAAGCAATTCAACTTATTTGGCCATAGGCAAAGCGCAACAAACAGTTAAGCAAACAGGAGATCTTTCAATTCCCTTACACCTAAGAAATGCTCCTACTAAGTTAATGAAAGAATTAGGTTATGGTCAAGAGTATATGTATTCACATGATTACCCAAACAACTTTGCTTTTCAAGAATTTCTGCCCGAGCAACTTACTGGCACTATCTTTTACCAGCCAGGAAACAATACTAGAGAGAATTCAACACGAGAGTTCCTGTTAAATAGATGGTCAACAAAGTACAATTATTAAAGAAAAACCAAAATTTTGTAATTCCAACTTAAACAATTCACTTCTTCTAACCTTACACTCTAGCCAATAAAAACTTTCTTGTGCTAATTGTATCAAGGTCAGTCATCCATAAATCACTAAGTACAAATCCGTACTATTTTCGGGAATAAACATAGCTTTCCAAGGTGGAAAATAAGTAATGAAAACACTACTTATTACTAACTCTTACAAGTTGAAAGAAATATATTGTTCAAACACACATGAGGGCAAAAGGCAAAAAAATAAAAGGCAAAGTTTCTATAACTTCACCTTTTATTATTTATTTAGAAAACCTAACTTATGTTAAATTTGAAATTATTTACTATTTTTTAAAGATATTTTTTTATATCTATTAATCTATTTACTTGTAGAATTTCTAAAGAGGTTTGTTTATTTAACTCGTTATAAAAGATTGCATCTATTCCTGCTTTTTGAGCCCCTTGAACATCTGCTAAAAGATTATCTCCAATCATAATACTATTTTTAGCAAGGGTTTTAGCACTAGTTAAAGCAAAATTAAAAATCTCTACATCTGGCTTTTTTACTCCCGCAATTTCAGAGTCTGTAATGGTTTGGAAAAAATCAACTATGTTAGAATTACGCAGCTTTTCATGCTGAACCTTATTAAAACCATTAGTAATAATGTGCATATTGTAACCTTTTGTTTCTAAGTATTGCAAAAGGTCGATTGCCCCATCTAACAAATAATTATTTTGTGGCAAATAATCTAAGTACTTATCTGCTATCTCTAAGATTTCTTTATTCGAGACATTATGTGACAAACACTTTAAAGTATCAGAAATTCTACCAATTCGCAACTCCTCACGAGAGATCAAATTAAGACTATATTTATCCCAATATGTAGCATTAATATCTACATAGAAATTTAAAAAATCTTCTATCTCAAAAGGCATGTGGTACTCTTTAAGCACCTTGTCAAAGGCCAATGCAGAGTTTTTCTCAAAATCCCAAAGGGTATGGTCTAGGTCAAAAAAAATATCTGTTTTATCAACAAATCCTGTTTTACTCATCTTATTTAATATTCGAATTTCCAATATTTACTTTACACTATCAAACCTTCATCAGCGAAACTGTAATACCCACAATTACTAATAATTAAATGATCTAAAACTTTCAAATCTAATATTGCAGCGGCTTCACTAATTTTCTTTGTTAAAGAAATATCTGCACGACTTGGTTGTAACTTCCCTGAGGGATGATTATGTATTAAAATTAACCCTATACCACCATGAAGTAAGGCCTGTTTAAAAAGCAAGCGTAAATCCACTAATGTAGCAGTTATGGTACCTTTACTTAAAAAAACTTCCCTTTTTACAACATTGGCATTATCCAGTAACAATACCCAAAATTGCTCGTGATCAATATCTCTTAGCTTATCTATCATAAACTCATAGACACAATGACTACTGATAATATTTTTACCAATAGTCTGCTTTTCACTCAACTTGCGTCGATATAATTCAAAACAAGACATTAACCTAACTATCTGATCCCGGCTAAAACAATCTAACTCAGATAGTTCTTGAAAGCTTTTATGAAACAAATCATCTAACGTTCAGTTACTGACCAGGTCAAGCTTTCCAGAGACCTCTAAAAGTTTAATCTCCCTAAGACTTAAACCTAAAATAAGGAATAGCAAGTCCTTATTACTTAATTCTTGTTTTCCTTGTTTAAACATATCCCCATAAATTGAAGTATGTAAAAGGCTTTGAAAATTCTTAATTTGTTTACTCATATTTGACAATAATAGTTACCTCTATTACTAGTCAACTCCTAAAACTGTTTCTCCACGAAAGAAAGCAGTAGTTTTTCTCTTTTCTTCTCGATCACTTGCTAAAAATACAATTTTATCTCCAGATTCTATAATAGTTGAACCATTAGGAATAAAAAATCTCTTATTTCTCCTAATCATTGCAATAATAACACTTGAAGGCAAATCTATATCCACTAAACTTTTTGACACTACTGGATAATAATCTTTTACATCTACAATGGACATTAAAGTCATTTCCCTTTGATCTAAATCTAAAGCCAACTGCTCTTTAAGCTTTTCTGTTTCTGGTAAATCGAGTTTGAGCCACTTAGCAAACAAAGATATTGTGCTACCTTGACATAAAATAGATATTAAAGTAATGAAAAACACAATATTAAATATTGTATCAGCCCCCTTAACACCTGCCACCATTGGATAAGTAGCAAATACAATTGGTACAGCTCCACGTAGTCCTACCCAGGAGACAAAAACTTTGGTTCGCAAGTCAATCTTAAAAAATGCTAGGCAAAGAAACACGGCCACAGGTCTTGCTACTAAAATCATAAAGATAGAAACCGCTATTCCTATGCCAGCAACTGCTATTATCTCTGAAGGAAAAACTAACAATCCAAGAGTAAGGAAAAGGACAATTTGCATAATCCATGCCATACCATCAAAGAATTTAATAATTTGTTTTTTGTGTATAATTTTAGAATTTCCCAGTACAAGCCCTGCCAAGTATACGGCTAAAAAACCATTACCTTTAATAATATCCGTAAAAGAAAACGTAAAGAACATTAAGGCTAAAACACTTACCATATAAAGGCCTTCATATCCTAAATCTAACTTATTAAGTACAAAACGACCAACTTTCCCCATTATATAACCAACAGCAACACCCAACAACATTTGGAGTGCAAAGGCTTCTAATACATCTGCCCAATTGGTATCGGGTATTTGCATAAAACCTATGACAGTAATGGTCAAAACATAAGCCATTGGATCATTACTTCCACTTTCCAATTCTAACATGGGTCTGATATTATTTTTAAGCCCTAAACCCTTTGATCTTAAAATCGAGAAAACAGCAGCCGAGTCAGTTGACGATACAATAGATCCTAGTAGTAACGATTCTAGGAAACTAAAAGGTGATACATAATAAACAAAACCTGCTACGGCAAAAGCCGTTATTAATACTCCTAAAGTTGACAGAATGACGCCTTCCCTTGCAACGGGTCGGATATCATCTCTGTGTGTATCTAATCCTCCTGAGAACAGTATAAAGTTTAATGATACCATTCCTACAAATTGGGTTACGATGGGGTTATCAAAGTAAATTCCCCCTATTCCCTCCGAGCCTGCTAACATTCCAATAAATAAGAACATTAACAAAACGGGAATTCCAAATTTAAAGGAAGTTCTACCAGCTAAAATACTGATAAATAAAAGTACTGAACCAACTAATAAAATATTCTCAGGAGTAATAGTATTCATATATAATTAAGTTATTCTATTTTGTATAAAATTATTTAAATCTAAACCGCCATAGTTTCCAGAACTCATAAAAAGTAAAACTGTTTGGTTTAAATCTATGGTTTGTAAAAAAGCGTCAAAATTTTGGGAATGGCTATAAACTAACAAATCTTCCTTAGAAAATCCATTTCTAATTTCTTGTTCATTCAAAGCATTAATTTTTTTAATTTTCAATGCTTCTTGAGAGAAGAAAACCACTGCTTTATCCGCCGAATCTAAAGTTGAGTTGTAATTAATTAAAAAGTCCTTATTTAAACTACTATAGGTGTGCAATTCCAATAAAGCAACTAACTTCTTATTGGGGTACTGTTTTTTTACTGCCTCTACAGTAGCTTTAACTTTTGAAGGAGAATGAGCGAAATCTTTAAAAACGACAACCTCTGGTTTATCCACCAACTTCTCTAACCTCTTAGAGGCTCCTTTAAAACTTGCGATTGCTTCGTAAAAATCCTCCTCATCTACACCCATATTTTGGCATACCCATTTTGCGCCTTGCAGATTACTAAGATTATGTTCACCAAAAATTTCCAATGGCATATCACCATCAGGTGTCTGTAAATAGGTTATTCCATTTTCGATAAAATGCTCTGCAGTAGAATATGGAATTTTTCGAATCGGATTTAAACTATTTGAAACCAATGCATCTAAGACTGAATCTTGTTGGTTATAGACTAAAATCCCACCATCGACAATCTTATCAATAAAAGTGGAAAATTGTTCAATATAATTCTCTAAAGTAGGAAATACATTTATATGATCCCATGCAATACCACTAATCAAAGCTATATTAGGTTGATACAAATGAAATTTAGGTCTGGAATCTATAGCCGAACTTAAATACTCATCACCTTCAATTAAGATGAATTCATTCTTATTTGTTAAATGAACCATACGCTCAAATCCCTCTAGTTGAGCTCCAACTAAATAGTCAATAGAGATATCATGATAGCTCATAACATGTAATACCATAGCAGTTATTGTCGTCTTTCCATGAGACCCTCCAATTACCACTCTAGTTTTCCCTTTAGATTCTTCAAAGATAAATTCGGGATAAGAGTATATTTTCAAACCCAATTCTTGGGCTTTTAATAATTCAGGATTATCAGACCTAGCGTGCATCCCTAAAATAACGGCATCAATTTCTGTGTTAATGTTTTCTGGAAACCATCCTAGGCTTTTTGGCAAAAGACTTTTTGCTTTTAATCTACTTTTAGAAGGTTCAAAGATAATATCATCACTACCTGTTACAAGGTCACCTCTTTCGTGCATAGCTAAAGCTAAATTATGCATTGCACTACCTCCTATTGCGATAAAATGTATACGCATTATTATATATTTTTGATAGATTTTGTTGTTTAACTGTAAAAATACAACTTTATTAGTTTACACAAATTATATAAACCTACTTATGACTGAAAACCAAAGGTATTTTCCTGATAAATCATAACAAAGTAGTATAAAACAAAAAAGGTGCCTAATCACCTTAGGCACCTTGTATAATTATTTAATTGACAATGGTTAACTCATCTATAATATTTTGAGCTCCTGCATACTTATCAATGACAAATAACACATAACGTATATCAACATTAATAGCTCGCTGGAGTTCTGGGTCAAAAATAACATCCCCTGCCATAGCTTCGATATTCCCGTCAAAAGCCAATCCAATTAATTCTCCTTTACCATTTAAAACTGGAGATCCAGAATTTCCACCAGTAATATCGTGATCTGTTAAAAAGTTTACCACAAGATCACCATCTTTATCTGCATAAATCCCATAATCCTTGTTTTTCTCCAACTCTATCAATTTACTTGGATTTTCGAATTCCTCATCACCGGCAACATGCTTGGCTATAGTTCCTTGTAGAGTAGTATACCAATTCTCTTTAGCATCATTGACTTTAGCTCCACGTGGCAAGGCTCTAACAGTCCCATAAGACAACCTTAAAGTAGAGTTGGCATCTGGATAAAATTTTGCCTCTGGGTTACTTTTTTGCAAACCATCTACAAATAGACGGTACGCTTTCAAATAGGAGTTCTCTAAAGTTGCTAACTCTTGACTCTTGTAACGATAAGTTTCCATTAAAGCATTACTTAACTTTAACAAAGGATCGTTTTTAAGCACTTTCTCAGATGGTTTGGCTAAAAAGCGATTCATGGCATCTTTATTTGCAAAAATACTCTTTGCAAAAGCTTGATCTATATACTTTTCAAAATCACCTTTGTATTTTTTTTGAATTTCACCAACATAAGTACTAATAGGATAGCCCTGACTTTTTGTAGCATATAACTCTAATTGCTTGGCTAACATTTCTTTTTCTAAATTTTCATTTAAATTAGAATAAATCCCGTCAATATAATTTTGAAAATCAGCTAATTCACTTTCTTGCTTAGTTTTACCCAATCCAACAAACTCTTGCACTGGCTTAACCAAACGACTAGGAAGTCCAACCATTGCTGAAGTCCTAATCATCGTTGTAAGATAATTATCATGCCTTGCCTTTTGGTTAGTTGCTTGATAATACGTATTTAAATCATTGATTACATTACCATATTTTTGCACATTCTCAGGTAAGTTAGCCCATTGTTGAAAAGCATTTTCATTTTCCGTTTTCGCAGCTACTGTTTCATGCTGAGTCAGCGCATCGATCATCCCTTGTCTGTTTTTCCAATAATTTGCTACTCCAGCATATTTAGAAGCATATGCTAGTCGAACTTGGTCATCCTTATCCATATGCTTTTTCATCACATCCATACCTAACTTAGAACCTTCTACCCAAGCAGGATAGGCAAATTCAATATTTTGATAAACTCCTTGTGCTGGCATCCAACGATTAGTTCTACCAGGGTAACCTAATATCATAGCAAAATCACCTTGCTCAATACCCTTTAAAGAAACGGGTAAATGATGCTTAGGTTTCATAGGAATGTTATCAGGTGAATACTTAGCAGGATTTCCTTGTTGATCTGTATAGACACGGAAAATGGAAAAGTCTCCCGTATGTCTAGGCCATTCCCAGTTATCGGTATCCCCACCAAACTTTCCAATGCTATTTGGAGGTGTACCCACTAAGCGTACATCATTGAAGTCTTCGTAAACAAAGTAATAATATTCATTTCCTTGGAAAAAAGATTTTACAGAAACAGTATACTTACCATCTTGATCATTTTCACTTTGAATTTTTGCAATTTCTTGGTTAATAGCTTTTTCACGATCTTGCTCACTCATAGAGTCGTCTACTACTCCTAAAATACGATCAGTCACATTATCCATGCGTACGAAAAACCTTACAGATAAACCCTTTGCTGGTCTTTCACTTTGCTTATCTTTTGCCCAAAAACCATTTGTCAAAATGTCATCCTGCGGAGTTGCTAAATCTGCTATCTTATCATAACCACAATGGTGATTGGTAAAAACTAGTCCCTCACTTGAAACAATTTCGGCAGTACATCCTCCATCAAATTGTACAATAGCATCCTTTAAAGAATGGTTATTAATACTATAGATTTCCTCAGCAGTTAACTGAAGTCCCATAGTTTCCATATCACGCTGGTTTAAGCGCTCAATAAACATCAAAAACCACATACCTTCATTAGCCCTAATATTTAATGGTGCCAATAAAAACAAAGTGGTTATTACTAAAATGATTTTTTTCATAATTACCTATACGTATTTTAAAGTAGCTAATATACTTTTTTCTCAACAAATCACCTAACTAAAAAACATTCCTAATAAAAAAACCGACTTATATAAATAAATCGGTTTCTTCTCCACGAGAGTAAATGCTATTACCTATTTAACATTTTCCACAACTCGTCTTTTAATTCGTTTAATCCTTGCTGTGCAACAGCCGAAATAAATAAATATGGTATACCTTGGAATCCCTTATCTAATTCGGGTTTTAATTCTTGTTTTAACTCTTGATCAAGCATATCACTTTTAGTAATTGCCACCAATCTATCTTTATCAAGCATCTCCGGATTATATCTTCTTAACTCATCTAATAATATTTCATATTCACCCACAATATCTTTAGCATCGGCAGGAATCATAAACAATAAAGTAGAATTTCGCTCTATATGTCTTAAAAAATAATGACCTAATCCCTTACCTTCTGCAGCACCCTCAATAATACCAGGAATGTCAGCCATTACAAAAGATTGATGATCTCTATAGGCTACAATTCCCAAATTAGGTTTTAAAGTAGTAAAAGGATAATCTGCAATTTTAGGCTTAGCCGAAGTCAATACAGAAAGTAACGTAGACTTCCCTGCATTTGGAAAACCAACCAAACCAACATCTGCTAAGACTTTCAATTCTAAAATAATATCTAATTCTTGACTTGGAATTCCAGGTTGTGCATATCTTGGAGTCTGATTGGTTGAAGTCCTAAAGTGCCAGTTTCCTAAACCACCTTTACCACCTTCAGCAACAATACGTTTTTCTCCATTTTTGGTAATTTCAAATAAAACCTCACCAGTCTCCTTATCTTTAACAACGGTTCCTAATGGCACCTCAATATATCTATCCGCTCCATCAGCTCCAGTACTTCTAGAACTTCCTCCATCTCCACCATGCTCAGCCTTAATATGTCTGGCGAACTTTAGGTGATATAACGTCCATAAACCTTCGTTGCCTACAATGTAAACATGTCCTCCACGTCCACCATCTCCACCATCAGGGCCACCTTTTTCAATAAATTTTTCACGGTGTAAGTGTGTAGATCCCCTACCTCCTTTACCTGAAGCTACATATATTTTTACGTAATCGACAAAATTTCCTTCAGTCATATTCCTTAAATTATTTATTTAATTGCCTATTGCTCTTTCTCTAAGTAATTTTTCGTACTTATAAAAAATACAATTATTTTAAGATACTATCAATCGCTTTATTTAATCTTTGGGTAACCTCCTCAATGCTACCAATTCCATCCACTGCACTATACTTATTTTGCTTGGTATAAAAATCAATTAAAGGTGCAGTCTTTTGGTTATATTCCTCATAGCGATTTCTAATTTTATTTTCATCTTGATCATCACTCCTGCCACTTGTTTTACCTCTTTCCAAAATACGTGCTACTAGCACATCATCGTTTGCATCAATCCCAACAGTACCAGCAAAAGTTATATTTCTTTCCTTTAATAATTGTTCTAAAGCTTGAGCCTGCTTTATTGTTCTTGGAAAACCGTCAAATAAGAATCCTGCTTTATCCATATTTTTCGCAACCTCAGCACCCAACATATCTATAGTAAGAGAATCAGGAACCAATTCTCCATTATCCATAAACACTTTTGCTTGCTTACCCAAATCGGTTTCGTTTTTTAAATTATAACGAAATACATCACCTGTTGAAATATGAGTCAGATTATACTTTTGCTTTAAAAATTCTGCTTGTGTGCCTTTCCCTGCACCTGGTTTTCCAAATAAAACTATTGCAATCATTATTTATTTTTTACCTGTTACTGTTTGGTTTAATTATTCTTTAATTTGATATATTTCTGGTATGTTACGACCGTGCTTATTATAATCCATACCATAGCCTACTATAAACTTATTTTCAATTTCAAAAGCCACGTAATCTAAAGCGATATCTTTATCATAAGCCTCCGGTTTTAAACACAAAGTAGCGATTTTCAATTCTTTAACTCGTTGTTGATCAAATAGCCTTTTCAAGGCTACAACCGTATTTCCAGTATCTACGATATCCTCGACTAAAATTACCACTCGATTGGTAACGTCGATATCTAAGCCCAATAACTGATCCACTTTATTAGTTGACTGAGTCCCTATATAAGAGGCCATCTTAACGAAACTCATCTCACAATCTCCTTTGTAATACTTAACAAGATCAGAAAGCACCATAAAAGATCCATTTAAAACTCCTATAAACACAGGAACTTCACCTTGTACATCTTCTAAGATTTGTTTGGCTAACTCTTTTAATCTACTTTGAATTTGATCCCCTGATATAAAAGGGACGAATTTCTTATCTAAAACTTGTATTTCCATGGCATTGAATATTGCTAATGTGCAAATATACAAAAACAAAGGCGTTTGTTTTGTTTTACTTTTAAAGGATTTGCTTACTATTTCTTAAAATAATACAGACAAACCAATACCATGTTACTCTAGCGCATTGCCAGAATTAAAAATTCATTCATTATTTCCTATTCCGATAAAAATAAGTGCAAATCAATTTTAAAAAACACAGTCCTTATTGTAAAGCTGTCCCATAGCCTCCAAGATTAATTCTATAGGCAACTCTATCAAATATATATTATCTTTTTTAAAGTAACTAAATTTTATTAACTTTTATTTTTATTTTTTTAACTAGTGATACGTAACAGAACAAAACAATTATTAAACAATAACATATAATTAAAAAATAATCAAATAATATTAACAGTAATATAAAATTAAGAATAATAAACTACTCTATCTAAACCTAAGACAACATTGGTACCTTTTTTTACTTTTTTGAAGTATCTTTGCCAGATAACTATACAACAACACAATGAATTACTTTTCATCCGATTTCCGATTAGGAATACTAGGCGGAGGGCAATTAGGTAAAATGATCCTTAGCGACGCCCGTAAATTTGATATAGCCACCTATGTATTAGACCCAAGTAAAGATGCGCCAGCACAATTCGGTGCTCATAAATTTATCCAAGGTGACTTAATGGATTTTCAAACAGTTTATGATTTTGGCAAACAAGTCGATGTTTTAACAATAGAAATTGAAAACGTTAATTTACAAGCCTTAGAGCAACTTGAATCAGAAGGAAAAATAGTTTACCCTTCTTCAAAAACATTGAAATTAATCCAAAATAAAGGTCAACAAAAAGACTTTTATATAAAGCATGGAATACCTACCGCGCCTTATAAACGATATAATTCACTGAAAGATCTAAAACAAAGTATTACAGCAGGAGTACAAACTTTTCCATTTGTCTGGAAGTCGGCTCAATTTGGTTATGATGGTAATGGGGTAAAGGTAGTACGTGAAGATCATGACCTTTCACAACTTCCGGAGGTAGAATGTATTGCCGAGCAAATGATTCCCTTTAAAAATGAACTTGCAGTAATTGTTGCAAGGTCCGCTAGTGGTCAAGTAGAAACATATCCTGTGGTTGAAATGGAGTTTCATCCAGAAGCAAATCAAGTTGAATATGTAATTTGTCCCGCAAGAATTGATAAGCAAGTGGCTCAAAAAGCACATCAAATAGCTCTTGAAGTTTCAAAGAACTTTAATCATGTTGGTCTATTGGCCGTGGAAATGTTCCAGACAATGGACGATCAAATCTTAGTTAATGAAGTAGCACCAAGACCTCACAATTCAGGCCATTATTCTATTGAAGCTAGTTTTACTTCACAATTTGAACAACACATAAGAGCGATATTAGACTTACCTTTAGGTTCCGCACAAAGTAAACTTGCGGGAATAATGGTAAATCTTTCAGGATCGGAAGGTTACAATGGTCCCGTATTTTACAAAGGCATGGATACAATCTTAGCTATTCCAGGGGTAACCCCACATATTTATGGTAAGCAACAAACACGCCCTTTTAGAAAGATGGGTCACGTAACAATTGTTAATCACGATATGACAAAGGCACGAGAAATAGCTCAAAAAGTAAAAGAAACTATACAAGTAATAACCAAATAGAACATGAAGATAGCAGTAGTAATGGGTAGTATCTCCGATATGCCAGTAATGCAAGATGCAATTGATATTATCAAACAATTCGGTGTTGCGACAGAAGTAGATATTGTATCTGCACACAGAACTCCAGAAAAATTAGTTGATTTTTCAACCAATGCCCATAAAAAAGGAATAAATGTTATTATTGCCGGAGCAGGCGGAGCTGCACATTTACCTGGAATGGTTGCCTCTATGAGTCCACTTCCAGTAATAGGTGTACCGGTAAAGTCTAGTAATTCAATTGATGGTTGGGATAGCGTTTTATCTATCTTACAAATGCCAGGAGGGGTGCCTGTGGCAACAGTAGCCTTAAACGGTGCAAAAAATGCCGGTCTACTAGCTATACAAATTCTAGCTAGTCAAAACCAAGAATTATTAGAAAAAATAATTCAATACAAGCAAGATCTAAAACAGGCCGTTTTAGATGCTGCTGAATCAATAAAATAAGAGGAATTGAACTGTCTATGCCCTATATAATATGAAATTTATAGGGCATAATTCTTATCGAATAAACAAACTATGTTGACAAGCGGTTAAAATATCGGTATAGATAATACCAATATTACTATTTTTTTTACATAGTTCTAAACCTAAATAAGGAGCAACCTTCATTAGTTGATCTCTACCTGTTAAAACTACAGCTTTACAAACACGAATAACCTCTTGTTCTACCTCCTTGGTTATTTCTTCACCTTTTAAAATTCTGGACCAGCAATCTTCGGCTAATCTATAGAATTCTTCTCTGTGATTTTGCAATTGTTGCTCCGCGGTATGTACTAATTTTTTATGTTTATCCAAAAAAGGATTATGTTCCAGACCCTGAAAATACAATAAGGCTTGTTTCAGAAAGTTCTTACGCATACCCAATAAATTAATGGCCAGGGTGAAACGGGCAAATACAAAAAAAGGTATTTGGTATATAGGATTGTCATTAAAACTAGCGTGCTTATCAATACTAAAAGTCCTTAATTTATCAACATTAAGTTCTTCAACAATATAACCATGACTTCCGGTAGCTTTCAATCCAATCATATCCCAGCTTTTAACTGGTTGAATCTCGTGAGGGTAGAAGAAAAAAGATTGATAAATTTCTTCTCCTTTATCCACCTCAACGGGCCTTTGATTATCAATAATTAAACAGTTCGCCGTAAAAACGGTGCAATGTTCCAAACCTGTTACAACGTCCCATTTACCACTTATTTTATAACCAGTATCTGTCTTAATTGCCTTGCCAGAGATCTTTCCACTACCACCGAAACAAACATTTTTATCTCTAAAAAGGTCTTTTGCAATCTCGGGTTGTAAAAAACCAACAAACATATTAGCGCCACTACACAAAGTAACGGTCCAGCCTAAGCTTCCATCAATACTTGCTAATTGCTCTTGCACTTGTAAACCTTGAAGTAAATCAAGTTCTAGGCCATTGTATATCTTAGGTACAAATAAATTAAATAAATTATTTTTTACGATTATTTCTAATTGAGTTTCTGTTAAGCTTCCTTTAGTATTGGCAAGTAGTATCTGATTCCTTAATATTGTTTGATCTTTTGAACTAAGCATTTTTTTAACTTTTGTTAATTGACAAACAAAGCTATCATCTTTCTAGTAAAACAAAAAATAATACATCATCAAAAAAAAACTAACTCCCTCTTAATTTTACCAGTTAAACTATTTTTTCTAATTACAAAAAGATTCCCTTTTATTTAACAGCCTTTTGCAGATAATTACCTTACTTTTATATCTCAAATCCATTTAAATAAATCATTTATGTCAGTTTTAAATAACGATTTTACTACAAAATATAAAAGCGCACCATTTAACCATATAAAACCAGAGGATTATTTACCAGCTTTTGATAAAGCCATAGAAGAGACAAAAAAAGAAATTGATTACATAGTAAAAAATAATCAGTCACCATCATTTAAAAACACAATTGAAGCCTTAGCATTTAGTGGAATGCATTTAGATGTGCTTTCAAATATATTTTTCAACCTCAATTCTGCCGAAACAAACGATGAGTTGCAAACTATTGCTCAACAACTAGCTCCAAAACTTGCTGAATTAAGTAATGATATTACTTTAAATCAAGAGTTGTTTGATAAAGTAAAGTCAGTATATGACAAACGACATACCCTTGACTTAACAACTGAACAAAACACATTATTAGATAAAAACTATAAAAATTTTGTTCGAAATGGTGCTTTATTAAACCATAAGGAGAAAGAAGAACTACGAAAAATAGATATGCTACTTTCAAAAATTAGTCTGAGTTTCGGTGAAAACGTTTTAGCAGAAACCAATAATTATCAGCTTCATATTACCGATGAAATTCTATTAGAAGGATTGCCAGAATCCCCAAAAAAACAAGCGGAAAATTTGGCCAAACAAATGGGGAAAACGGGTTGGATATTCACACTAGACTATCCTAGTTATCTTCCATTTATGACCTACGTGAAAAACAGAGAACTACGCAAGGAGTTTTCATTGGCACAAGGAAGAAAAGCCTATCAAAACAATTCATACAATAATGTTGACAATGTAATGCAAATCGTCAAGCTAAGACATACACGAGCAAATCTACTTGGTTATAAGTCCCATGCAGATTTTGTACTTGAGCAAAGAATGGCTCAAAGCCCTGATAATGTCTATTCGTTTTTAAATGACCTACTAAATAAGGCTAGACCTGCAGCCTTAAAAGAATTTGCAGAATTATCTGAATTTGCAAAACAGCTTGATGGGATTGATCAATTACAAAAATGGGATACTGCGTATTATAGTGAAAAACTAAAACAAAAGTTATTTAACCTAGACGATGAAACACTAAAACCATACTTTCCCCTTGAGAGTGTATTACAAGGAGCTTTTAAAGTTGCTAATAAATTATTTGGTTTGAACTTTAAGAAAATTACAGACATACAGACCTATCATCCACAAGTAACTACTTTTGAGGTAAGTGATCAAAACGGTAATTTTATTAGCCTACTTTACACCGACTTTTTTCCAAGAAAGGGTAAACGAAATGGCGCATGGATGACTAGCTTTAGAAATCAGTATATATATAATGGAGTTAATCACAGACCTCATATATCTATAGTTTGTAATTTTACACCTCCCACAAAGGATCAACCATCTTTATTGACCTTTAATGAAGTTACTACTTTATTTCATGAATTTGGTCATGCCTTACATGGAATGCTAGCCAATACAACCTATCCAAGTTTATCTGGTACAAATGTATTCTGGGATTTTGTTGAATTACCAAGTCAAATATTTGAAAATTGGTGTTATGAAAAACAAGCTTTAGAATTATTTGCTAAGCATTATCAAACAAGCCAAGTAATACCAATGGAGCTTATAGATAGAATTAAACAAAGTGCTTCTTTTCAAGAAGGTTTGGCAACCCTAAGGCAATTAAGTTTTGGATTACTTGATATGGAATTCCATAGCCAAGACCCAAATGAAATAACAGATTTAAAGACCTTTGAAAAACGACAATTTCAAAAGACAGATTTATACCCAGATATAGAAC
Organism: Myroides sp. LJL119; assembly: GCF_054871605.1. NCBI lineage: Bacteria > Pseudomonadati > Bacteroidota > Flavobacteriia > Flavobacteriales > Flavobacteriaceae > Myroides > Myroides sp. LJL119. Next base: position 46,595 of record NZ_JBTXLO010000013.1, read on the forward strand.
AAACCCTAATGAGTACTTCATTCTCACATATTTTTCAAGGAGGATATTCCGCGGGTTACTATAGCTATAAATGGGCAGAGGTACTTGATGCAGATGCCTTTGCATACTTTCAAGAAAAAGGAATTTTCAATAAAGAAGTAGCCGATAAATTCAAAGATCATATTTTATCACAAGGTGCAACTAAACACCCTATGGAATTATATAAAGACTTTCGAGGACAAGAACCAAAATCGGATGCACTTTTAAAAAGAGCCGGATTAATTTAATAAACTCTTATGGCCTATAACATCTTGATAATTAAGTGTTTTAATTGGTAAGCACCTAAAATAAAAAATGTCCCAAGATCATAATTCTTGGGACATTTTTTTATTCATTTAATGATTAAATGAATAAATATCGAATTTTGTTTTAATAGTCAAAAGTCCTTTTTGGAGATTTACTTTGTGGCCATTCTAAACGATTACCATCTTTAGTAAACGGCAGTATTGCTCTTTCACGATTAACTTGTTCATCTTGCTCACTAGCTTTATAAACCATAATAGCAATTAGTATTGCATTATTTTGTAAATCATCATAAACTAATTTGTCAGCTGTATCTCTATTTGTATGCCAAGTATATCCACCATATCCCCATCCTAAAGAACTTAGCATAAATGCTGGAACATCTTTACTTACAAAAGATATATGATCGGAACTTCCACCTATAGCAGTTCCTGGAAACTCTGTTTTCAAGTCTGTTTTATATTCTTGAGGAACAGCAGAAAGCCAATCACCTAAGAATTGATAGGAATGTAAAAATCCTCGCCCTGAAATATTTGCAACACGTCCAGTTCCGTTATCTTGATTAAATACTACTTGTATTTTGTCAAGTAACTCCGGATGATCTTCAACAAAGGCACGAGATCCGTTTAATCCTTGTTCTTCACTTCCCCAGTTACCTACGATAATAGTACGCTTTGGGTTTGGTAATACTTTCTTTAATATACGCATTGCCTCCATCATAGTAATAATCCCTGTTCCATTATCGGTAGCACCTGTACCTCCGTCCCAGCTATCTAAGTGCGCAGATAAAATAATATATTCATCTGCTTTTTCAGATCCTTTAAATTCTGCAATTGTATTGAAAGTAGGTACAGTTCCTAAATCTTTACTTTGTGTATTAATAGATATTGTTGGCTTGTGACCATTTTCAGCTAAACGGTATAAAGTTCCATAATCTTCTAAAGCCATATCAATAGCTGGAATATTTTCGGTATGAGCAGCAAATATCTTATTGGTTCCAACAACTCCACTCCAATTAGAAGTAACAATACCAACAGCACCAGCTTTCTCTAAAGCGCCTGGTAATTGTTTTGCAGTATATCCTGTAGCTTTGATGCGGTCTGACCAGTTTTTAGCTACCTCTTGCTTCTTAGCGACCATTTTATCGTAAGACTCTTTAGTGGCATATTCTTTCCATTGGTAATCAGGACGTCCTGTAGGCTGTTCCATAGATATTAAGACAATTTTTCCTTTAACTGAAGGTAACCAAGCTTCAAATTCTGCTTGATTTGCAAAATCTCCTAAAATTACTACCTCAGCTTCAACACCTTTTTTCTTAGTGGCTGGACTCCAAGCCAATTGGGTAGCTTCAAGAGTTTTTACGCGTGGTGAAGTCATTGTAATAACAGAAGGTCCTCTTTGCCATCCTTTCCATGTTCCGTACTCTTCATTTCTAGCTTCAATCCCCATATCGGTATATTTATCCACTACCCAATTATGAGCTTGAGTCATCTCAGGTGTCCCAACCAATCGAGGGCCAATAACATCTAATAGCTCAAATGCATATTCTGGTAAATGTGAATTTTCGGTGGCTTCCTTGACGATAGCCTGTACGATTGGATCATTACTTTGGGCAAAAGAAAAAGATCCAGAAATTAACGCTAATCCAAGTACCCCTTGTTTTACTACAGTACTCAGTCCTAAATTAATTTTCATATTTGATAGATTAAGGTTTTTAGTTTGAAGGGCGAAAAATACACATTTCCAACACGCTAGACAAATAAAAAACCACTTTGAATAAGTAAATAATTTAAAATTAAAATCATTTTCATTATCATAACTCAACAATATCTAAACTAAAATTAAGATTATTGAAATGCGATTACAAAATTTCACTTATTTTATGTGAAAATATATAATTAAAAGCATGAGGCCAAAACAGGCATAATTTTCAATAAATCGACCATTTTTTAAAATTCTCTCTTTCCTTGCTTACTTGTAGGCCAAAAAACTTGTTCCCCTTTACTGTTTTTAGGCAGAACAATTCTTTCGCGTGAGCCCTGTGCTTGTTGCTCACTTGCTTTATACGCCATAATAGCAATTAAAATAACATTGCTTTTTAAGTCATCATATACAATTTTATCAGCTGTATCACGATTAGTATGCCAAGTGTAATCATCATATCCCCATTCCAAAGAATTTAAAAAGAACGCCGGTACTCCATGACTAACAAAAGCCGCATGATCACTTCCTGAGACAGAAGGTAAGGCAGGAAACTCAGTCTTTAAATCTGTTTTATATTCTAAAGGAACATTAGCTAACCAATCCGATAGGTACTCATAAGAATGCAAAAAGCCCTCTCCAGGTAAATAGTCTATCCTTCCCGTTCCTGCATCTTGATTAAGTACAACCTGAATATCATCTAAAATCTCGGGATGATCTTCCACAAATGCCCTAGATCCATTTAGTCCTTGTTCTTCACTCCCCCAGTTTCCTACTAAAATAGTCCTTTTAGGACTAGGCAATACCTTTTTTAAAATACGCATTACCTCTAACATGGTGATTATACCTGTCCCATTGTCGGTAGCACCAGTTCCACCATCCCAGCTATCCAAATGAGCAGACAAAACCACATACTGATCCTTTAATTCATTACCCTTAAATTCAGCTATCGTATTGTAGGTAGGTACTATTCCTAAATCCGTATTTTGAACTTTCACATCAATAGTAGGTTTTTTCCCTTTTTCAGCCAAACGGTATAATAAACTGTAGTCCTCAAAACTTAAATCAATTGTTGGAATTTTTGTTGTCGTGGCACTAAAAATTCGATTAGATCCTATAACTCCTGTCCAATACGACATTAAAATTCCACTTGCTCCTGCTTCTTGTAAAATCATAGGAAGTTCACTTAAAGAATAACCACTATTTTGGATGCGTTCATTCCAATTCTTATCTACCCCTTGCCTTTGATCCAACATTCTTTGATAAGAGGACTCCGTGGCGAACTCCTTCCATTGTTTTAAAGGCCTACCTGACTCATAAACTTTCGAAATCATCACAAATTTTCCCTTGATTGTTTCCAACCATTCCTTGAACTCTTGTGGATTATTTACATAAGGTAAAACAACCACCTGGCCATGAACTCCTTGTTTTACAGTAGATGGGCTCCATGCTAGTTGAATTGCCTCTAAAGATTTAACCCGTGGAGAACTTAAAGTAACAGATGTAGTGCCTCTTTGCCAACCTTTCCAAGTTCCATATTGTTCGTTGTAAGCATCCACTCCTAACTGCGTATATTTATCCACCACCCAATTATGAGCTTGCAGCATTTCTGGACTTCCAACAAGACGAGGACCAATTACATCTAATAGTTCAAAGGCATACTGCTCTAGATTTGAATTCTCGGTAGCCTCCTTCACTATAGCTTGAATAATAGGATCCTTTTCTTGTGCTAAAGCCACAACTCCAGGCAATAAAGAAACAACCAAAAAACCATTCCCAATTAACTTTCTAAACTTTATTTTAATATTCGTCATAAGTTTTTAAATTTTATTAAAAGCAGCGCGAAAAGTACTATTAATAAGTTTAAACCACAACCATATATTAACAAATAATTATAAATTGAAGATAAAAAAACGCCTTATTATCCTACCGAATAATAAAGCGTTTTAAACTAATTATCTCAAGATAATCAATTACTCTCGTTTTGCTTTACTTTGTGTGGGCCATAATCGACGCTCTGCTTTATTATCAAGTGGCATAACTCTTTTATCTTTAGAAGTAGAGTTCTCATCTTGTAATGCTTTATAGGCTAAAATTGCTATTAATATTGCGTTGTTTTGTAAATCATCATAAACAATCTTATCAGCAGTATCGCGATTGGTATGCCATGTATACCCACCATATCCCCAATGTAAAGCCCCCAAAGAGTGAGCAGGAGCCCCTACCGCTACAAACGATGCTTGATCACTTCCCCCAGAGGAAGGATTCCCGGGAAAATTAGTCTTTAATTCTTTTTTATATTCTTGAGGAACTGCCTCTAGCCAGTCTCCCAAATATTGGTATGAATTCAAAAATCCTTCCCCTCCTAGATTTACCACACGACCGGTACCATTATCTTGATTAAAAACTACTTGAATATTATTAATCACATCTGGATTATCTTCAACAAAAGCACGGGAACCATTTAAGCCTTGTTCTTCACTACCCCAATTTCCCACAAGCAAAGTACGTTTTGGATTAGGGAGTACCTTACTAAGAATTCTTGAAGCCTCTAACATAGCAATAATACCTGTACCGTTATCTGTGGCACCACTACCACCATCCCAGCTATCTAAATGGGCAGATAGAATCACATACTCATCCTTTTTCTGTCCACCTTTTAACTCAGCTATTGTGTTATAAGTTTTAGCTGTTCCTAAATCTTGTGAGATAGCAGTTATATTTATCACTGGTTTTTTACCGTTCTCAGCAAGTCTATAGAGTAGTCCGTAATCTTCAACTGCTAAATCTACCGTTGGAATAGATGTTGTTTCTGCTCCAAATATTCTGTTTGCACCCATAATACCTGTCCAAAAAGACATTACGATACCCGAAGCGCCCGCCTGCTCAAGTACTTTAGGAAGTTCTTTAGCAGTATATCCAGTTGCTTGGATTCTATTATTCCAATTCTCTATATCTTGTTTCCTTTGTTCGACCATCCTTTCATAAGACTCTGGAGTAGAAAACTCCTTCCACTGATAATCAGGTCGACCTGTTTTCTGGTGCATAGACATCAAAACAATTTTACCTTTTATAGTTTTTAACCATTGTTCAAATTCCGCTTTATTGGCAAAATCCTCTAAAATAATTACCTCACCCTGTATTCCTTTATTACCCGTTGATGGGCTCCATGCCAGTTGAGTTCCCTCTAAAGATTTAACTCTAGGCGATAGCATGGTTATTTCAGATGGTCCTCTTTCCCAAGCTTTCCAGGTACCATATTCCTGGTTATAGGCATCAAATCCCAACTGCTTGTAATTATCCACAACCCAATTATGAGCTTGCATCATTTGAGGAGTTCCTACCAAACGAGGACCTATTTCATCCAAAAGTTCAAAAGAATAGTTATGTAATTGAGAGTTTTTTGTTCCCTCCTCAATGATAGCTTGGATAATTGGATCCGGATTCTGCCCTAGGGCATTAGCACTAATGCACATAGATAATGCTAAAACACCCATTTTAAAGGTATTGTAGCAAGTCATTTTAATTTTCATAATATTGGTTTTAGTTAATTCAAGAAAATTACCTAATAATTATAGAAGCTACAAATAAATATTATCAAAATCACTTATATGTTTAACAAAGGACAGTAGTTGATAAAAACCAATCAAATCATATCCACTTTTAGGTCACAGAAACACGAAAACCTATCTTTGCACAAAAAATAATGAAGAGTCTAAAAGGAATTATTTTCGCACTTATCTCATCTGGTACTTTTGGCCTAGTACCTCTTTTCTGCTTACCATTAATGGTAAGCTCCTTACGTCCAGAACATGTTCCTGTTATAGGTATCCCTACTATTTTATTTTATCGTTTTCTTTTTTCAAGTATTACAATGGCAGGAGTATGTCTTTGGAAAAAAGTATCTTTAAAAATATCAGTCAAGAATTTACTATCAATTTTCCTCCTAGCATTATTATACGCTGCCACTGCAAAATATTTAGTAGACTCTTACGAGTATATAGCCAGTGGCTTATCCACGACATTACACTTTCTATACCCAATATTTGTAAGCTTTATAATGATTGTGTTTTACAAAGAAAAAAAGTCACTTGCACTATTGTTTGCCAGTATACTTTCTCTTCTAGGAGTTGGATTAATGTGTATACATGGGCAGCCATCGGTAGCTCTTTTCAAAGGCTTAGCTTTATCTGGCATAACGATATTCACCTATGGCCTATACATTGTGGGTTTAAATAAATCATCGGCCGGTGAGCTACCATTTGAATCATTAACTTTCTATGTGTTACTTATGGGATGTTTTATTTTTCTTATTTATGCTTTACTGACAACTTCCATCGAACCTATTAATTTGACAAGTGATTGGCTAAATCTGATTTACCTAGGTTTTTTTGCAACATTTATCTCCGATATGTGTTTAGTCTTAGCCGTTAAATATGCGGGTAGTACTATCACCTCCATATTAGGTTCTATGGAGCCATTAGTCGCTGTTGTAATTGGAAGTCTATTTTTCAACGAACACTTTGGTTTAACTAGCGCACTGGGACTAATTCTAGTGCTAGCTGCAGTGACAATTGTTATAATAGCTAGTCAAAAAAAAGCAAAAACTTAAAAATAAAACACCTTAAACATACAAAAGCTAGCTGTCTTTTGGAGTTTTCTAGTAGTACAACTACAAACCCCTAGAAATAGAAGACTAACTTAGTGACAAGTAGTTTTTAATTCCGAATTTGTAAGGAAATTAAAAACACATTAAATATTTATTTACTAACTCAATTCGTACTAATTTAAATACAAAAAGCTCGGCGCAATACCGAGCTCTTTGTATTTAAAAGATTCTATAGCTTCCCTACATTTTGTGTAAAATTAAGCTTATATCTTTCCGCTTTTTAAGCCAATATACTAGCGAACAACCAAGCGATAAACATTGTTATTGAAAGAATTGCAAACCATATGCCATAGATAATTTTAAAAAACACTCGAACTAACAACCACTGGTGATTGATCATCGAATCAAAAAATATTTCTATGTTACTCTTTGGCTTTGCCAGTTCTTTAGCTAACTCTAGTTCAGCATTCTTTTTGATCTCTAGTTCTCTTCGCTTTTGATAATCTAATATAGCTCCACAAAACTCACAAAGCTGATCATTGGTATTAAATTCCTTACATTTATAACACCTTATATGAATCTTTGAGCTACTCATTCTATATCCTTTTAACTTCTCTTTATTTGTGAATATTATCTTTAGTATGTTCTCCTATGCGGTGTTCAACAATCTCAAGCTGAGGATTCACATAATAAGCACTACCGAATCCATTTACATAAGAACCGCTTTGTATTTTGAAATTAAAAAGGACAAAGTCTTCTAAAGATTCAAGGACGTCAATTATTTTTCCATTACGAGCTTTTAAATCTTCTAGAGCTCTTTGGTATAAGAGTGTATCTTTTGCTACTAATTCACTATTCACTTGTAATGTTAAACGATGTCTTGCATAAATTTGCTTACAATTTGCCTCGTCTTCTACAAACATAATGGATACCTTGTTACGTTCCTGTAGATTCAAAGTATGCTTGGCCATGTAAGAAACTAAAATTTGAAACTCATTATCAACCCTAGAATATGGTGCAGTACTAACAAGTGGGGTACCATCCTGATTAATAGTTGCCAACATAATAGACTTACAACTATTAATCAACTCCTGAACTTGAGGAGATTTTGGCTTAACTTGACGATGATCGAAATTCGAATTTATAGATTCGCTCATATTTTATCTATTTACAGTTAATATTTTATTTAATTCAGATACGAAAACCTTAAATGCTTATTGCCCTTTATAGTTAGTTAAAAAATTAACAAAAGTACGTACGCCGGTTCCAGTTCCACCTATTCCCTTATAATCTCTTTGGGAATCCATCCATGCAGGTCCCGCAATATCTATATGAACATAAGGATATTTTGCAAAATGTTCCAAAAACTTTCCAGCGGTAATACTTCCAGCATATCTTCCGCCAACATTTTTTAAATCTGCAATATTACTTTTTAATAAATCTTTATAATCGTCCCAGAAAGGCAATTCACACAATCTCTCGTGTACTTTACAGCCCGAGGTAACTAACTCTTGAATTATTTGTTTGTCATTCCCCATAATACAAGAAGCACTATCACCAGCAACAATTAAAGCAGCTCCTGTTAAAGTAGCAGCATCTATGATCACTCTAGGGTCATACTGAGTTGCATAAGAAATTGCATCTGCCAAAATCATTCTTCCTTCTGCATCGGTATTTAACACCTCAACACTGGTTCCATCAAACATGGTAATTACATCTCCCGGTGCATAAGCATCCCCTCCAGGTCTATTATCAGTGGCCGGTATTAATCCAATAACATGCACAGGCACTTGATTCAAAGCACAGCCATAAATTGCACCGGCAACACAAGCAGCACCACCCATGTCACTTTTCATCGAATCCATTGATCCTAAAGTAGGTTTTAAACTTAAACCTCCTGTATCGTAAACAACCCCTTTTCCAACCAAAACAATTGGTTTATCATTAACAGGATTCTCAGGTTTATATTCCATTATAGTAAAAGTAGGCTGCTGTAAAGATCCTTTATTTACAGCTAAAAGCCCACCCATATTTAATTGTTGAATATCCTGCTTATTTAAAATTTTCACAGAAATATCTGCTGTTTTAGATAACTCCTGGATGTGTTTGGCTAACATTGTTGCAGTTAAATAGCTTACTGGCTCATTAACCATATCTCTGGCCCAATATACTGCTTGAATAATGTGATTTAAATCATTTACTTGTTTTTGGGTATAATTCCCCACTAAAAAAATAGTTTTTAAAGCAAACTCTTGCTCTTTTTTATCCTTAAAGTACTTTAAAAATTGATAATTAGACAAAGCTATACCTTCACATAAAGCCAAAGATGCTTCGCCATTGCCAACTACAGTTACTTGGCTTATGTGTTTATCTAATATTTTTCGTACCTGATATCCAGCCACACGCATTTTCTCTAAATCACAATTCTCCTTAACAAAAAAAAGAAATTGCCTACCAATCTTAGCGAAATCCTCATGTTTATCACTTGTTATAAACTCTTCTACAAAGCCATGCAATGCTTTTGGTATATCTTGGGAGATTTTAAAATCTTTATTCACGCAAAAAACCACACTAGTATCTTGCATTAGTTGACTACTTAACTGAATCATAAAAATAACTTTTTCTAAAAATATTATGCACAAGGTACAACACTTTTTCTAAAATTAGAATTGATTTATAATATTCCCAAATATTGCTCAAAAACAATTATAGCCCACCAAACTATAGGTACACTCTCTACCCAAAACAAAGTAAAATATGGTCCACTAGCACTGGAGGCCTTATAAATAAACCAACTTGTAAGTATAACAATAACCAGATTATTATAAGCTTGTATGGGATTGAATCCTATTTTAAAAAACTCTAAGAAAAAAAATATTAATAATAAAAAAAACAATAACAACTTGGTTTTTGTGACACCCAAAATTTGAGGTAAAGTCTTTAATTCTTTAGAGTCTTTAGATAGATCGACAATCTCAAAAACCCCAATTAAAATAAGAACTAAAATAAAACGCTGAATAAACTTAAGTAAAATATCCACATCAACTGCTGCATGTGCATTTAACACAGGTACAATCAAAGTAACCGTTGCCCAGGAGAAACAAACCATATAAATTTTAATCCCTGCAGAATTCCGTAAATTAGAATGTCTTTTTCCAAGTGGTACTGCATACAAAATAGCTAGTCCTAATAGTATAATACAAGTAATTTGAGCTGCTAAATTCAAAGCTAAAAATCCAATAAAGGAAATCCCTAAGGCACATATACTAAGCAAGTAAATAACCTTTAGGTTGCAAGAGGCAGGTTTTCTAGAATATAAAAAAACCTGAATATACTTGATAAAATTATAGGAAAATAAAGTTCCAAAAAAACCTAAAATACATACAGCATAATCAAATGGCAATTTACAAAAGTAAAAAGTCATCTGTATAAGGGCCAATACTGCTAAAGAAACATGTATACTTCCATTTAAATAAATAGGCACAATGTGATTTTTTAACAAATCCATATAACTTCTTTCTTTATGATAACAACTTGTAATAACTTTTCAAAAATAATAGTTATATAGGTATAAATGTCATATTTATAGTTATTTTTGTGTGTTTAAACACAACTTATATTATATATTGCCCAAATGAAAACAAATGCATTTGCTTTAAGACACATTGGTCCTCGTGAAACGGACCTGGCAGAAATGTTTAGTACTGTAAAAGTTGAAAACATCGATCAGTTAATAGATGAAACTTTTCCAAAGGCTATCCGTTTAGAAAAAGATTTAGATCTTGCTGCAGCAATGACAGAGTATGATTATTTATCATACATCCAAGATTTAGGTAACAAAAATAAAATATTCCGTACTTTTATCGGTTTAGGATACAATGAAGCTGTAGTCCCTGCGGCTATAATTCGTAACGTATTTGAAAACCCAGGATGGTACACTGCTTATACGCCATACCAAGCAGAAGTAGCTCAAGGTCGTTTAGAAGCCTTATTAAACTTCCAAACAACTGTAATTGAACTAACAGGAATGGAGATTGCTAATGCATCACTTTTAGATGAGTCTACATCAGCCGCTGAGGCAATGATTCTTTTATTTGACGTTAGATCAAGAGAACAAAAGAAAAACAATGCAAATAAGTTCTTTGTATCAGAAGAAATTTTACCTCAAACCTTATCTGTTTTACAAACACGTGCAACTCCTTTCGGTATTGAATTAGTTGTTGGTAATCATCAAGAATTTGATTTCAATCAAGAATTCTTTGGAGCTATCTTACAATATCCAGGTAAGCATGGAGTAGTTTCTGATTATTCAGATTTTATTCATACTGCAAAAACAAAAGATATTAAAGTTGCAGTAGCAGCCGATATTTTATCGCTAGTTAGTTTAACGCCACCGGGAGAAATGGGTGCTGATGTTGTAGTTGGAACTACACAGCGCTTTGGAATACCATTAGGTTTTGGTGGACCACACGCGGCATATTTTGCTACAAAAGAAGAGTACAAACGCAGCATGCCAGGGCGAATTATTGGAGTAAGTAAAGATATGGATGGAAATCCTGCTTTACGTATGGCATTACAAACTCGTGAACAACATATCAAACGTGAAAAAGCCACGTCAAATATTTGTACTGCACAAGTATTATTGGCTGTAATGGCAAGTTTTTATGCTGTTTATCACGGACCTGAAGGATTAAAATTTATCGCAAATCAAGTGCATGCAAAAGCCGTTACTCTTGCACAAAGTTTGGAAAAATTAGGTATTAAGCAATTAAATCCTTCTTACTTTGACACAATCCTTGTCCAAGTAGACACACAAAAAGTTAAGCCTTTTGCTATAGACAAAAAAATCAACTTTAACTATATTGATGACAACACACTTTCTATCTCATTAAATGAAACAGTTGAAGTAAAAGACATCAATGCAATTATAGAAGTTTTTGCTCAAGCCCTTGGAAAACAAGCATTCCAAATAACAGAAATAGAAAACAATAAGACAACTATTCCTTCTAAACTACAACGTACTTCTACTTTCTTACAACACGATGTTTTTAATAGCTACCATTCAGAAACTGAATTAATGCGATATATTAAAAAGTTAGAACGCAAGGATTTAGCTTTGAATCATTCGATGATTTCATTAGGTTCTTGTACAATGAAGTTAAATGCTGCAGCGGAAATGCTACCATTAAGCAATCCACAATGGAATAACATCCATCCGTTTGTTCCTGCTGATCAGGCAACCGGTTACCTGGAAATGCTACATGACTTAGAGAACAAACTAAGTATTATTACTGGTTTTGCTGGCACAACCTTACAACCTAACTCGGGAGCTCAAGGTGAGTATGCAGGATTATTAGCTATTCGTGCTTATCACCATTCAAGAGGAGATTTCCAAAGAAACATCGCTTTGATTCCGGCGTCGGCTCATGGAACAAACCCTGCTTCAGCTGCCATGGCAGGAATGAAAGTTGTAGTTACTAAAACAACACCTGAGGGAAACATCGATGTTGCCGATTTAAAAGCAAAAGCAGAACAGTACAAAGAAAATCTTTCTTGTTTAATGGTTACTTACCCTTCTACTCACGGTGTATATGAGTCAGCTATTAAAGAGATAACACAAATTATACACGACAATGGAGGACAAGTATATATGGACGGTGCAAATATGAATGCACAAGTTGCCATAACAAATCCTGCTAATATTGGAGCTGACGTTTGCCACTTAAACTTACATAAAACATTTGCGATCCCTCATGGAGGTGGTGGACCTGGAGTTGGACCTATTTGTGTGGCAGAACACTTAGTGGAGTTTCTACCAAGCAATCCTATTGTAAAAGTAGGTGGTAAAAATGCGATTACAGCAATATCTGCTGCACCTTATGGATCTGCTTTGGTATGCTTAATCTCATTTGGTTATATCTCTATGTTAGGACTTGAAGGTCTTAAAAAAGTAACACAAACGGCTATTTTAAACGCCAATTACATTAAATCGAGATTAGAAGATCATTATTCGATTTTATATACTGGTGAACAAGGTCGTGCAGCACATGAAATGATTGTTGATGTAAGAGAATTCAAAGAAAAGGGAATTGAAGTAACTGATATTGCAAAACGTCTTATCGATTATGGATTCCACGCTCCTACAGTTTCATTTCCAGTAGCAGGTACTCTAATGATAGAGCCTACAGAAAGTGAAAGCAAACAAGAGTTAGATCGTTTTTGTGACGCGATGATTTCTATCCGCCAGGAAATTGAAAATGCAACAATAGACAACCCAGTTAATGAGTTAAAGAACTCTCCACATACCCTAGCAATGCTAACAAGTGACAATTGGGATCTACCATATTCAAGACAAAAAGCAGCCTATCCACTTGCTTATGTTTCAGAAAACAAACTATGGCCAACGGTTCGTAGAATTGATGATGCATATGGAGACAGAAATCTAATTTGTTCTTGTGCTCCTATTGAAGTATATATGGACTCTGAAAATTAATTCAGCTAATTTATAAGATGAACGCTCTCTTTTTAGAGAGCGTTTTTTTTATACCTAATTCAAAAATGTGAATAACTTATAGAGTTTGTTGATAACTTGAAAAACCTAATAAGTTACATTACATTTACTTATGTATATAATTCCTACAAAATAAATATTTCTTTTGTTTACCCAAAAGCACTTATCAACAAAATAATCACTTATTAACAGACTTATCAACATATAATACACCCCAAAACACTACTTATCAACAATACGATACTAGTTATTAACATTACACATTATAAAAAGATTGTTTTTGTTTTAGGTAACTTAATAACTTACCATGTAAAATATCATGGCTTAAAATTTCAGCATTACCAATTAATATTAATTGTTCTTTAGCCCTGGTTAAAGCTACATTTAGCTTTCTATCTACACTTTGCTCATCATTTAAATTTACAATCGAGTCCATCTGAAAGACGTCATTAACACTAAATGCATAAATAATAAAATCTCTTTGTCCTCCCTGAAATCGTTCTACAGTATCAATTGTAATTTTATCCACATCAGGTAAATTAGCCTTTAATAAAGTTCGATGAATTAAAGCTATCTGATTTTTAAAAGGCGCAATAATACCGACCTGTTTGGCTAGTTTAAAATCTAAATTATTTATTTGATGCAAATTTTGCAGAGTCAAAAGTATTTGCAAAATCAACTCAGCTTCCTGTGGAATTGTTTTTATTGAATTTTGATAAGGAGCCATACAATTAAAAAACAAAACTCGTTTAGTGGCCATAGAAATACTCAATATATCTTCAGGCCAGGTTTTATAAAACATATCACTTATTTGACGTTGAAGGTTACTGCGATTTAAATCAGCTAAATTCTCAAGTAGCGCCGCAGGTTTTAACACCCCATTATAAAACGCTTGATTTGGAAAATCACAAATTTCCTGATGCATTCTACCCTGATAAGTCAAAGTATCAAAGGCATAGCTAACATCATTGAGTTTTAGAAAATTGTAGAGTCTTTCAAATAATGAGTTTCTATAACTTTTAAGACCTATTTGATGTAGATCTGGGTGATTAGTTTTACTCTTTTGTGAATCTTGTAGTACAATTGCAGGCAATTGCTTATGATCTCCTATTAAAATAAACTTCTTTGATCTTGCTAGCAACCCTATAATTTGTGGCTCTAGTATTTGGGAAGCTTCATCTACAATAACCCAATCAAATTTTTTAAAATCGATAAACTCATTTCTACTAGACATAGAGGAAACTGTACTTAAGAAAATTCGTTGTTCTAAAAGAATTTTTCTAAGATCTGATCTTGTAAATCTTTTATTTTGCTGAGCTAAAATTCCCTTGCGTTTCTCTATGATAGTATCTAATAAAAACCCCTGAAAATCCTTATCACAAGACAATTTATTACCTAACCTTACAAAAGGTTCACCTTGCTGGCTATCGCGAAAATCAATAGCCTGTAAAACTGCCTGACTAAGTTCATCAACAGCTTTATTTGTATAAGATAAGATCAACATACTTTGCTGTGTATTGGTAAACACCTCAGCAATAAACTCTTTAATTATATGGGATGTTTTACCCGTACCTGGAGGACCATTTAAAACAAAGTAATCTTGTGTTCCTAGCATATTGTTTAAAATACGATTTTGCTCAATGGATAAATACGGTTTATTAAAGTTATAATTAATTACTGGTCTAGGTTTTCTTTGTGTAAGTAATAATGCCTTTTGGGAGTTAGCAGCAAGCAAAAACTGATACATTCCCTTAGACATAGCCGAAAAAGAGGAATCCATAAAGTCGCGCTCCAAAGCCCATTTTTTATGTTTACTAAAGTAACTTAAATTACTTTGCATATAACGGCATTCCACTTCTATGTATTGCAAGCTAACATAAGTAATGGTGCATTTAACAATAGGATAATTTGTTGGTTTTTTATTATTGTTATAAAACGGATACAAAATACATGCCTCGGAAACCCTAAAACTAGAGAAATCACTTTGAGAGCCTACCTTAAATAAAATACGTTTGGTAACGGTGTGTAAATTATTTTCAACGATTTCTAAATCATATAAGATACTAAAGGCCTGTTTCTTTTGCTCAAAATTACGATTCCATAACCCTGATAAAGAATTCGCCCCAGAACCTAGCCCATCTCCACATTTATTTAAAATTTGCTCTCTGGCAATAAAGCTATAAAAACCGAAAAAATATAATTGGTATAACTTCTCACTTGTAAAAATAGGGTAAGTTAAATCTTTAAACTGTTTATCTAATATATCTAAAAACTTACGATTCAGATTTTTACTAACCAAATTTTGTATACTTAACGACTTAAATAAATTACTAATCTTTTGTATATCGCCACTCTGCAAAATATGTTCATTGATAATAATGCGATTTCTCATCTCGCAAATCTCTTGTAAGCTCGCTAAATCAAGATAACTAGAGCGTAAATTATTCTTAGGCATTTTACTATAGAAAATAAATCCACCTATTCCCTGTCCGTTTAATAAAGAATCTAATGGCAAACCAACTATTTGGGCTAACATTAAATAATACATAAACAACTGATTCTTATGATTCGATTTTATATTGCTTTGTGTGTCAGGAAAGGGGCCACTACCACTTTTTAGCTCTACCACAACTAATTTACGCTTCAATTTGGAGTTATAATGTAATAAATCTAAACGCCCTTGTAACCCAAAAATATTACTTAAAAAAGAAGGCTCCAATTGTGTAGAAGCCCAGTGGTTAAGACCATAAATACTAAAATCTCTAGTAACTACATGTAGTATATTATTAAAGTGAGCCTTACAATTGCTCTGGTAAATTTGAAACCCTTCATGGCTTTGAATATCCTTGCAAAGTAAATGCTCTAACGGAAATTGCTCAAAGTGCTTTTGAAAGATTTCATTAAATTCTATAGGATGTTGTTCAGACTTATTGTTAATTACTTCATCCATAACCAAGTTTGCAAAATTTCCAATTAGAATATGCATACTATTTGGAGCTCCTTTTATTTTATTGGCTAAAAAATGTAACTCACTAAATCCATAATCTTGAAAACACTCAGCAATACTAGAAACGTCAAGCAAATAATCTGGTTGTATAACCACCGCAGATGGATAATATCTTTTCTCACTATCTATAATTACATCTAGTAAATGTAATTCAGCTGAACTCCATAAATTCCGAACACTAGTAAAAATATCTTTGTTCTGCGCAAAGGGAAGGAATACTCGAATAGGAATTTGGTCTGAGCTAGATTCACTATGGCAAATCATAGCATTTTGATACCAATACAAAAAAGTAACCTTCAAAAGTGGGATCTTTTTTGCGTTAGTAAAACCACAAGAGGATAATCTTTGGGTATGATTACACATAAATCCTTGGTTGGCCGCCAACACAGGTATTTGATATACTTGACTTATAAAAAGGTTTACATCACTCCAATAAGCCACAAAAAAAGAGAACAATTCTAAATCAGAATAATCCTTCATTTTTTCTAAAACTCTTCTGAAGTTCTGAATATCTACAGTAACACTATATTTTTGATTAATAAAACTTAATCTACTAAATAAGTTACTAAACACAATAGGCTCTTTGGCAACCACCTGTTTTGTAAAGCGCTCTAAAATAAGTCCCAGCTCGCTATAGCACTTTCTAATATCCAATGAGTCAAGGAAATGTTGATGTATATTAATTAAAGCTTTAAAATGCCACTCAAATGTCGGCTTACCAAACATATTTTTAAATTTATAAAGCCAATTTACTAGCCGTGAATAAAATCAAAGGCAAATATCGCTAAAAATCAACTAAAACTAGCATAAAAGCTAAGGTGATAAATTGCAGATAATAACCTAACTTTAACAATTCTAACACAACACAATTAGCATATAAACGTTAAATAATAAACATTCAAAGAGAATTAAACTTAGCCAACAAGAGTCTATAGATGAAATAAGAATCTTATTTATAAATATAAACTCCTAAGTTTAGCTCGCTATTAACCAAATTAAAAAAAAATGAACATCAAATTAACCGGCTCTGGTAGTTATATCCCCACCGAAGTAATAACAAACCAGGATTTTGGGCTATTCGACTTTAGAGATGAAAGTGGACAAAAATTAAAAGACAATAACGAGCGTATTGCTAAAAAACTTCAGCAAATCACAGGTATCGAGGAAAGAAGATATGTTGAAAGTACTTTAACCTCTTCAGATATTGCCACAATTGCAAGTCAAAGAGCTATTCAAGATGCCAATATAGATCAAGAAACAATAGACTATATTATCTTTGCTCATAACTTTGGAGACATAAAACACAATACTATACAATCCGATAATGTTCCAAGTTTAGCCTCTAGGGTGAAACATAACTTGGGCATTAAAAACCCCAACTGCGTTGCTTTTGATTTATTATTTGGATGTCCTGGATGGTTACAAGGTGTGATTCAGTCCTATGCCTTTATAAAATCTGGACTTGCGAAACGCTGTTTAGTTATCGGAGCGGAAACTCTTTCAAGAGTAATAGACCTACATGATAGAGACTCCATGATATACGCGGATGGTGCAGGAGCTACCATATTTGAATCCACACAAAGTCCCGGGGGTATCCTAGCTCTTAGTAATGCTAGTTACACCTTTGAGGAAGCTTTTTATATTCACTACGGAAAATCCTATAATAAAGATCTTGATCCAAACACTAAATACATTAAAATGTTTGGACGAAAAATATATGAATTCGCTCTAACACAAGTTCCCTTAGCCATGAAACAATGCGTAGATAAGAGTAAAATCGATATTAGTCGAATAAAAAAAGTAATGATACATCAAGCTAATGAAAAAATGGATCAAGCCATAGTTGAACGATTCTACGAGTTATACAATTTACCTGTTCCCGATCATATTATGCCTATGAACATACAAAAACTAGGAAACTCAAGCGTAGCCACCCTACCTACCTTATATGATATGATTATCAAAAAACAATTAGATAATCATAACTTTCAAGCTGGTGACATTTTACTTTTTGCTTCAGTTGGAGCTGGTATGAACATCAATGCATTTGTTTATCAGATGTAACCCTCGACTTTGCAAATTTAATTTATAACTATTAACAAACCCCAAAAATTAGAATCTAAAATTTTTTTGGGGTTTGTTATTCCTATTATACACATACTGGTTTTCAAGAAAGAAAAAAGAGATCCAATATAATCTAGTATAAACAGATTATTTATTCATTTATATTATATCCTTTACTTTATTTTTTTAAGTTTTGAAAGTAAGTAAGTCCTAATAGGCATAACTAATGTTGTATAAAAAACGATTACTATTGCAGCTAACAATACCAAGGATACTTTACCCAATAGAGTATAATAATTAGAGATAAAGTTTGGTATAAAATAAACCACCACCAGAATAAAAAACATAGCCAAACAAAGTTTCAAAAAAACGATATCAAAAGGCCATAATCGCATTTTTCTATATATAAAGACGGTTTTCACTAGATTAAACAAACTCATAGAAAATAAAGAAGCAATAGCTACACCAACAATTCCCAAGTTAGTGAAGCTTAAAAAGCAGTAATTCAGACCAACATTAACAACCATTAAGGCACAAATAAACCGCAAATTGTAACGGTAATACTTTGAATAAGATATAATTTCATTATTAAATCCAGTTGACATATTAATTACCACATTAAACCCCAATATATAGATAACAGGCAATGAGCCTTGTAGCTTATCGAATGTAGGTAATATTCTAAAGAAAGGCTCCATGCCTACAACAACACAGCTATAAAGAACCATTCCAATGAAAAACAATATCCGGGCGGTTTGTTTATACTGGATGTTTAATTGCTTTAAAAAACCATTTTTAATGTAATTGGAAACCAAAGGAGCATAAAGGGCAAACACACCAGTGGCAGGAATTGCTAATGTAGAGGCCAAAGTAACACCAATATTATACGTCCCATTTTGCTCAAACCCCAAAAAAGTTGGTATCATCAAAGAGTCCACGCGAAATGCAAAAAACTGACCAAAGCTACCGGCAAAGGCAAAAAAACTATACCAATAATACTGTTTTTTACCAATTACTTCAAATAAATCGGTATATGTACTATGCCAAGAAAATTTAAAATAATTAAAGATATAACGAGCAATTACCAATACGATAACATAATAGGCCCCAATATATAGCCATATACCAATAGAAATTGTTGCTTTATGATAGATAATCAACATAAATACTACAGGTAGGGCTATTTTAGGAATTATTTTCTCAAAAAAAGTCACATAAGCAAGACGGTCTAGATTTGTTGCCTGCCTGCGAAATAAATCGATATAAGCCATGGCAATAGCTAGAAAAAAACCACTATAAATAAACCAATAGTTTTCCTTGGAAACAAACCAATAACAAACTAAAACTACAAAACCAATAATTGCAGACATCTTGGCTAAAGCCAATAGACTAAAACTAAAAAGTTTTCGTTGAAAATAAGCATCCAGTGTTGGATAAAAATTAATTAAAGCATGAGTACTTCCTAAAACAATCACTGGAAAAATTACTTGAGCGAACGCATCGACAAAACGAATAATTCCCAATAATTCTTTATCCAAAGGATAAATCAACACGGTAGAAACTACTCCGATTAATACCCCTAAATAATTTATTACGGTAAATAAAATAGCTTGTTTGGTTGATTTATTGCTTGCCATAAGAAAATAAGATAGTAATCCAATTACAAATATAGTCCTCTAAATGTTTGTTCACTACTATTTTTAATAACTTTGTCCTTATTAAAAAAACTATACGTAAAACCTATTTATGAATTACTTAATTATAATGCCTGCATATAACGAAGCTCCTTACATAGGTCTTACTTTAGATAGCATATTTGCACAAACAAAATTACCTAGTAAAATAGTAATTGTAGATGACAACTCAACCGATAACACACTACAAATAGCTAATCAATACGCCAAAACACATCCTATTCTACAGGTCATCCACAAAGAATCACAATCCATTCACCTACCAGGAAGTAAAGTAATACAAGCTTTCAACTATGGCATAAAAAAAATAGACTTAAGTACCTATGATGTAATTGTAAAATTAGATGCCGACTTAATTTTACCTAAGGATTATTTTCAAACAGTAATTCAAGAATTTAAAAACAATCCAAAATCAGGTATCGTAGGTGGATTTGCTTATATTAAAAAAAATGATCAATGGATTCTGGAAAACTTAACAGATAAGGATCACGTAAGAGGTGCATTTAAAGCATACAGAATACAATGCTATCAACAAATACAAGGCCTACGTCAGGCCATGGGCTGGGACACTGTCGATGAGCTTTTAGCCAGGTATCACAATTGGCAAATAACAACTCTACCCCAGCTCAGGGTTAAACATTTAAAACCAACGGGAGCTAATTACAATAAAGCCTCGAGATACAACCAAGGTCGTAGTTTCTATACATTAGGTTACGGCATTGGTATTACCTTAATAGCCTCCTTAAAATTAGCCTATAAAAAAAACAAACCTCTACTTTTTTTTGACTACATACAAGGTTATTACCAAGCAAAAAAACAAAACATACCTTGGTTAGTAGATCACCAACAAGCAAAATTTATTCGAAAATATCGATACAATAAAATCAAAACAAAACTTAAGAAACTACTTTTTTAAATAATAACTTCTAAAAACTCATTACTAATTGGTATTTTAGCCAATATTTTCCACTTATGATAAAATCCGCATTAAAAAATATAGGGCAATATTTCCTAATGATTAAGGAAATTTTTAGCAAAATGACTAAATGGAAGGTTATGAAACAACTAATCTTTAAAGAAATAGATGATTTAATTATTGGTTCTTTAGGTATAGTATGTTTTTTGTCCTTTTTTGTTGGAGGGGTTGTTGCTATACAAACTGCTTTAAACCTTACCAATCCACTTATACCAAAATATTTAATAGGATTTGCTACCAGACAAAGTGTAATATTAGAGTTCGCTCCTACTTTTATTTCCATTATTATGGCAGGAAAAATGGGGTCTTTTATTACATCTAGTATCGGAACAATGCGAGTAACAGAACAAATAGATGCCTTAGAGGTTATGGGAATTAATTCTATAAATTACTTGGTTTTCCCTAAATTAATAGCTGTACTACTTTATCCTTTTGTAATAGGAATTAGTATGTTCCTAGGAATTCTTGGTGGATGGTTTGGAGGAGTAATGGGTGGCTTTGTAAGTTCGGAAGAGTTTATCATTGGTCTGCAAGATTCTTTTATTCCCTTTCACATTACTTATGCCTTTTTAAAAACCACTATATTTGGCCTACTTCTAGCCACAATACCAGCTTATTTTGGATATTACATGAAAGGTGGGGCCTTAGAGGTTGGAAAGGCTAGTACAACTGCGTTTGTTTGGACAAGTGTAGCCATTATTTTGACTAACTATATATTAACCTCTTTGCTATTAACCAATTAAATTATGATCGAAGTAAAAGATATCCGAAAATCCTTTGATGGTACAGAAGTATTAAAAGGGATTACAACCACTTTTGAAACCGGTAAGACAAATTTAATAATTGGGCAAAGTGGCTCTGGAAAAACAGTTTTCTTAAAAACCTTACTGGGTATTCATCAAAGTGACTCAGGGATAATTTCATTTGATGGCAGAATATATAAGAAACTGACTCCTCAAGAAAAAAGGGATTTAAGAACCGAAATAGGTATGGTATTTCAAGGAAGTGCCTTATTTGATTCCCTCACCGTGGAAGAAAATATAGCTTTCCCTTTACGTATGTTTACCGAAAAATCTGAATCGGAAATAAAACACAGAGTTAATGAAGTTATTAATCGAGTTAATCTAATTAATGCCAATAAAAAAATGCCCTCAGAAATATCTGGTGGTATGCAAAAAAGGGTAGCTATAGCAAGAGCTATAGTAAATAATCCAAAATATCTATTCTGTGATGAACCAAACTCTGGTTTAGATCCTAAAACAGCCATAGTAATTGACAATCTTATACAGAAAATCACTCATGAGTATGGTATTACCACAATCATAAATACCCATGATATGAATTCTGTTCTAGAAATAGGAGAACATATTGTTTTTTTAAAAAACGGCTTACTTGCCTGGCAAGGGAATTCAAAACAAATAATTAATACAAGTAACGAAGATGTTATAGATTTTGTTTACTCCTCTGATTTATTTAGAAAAGTAAGGCAAGCTATGATAGATATGGTTAAAGACGAAACTAAATAAAAAAATCTCCCTTAACAGGGAGATTTTTTTATTTAGTTTCGTTTATCTGCTTGTATACTTTGCGATATTTTTTTGATTTCTTGTTCTTTCTTCTTTGGATAAATTAGCAAGACATCTTTCCTATCAACAATTATATAATCATTTAAACCATCAATTACAACAATTTTATTCTTATCATCAGTCCGTATAATATTATTGGTGGAATTCTCACAAAGAGCCTTGGCATTCACTATAGCATTATCACTAGCGTCTTTTGGAAGTTTATCATACAAAGAACCCCATGTACCTAAATCATTCCAGTCAAAAGTAGCCGGTAAAACATACACATTATTAGCTTTTTCCATCACCGCATAATCGATAGAGATATCTTGAGCTTTATGGTAGTTCTTATCTATAAAATCTGGCTCTTTATCGGTATTATAACTTGAATACCCAGCTTGAAATAACTCAGTCATTTTAGGCTGATATCTTTGAAAAGCATCTAAAATAGCCTCTACACTCCATACAAAAATTCCAGAATTCCAAAGAAAATGACGACTTTGTATAAATTTTCTTGCTGTTACATAATCTGGCTTTTCACGAAATTGAACTACTTTTTTTATTGGTCTTGAATCTAATTTATTGTATTCTATATAACCATAACCTGTATTTGGAAAAGTTGGTAAAATTCCCAAAGTCATCAAAACCTGATCTCTTTCACAAATATCAAAAGTACGCTGTAAATTAGCCACAAACTGCATTTCATCCTCAATCCAATGATCACTTGGAGCCACTACCATAACGGCATTAGGATTCATTTTCTTAATCTTCATGGCCGCGTATAAGATACACGGTGCTGTGTTACGCATAGCGGGCTCTAGAATAATATTCTCCTGATTAACAAAAGGTAATTGCTCTTGAACTATACTTTTATAATTCTGGTGAGTTAAAATAAGAATGTTCTCCTTTGGAATTAAAAGAGATAGTCGATTAAAGGTTTTTTGAATCAGGGTATGTCCTGAACCTAACATATCATGAAATTGCTTGGGAAATTCCGGTGTACTTACGGGCCAAAATCTAGAGCCTACTCCACCGGCCATAACCACAGCATAATAATTTGAACTCATAAAATATTTTTATCTTTTTTCTATATAATGGGTTAGAATTCTCACCTCGGCATTTGCCTTAAAAGTATAAATACGCCCAGTGTGAACTTCTAAACATTCGAATCTCTTAACTCGTAATGGGCCTCTTTTAAAAATTTTACCATTACGCGCTTGAAAATGACTACCTATTGGAATCTCATAGATAAAACATAAATCATCTGATTTCTGCTTTGTATCAAAACTCCTCATAGCAATACTAAGTCTCTCATCTGTATCACTACTAGCTGAAGGGTTTCGAAAGTGATTAGCCAATAAAGGTAAAAGCGAATTTGGAAATACCTCGGGTCTTAAAAACGGCACCATTAAAAGCTGAAAGGTTTGTTTCCATTCTTTACCATGAGGCTTAATCTTAGGGCCGAATTTCTGATAGGCCACCAAATGCGCAATCTCATGAACCAAAGTCATTAAAAAACGATATGGATTCAAATTTGAATTTACTGTAATTATATGTTTACCATCCAAATTTCTTGTGTAATCTCCATGTCTTGTAAGCCGTTCATTAACAATCTTTAAGTGAATTTGATAGTGCTTTATCAACTCAAAACAAGCTTCAACTGCATTAGGAGGTAAATATGGCTCTAAAACTTTAATCAAAATCTACTGTTTTTATGGTGTTGTGCTTGAAGCTTGAAGAACTTTACCATTAAAGAATTTATTTCCTTTCAGGGAAAAATCAACTATAAACTCAGCCATTTCCTCGGGACTCAACGGTGCCTGATAACCAGGAAAAGCTTCTTGAAGCATTTCCGTTTGAACTGCCCCTAAAGCAATCACATTGAAATAAATTTCACGCTGTTTATACTCCTCTGCCAAAAGCTCACTTAGTATGGTTACCGCACCCTTACTAGAGCTATACGCAGCCAAACCACCAAACTTCATTACCCCTTGAACTCCTCCCATGCTACTAATAGTAACCACATGACTTTTTTTCTTTAAAAAAGGTAAGCAAACTTGAATTAAACGCACTACCGCAAAAACATTAACTTTATAAACTTGATTAAAATCCTGTAGAGTTAACTCCTCGAATGGCTTATTTACAATCTGCCCTGCATTGTTAATTACAATATCAAGCTCAGAGTTCCAATTATCTTTAATAAACAAATCAATTTTTGATAGGTCCTGCTCTTGGGTAATATCAACTTTCAGATAAGTAACATTCTTTAAATTAACTAGTTCTTTACTCTCTTGGCGAGATAAAGCCAAGACTTGGTGGCCCTGATCAGCTAATTGCTTACATACTTGTAAACCGATACCTCTACTTGTACCTGTAACTAATATCTTTTTCATTTTATTTCATTTTAATTTCTCCCTGTGGCAAATTAATTAACTCATTAATTACATTGGCCATCTTTTCACTAAAATCCGCCATAAACTCGACATCCATAAGCTCCGCATGATCAAAAACATGATGATAGTAATCATAATTACTGAAATCAAATGAACAAAAAGTATGACTTGGAATATTGAATTCCGTATAAAAGGGATAATTGTCCGAACGTTTAAATAAATTATATTCATTGGCCAAAGCCAATTCTCCCACTAACTCCTCTTGTGCAATCTCATTAATTAACTCAGCGACATTACTAAGTTCTAATCCCGTTCCATAGCTAATAAAAGATTCCTTCATAGGTACACCTAACATCTCAAAATTAAGCATTAAAACAGGCTCTGTATTGTGAGCTTTAAGTTTTTCAGCTAAATGCTTTGCCCCTAATAGACCCTTCTCTTCCGCATTGAAGAAAACAAACATAACTGTTCTTTTATTATTACTTTTTGAGAGTCTGCGGACTTGATCTAATAAAATTACACTACCACTCGCATTATCATTAGCTCCATTGGCAATTGAATCTCCTTCTACCGCTTGAACTATTCCTATATGGTCAAAATGAGCTCCTAAAATAACTATTTCCTTTGATAACTTGGGATCTTTACCCGGTAGAACACCTACAATATTCCATGCATCGTCGTAATTACTTAGCGTATCGTTATAAGTTTTAAAATAAGGTTTTATATTATTTTTCTTTAGTTGATTTGCTAAATATTCTCCCGCCAAATGATTTCCTATTTTTCCTGCCTCCCTACCTTGAAGCTCATCACTGGTCAAAAAATTTAAATCTAGTTGCATCTCTTGTCTAGCTGATAAATTTTTATCATCTAAAGAACTCTTTTGAGTAGCACAACCCACAAAGGCCAAAGCCGAAAGTAACATCCAAAGTCTCATTATATAAAATTTTACCCAAAAGTACAAAAAAGCACGATATATCTCATCATTAAAACCAATTACCAACCTCACATCCACTAAAGAGAATAGAAAAACCCGCTACCTAAAGCATAGATAGCGGGTTTTTTATAATAAATTAAATCCTGATTAAGCTAACATAGTAACAGGGTTTTCTATATAACTTTTCAATGTTTGCAAGAATTGCGCACCAGTTGCACCATCTACTGTACGATGATCGCATGCTAAAGTAACAGTCATAGTATTACCAACAACAATCGCTCCTTGTTTAACAACAGGCTTTTCGACAATTGCTCCTACTGATAAAATAGCCGAGTTTGGTTGATTGATAATAGAGGTAAAAGACTGAATACCAAACATACCCAAGTTTGATACTGTAAATGTACTTCCCTCCATTTGTGCAGGTGTTAATTTTTTAGATTTAGCCTTACCAGCTAAATCCTTAACATTTGCACCAATAGCAGTTAAAGACATTTGATCTGTAAAAGGTAAAACAGGAACAACAAGTCCATCTTCCACAGCTACTGCAACCCCAATGTTTACATGATGATTAATGATAGTTTCTTGTTCTGTCCATTGCGAGTTTACTTGTGGATGCTTCTTTAAAGCCATTGCACAAGCTTTAACAACCATGTCATTAAAAGATACTTTTGTATCTGGAAGTGCGTTAATAATCTTACGAGACTCCATTGCATTATCCATATCTATTTCTATAGTTAGGTAATAATGTGGGGCTGTAAACTTAGACTCACCTAAACGACGAGCGATTGTCTTACGCATCTGAGAATTTTTAACTTGTTCTACATTAAGTTCTCCTGCGATAGCAAAAGGCTTAACTTGAGCTTCAATTTCACCACTTGTGGCTTTAGTAGAAGTTGTACTCTCCGATTTACTAGCGGTACTAGTTGGTACGTAATTCTCTACATCACGCTTAATAATACGTCCATTCTCTCC
Organism: Myroides sp. LJL119; assembly: GCF_054871605.1. Taxonomy (NCBI): domain Bacteria; kingdom Pseudomonadati; phylum Bacteroidota; class Flavobacteriia; order Flavobacteriales; family Flavobacteriaceae; genus Myroides; species Myroides sp. LJL119. The sequence continues at coordinate 73,303 of NZ_JBTXLO010000013.1, forward strand.
TGTTCCCTTAAGTGCTGAAAGAACTATACCTTTATCTTGAGCAATACGTTTAGCTAAAGGCGAAATAAACACGCGTCCTTGGGATTGTTCTTGCGGTTGTTCACTAACTTGATCACCGCTTTGTTGTACTTGCTCAACTTCTGCAACTTTTGTCTGTGATACTTCTGGTGAATCTACTTTTGCACCACCAGCGATTATACCACTAACATCCGTACCTTGAGGTCCTAAAATAGCAAGAACAGAGTCAACAGGTGCAGTCTCACCTTCTTGTACACCTATATACAATAATGTACCGGCTTCAAAAGCTTCGAATTCCATCGTAGCCTTATCTGTTTCGATTTCTGCTAAAATATCACCTTCCTCTACCTGATCACCAATTTTCTTAAGCCAAGTCGCTACTGTACCATCTGTCATGGTATCACTAAGACGAGGCATCGTGATAACTTTAACATCTTTTGGTACTGAAACTTCCTGTTTTTCAGGTTTTCTCTCTACTGTTTTTTCTTCCACTTGAACTTGTTGAGAAACACTATCTGAGTTATTTACTAAACCAGATATATCCTCTCCTTGCTCACCGATAATTGCCAATAAAGAATCTACCGGAGCGGTTTCCCCCTCTTGAAGTCCGATATATAACAACGTACCAGAATAGAACGACTCAAACTCCATTGTGGCTTTATCTGTCTCAATTTCAGCTAAGATATCTCCTTCTGAAATTGTATCTCCTACTTTTTTCAACCAAGCTGCAACTACACCTTCAGTCATAGTGTCGCTCAAGCGAGGCATTGTAATTACTTCTGCCATAATAATATATTATAATCTATGAGGTAAAAAAGGATAATCTTCTTGATCATAAACTACATCGTACATAACGTTGGTAGCTGGATAATCAGATTCCTCAGCAAACTTCTCACATTCTGAAACTAGATCTTTAACACGCTGATCAATATCCTTAATTTCTTGATCACTTGCATACCCCTTTTCTTTGATAATATCTAATACTTGGGTAATAGGATCTATTTTTTTGTATTCCTCTACTTCTTCTTTAGTTCTATAATGTTGTGCATCCGACATTGAGTGACCTCTATAACGGTAAGTCTTCATCTCTAAGAAAGTCGGTCCGTCACCACGACGAGCTCTTTCAATAGCCTCATACATAGCCTCTGCAACTTTCACAGGATTCATACCGTCTACTGGTTGACTAGGCATCTCATAACCTAAACCTAACTTCCATAAATCAGTATGGTTGGCTGTACGCTCTACAGAAGTTCCCATAGCATAACCATTATTCTCTACAATGAAAACAACTGGTAACTTCCAATTCATAGCCATGTTAAAAGTTTCATGCAAAGATCCTTGGCGGGCTGCACCATCACCAAAGTAACACATAGTTACGGCCTTTCTATCAAAATATTTATCTGCAAATGCTAATCCTGCGCCTAAAGGAATTTGACCTCCTACAATACCATGTCCTCCATAAAAATTATGCTCTTTAGAGAAAATATGCATCGAACCTCCCAATCCTTGAGAAGTACCTGTGCTTTTCCCTAACAATTCAGCCATAACTCTACGAGGGTCTACTCCTAGACCTATTGGTTGCACGTGATTTCTGTATGCTGTAATCATTTTGTCTTTAGACAAATCCATTGCGTGTAAAGCTCCTGCCAAGACAGCTTCCTGACCATTGTATAGGTGTAAGAAACCTCTCACTTTTTGTTGAATATATAAAGCGGCAAGTTTGTCTTCAAACTTTCTCCAAAACAGCATGTCTTCATACCATTTAAGATAAACTTCTTTTGTAATTTCTTTCATATGACTTTACTTTAATTAGAGAACCAAATCCTCTAAAAATACAGACTTTTTTCAATGCTCCATCCTATGGTGGAAAGGCAAAAATAGCACATCTACTTTACAATGAAAAATTTATTTGTGAAGTTTTAAATTAATGACACACAAAATGTCAAATTTATAAGATAACGCCAATTTTGATTCCAGCTGTTTTTAACATTGAATATACCCATGCTAAAAAAACAAACATCCGAAAAAGACTAATAAAAATTTATTATAATACTAGTAAACATTATAAAAGGTATAATTTATACATAGAAACAATATAAACTTCCCCAGTATTACACTAAGATTAGCAAAGTAAATCAAAGTATTTAACAACCTTTGTAAATACTAGATTAACCCTACCTCCGCAACTTTCAACTAACTTTAGATCCCCACAGTTACTGGATATCTGGTCTTTATAATAATACACTTGATAGGGTAAATTAAAATAATCCTAAACTTTTAACTAACTTCTTATCTAAAAAAGCTACTAAATTCCCCTTTAAAACAGCAAATTATTACAAAATGAGCACCTTTGAAAGGGCCGTGACCGCAATTATAATATTACTAAATATAAAAAGCACAAAAAAAAGCCCCATCAAAAATGATAGGGCTTTTAATATATTGGTTAAACTCATTTTTAGAATTACTCCTAAGCTTGTCCTTTGGTACCAAAATCTACTGAAGACAAATTATAAGGAGCCTCAACATCATTAATAACACCATTTGCTCTTTCAAAACGTTCAATATTCTCATTTAAAGCTTGAACTAGGCGCTTTGCATGCTGCGGAGTTAAGATAATACGAGACTTAACTTTTGCTTTAGGCACTCCCGGCATTATATTAACAAAATCTACTACAAATTCCGTATTAGAATGATTAATAATTGCCAAGTTAGAAAAAGTTCCTTCAGCGGTAACTTCGTCTAATTCGATATTAAACTGTTTTTGCTCCTCTGTCATAATCCTTAAAATAAATTATATTATACCATCTTCCTCCAATGAGCTCACTACAATGTTCTCGTATGATCTCATACCTGTTCCTGCTGGAATTCTGTGTCCGACAATAACATTTTCTTTTAGTCCAGATAAATTATCTACTTTACCAGCTACAGCCGCTTCGTTTAACACTTTAGTTGTTTCTTGGAATGACGCTGCTGAAATAAACGATTTTGTCTGTAAAGAAGCTCTTGTAATACCCTGAAGAATTGGAGTTCCTGTAGCAGGCATAACATCTCTTGCCACAACTAAATTCTTATCCTCACGTCTTAAAAGAGAATTTTCATCACGTAAATCACGCATTGAGATAATCTGACCTTCTTTTAAGTTTTCAGATTCACCTGAATCCTCTACAACCTTCATTCCAAAGAGTCTATCATTCTCGTAAATAAAATCACTAGCATGTACTAATTGATCTTCTAAAAATAAAGTATCTCCAGGATCTTGAATTCTTACCTTACGCATCATTTGACGAATAACTACTTCAAAGTGCTTATCACTAATCTTAACCCCTTGTAAACGATACACTTCTTGAATCTCATTTACTAAATACTGTTGAACAGCTGAAGGTCCTTGAATTCTAAGAATATCCTCTGGCGTGATTGCACCATCAGACAATGGTAAACCTGCTTTAACAAAGTCATTCTCTTGTACCAATATCTGATTAGATAACTTAACTAAGTACTTTCTTACATCACCTGTTTTTGACTCTACGATAATTTCACGGTTACCTCTTTTTATTTTACCAAAAGAAACAACTCCATCAATCTCAGAAACAACCGCAGGATTCGAAGGGTTACGAGCTTCTAGCAACTCTGTAATTCTAGGTAAACCTCCTGTAATATCCCCAGCTTTAGATGTATGACGAGGAATTTTAACTAAAACCTTACCAGCCTTAATTTTCTCTCCGTCATTTACCATTAAGTGAGATCCCACTGGTAAATTGTATGAACGAATTAATTCACCATCCTTACCATAGATAAGTAACGTAGGTATTAATTTTTTATTTCTAGACTCTGTAATAACTTTTTCTTGGAATCCAGTCTGCTCATCAATTTCAACCATAAAGGTCTGACCTTGCTCAATATCTTCATAAGCGATTTTACCAGTAAACTCTGATACAATAACTCCATTATAAGGATCCCACTTACAAATCGTAGTATTTTCCTCTACAACATCACCATCGGCCACATAAATTGTGGATCCGTAAGGAATATTGTTTGTAGTTAATAAAATACCTGTGTTCACATCATACAACTTAGCTTCTGTAGAACGAGAAATCACAATATCTATAACATTTCCTTCGTTATCCTCACCTTTAACCGTTTTTAGATCTTCCATCTCTAAACGACCTTTAAACTTAGCATTGATACTAGAAGTTTCTGAAATATTACCAGCTGTACCTCCCACGTGGAAAGTTCTTAAAGTTAACTGCGTACCAGGCTCTCCAATTGATTGTGCTGCAATAACACCAACTGCTTCTCCTTTTTGTACCATGTTAGCTGTCGCTAAGTTACGTCCATAACATTTAGCACAAATACCCGTTTTAGCTTCACAAGTAAGCGGTGAACGAACTTCGATTGCTTCAATTGGAGCCGCATTAATAGCTTTGGAATGAGCTTCTTCAATTTCCTCTCCTGCTGCTACAATTATCTCAGAATTAAGTGGATTAATGATATCATTAAGTGCAACACGTCCTAAAACTCGTTCTCCTAAAGACTCAATAACTTCCTCATTTTTCTTAAGTGCTTTTACATCTATTCCTCTTAATGTACCACAGTCTACAGTATTTACGATAACATCTTGTGCTACATCATGTAAACGACGTGTTAAATAACCAGCATCAGCTGTTTTTAAAGCGGTATCAGCAAGACCCTTACGAGCCCCGTGAGTAGAAATGAAGTACTCAAGAATCGATAATCCTTCCTTAAAGTTAGAAAGAATAGGATTCTCAATAATCTCTCCTCCACCAACAGTTGATTTCTTAGGCTTAGCCATTAATCCACGCATACCCGTTAACTGACGAATTTGTTCTTTAGAACCCCTTGCACCAGAATCAAGCATCATGTAAACAGAGTTAAATCCTTGCTTATCTTCACGAATATTCTTCATTGCAAGCTCTGTTAACATAGCATTAGTGGAAGTCCAAACATCAATAACTTGGTTATATCTTTCGTTATTTGTGATAAGACCCATGTTATAGTTCATTGAAATATGGTCAACTTGCGTGTTAGCGTCATCAATTAATTCTTGTTTACGCCCAGGAATAATAATATCACCTAAACTAAATGATAATCCTCCACGGAATGCATAACCATATCCCATGTCTTTAATGTCATCCAAGAACTTTGCAGTAGTTGGAACATCTGTTATATTTAAAATACGCCCAATAATATCTCGTAAAGACTTTTTGGTCAATACTTCATTTATAAAACCTGCTACTTCAGGAACAACTTCGTTAAATAAAATTCTCCCAGCCGTAGTCTCAATAATTTGATATACTAATTCTCCTTCAGCATTATAGTCCTTAGCGCGAACTTTAACACCAGCATTAAGATCTAGTTTACCTTCATTAATTGCAATATGTACCTCTTCAACAGAATAGAATGTCAGTCCTTCTCCTTTCACAACTTCATCCGCAGTACTTTTACGTAACTTGGTCATGTAATATAAACCAAGAACCATATCCTGAGATGGAACAGTTATAGGAGCACCATTTGCAGGGTTTAAAATATTGTGTGAGGCTAACATTAATAATTGAGCCTCTAAAATAGCCTCCGGTCCTAATGGTAAGTGAACCGCCATTTGATCCCCATCAAAGTCAGCATTAAACGCTGTACATACTAATGGGTGTAACTGAATAGCTTTTCCTTCTATTAACTTAGGCTGGAATGCTTGAATCCCTAGACGGTGCAAAGTAGGAGCACGGTTTAGTAAAACCGGATGACCCTTAATTACATTCTCTAAGATATCCCAAACAACAGGCTCTTTTTTATCAATAATCTTCTTAGCTGACTTTACAGTCTTAACAATACCTCTTTCTATTAGCTTACGAATAACAAAAGGTTTGTATAACTCAGCAGCCATATCCTTAGGGATACCACACTCGTATAATTTCAATTCTGGTCCAACGACAATTACTGAACGAGCTGAATAATCAACACGTTTCCCTAATAAGTTTTGACGAAAACGTCCTTGCTTACCTTTTAAGGAATCCGATAAAGATTTTAAAGGTCGATTAGACTCTGTTTTAACAGCAGAAGACTTTCTTGTGTTGTCAAACAATGAATCTACTGCCTCTTGAAGCATACGTTTTTCATTACGTAAAATAACCTCAGGAGCCTTAATTTCCATTAAACGCTTCAAACGATTGTTACGAATAATAACACGTCTATACAAATCATTTAAATCAGAAGTAGCAAAACGCCCCCCATCCAATGGAACCAAAGGACGTAACTCCGGTGGGATAACAGGAATTACCTTCAAAATCATCCACTCAGGTTTATTCTCACGATTCAAGTTAGATTCACGGAAAGACTCTACTACTTGTAAACGTTTTAATGCTTCAGTTTTTCTTTGTTTAGATGTTTCATTATTTGCAGCGTGACGTAGTGTGTAAGATAACTCATCTAAATCAGTTGTTGCCAATAAATCCATAATACACTCAGCGCCCATTTTTGCGACAAATTTATTAGGATCTGTATCATCTAAAAACTGATTTTCCATAGGAAGAGTATCACAAATATTTAAATATTCTTCCTCAGTTAAAAAATCTAAACGCTTTAATTCTTCTCCATCAACGTTTTTTGCAATACCTGGTTGGATTACCACATAACGCTCATAATAGATAATCATGTCTAACTTCTTAGAAGGAAGACCTAATATATATCCAATTTTATTTGGAAGAGAGCGGAAATACCAAATATGAGCAATAGGCACAACTAGATTGATGTGACCTACTCTATCTCTACGTACTTTTTTCTCTGTAACTTCAACTCCACAACGATCACAAACGATACCTTTGTAGCGAATTCTTTTATACTTACCACAAGCACATTCATAATCTTTAACAGGACCGAAAATACGCTCACAGAAAAGACCATCTCTCTCTGGTTTATGAGTACGATAGTTTATAGTTTCTGGCTTTAAAACCTCTCCTCTTGATTCTGCAAGAATGGATTCAGGCGAGGCTAAACCTATTGAGATCTTATTAAACCTTTTAACGGTATTTTTCTCTTTATTTTTATTCATGGTAAACTTACTTGTTAAAGTGTTGATATAAAGAGTAAGCAGCCTCAAGACTACTTACCCTATAATCTTAGTTTATTCTTCTAATCTGATGTCTAATCCAAGACCTTTTAATTCATGCATTAATACATTGAATGACTCAGGTAATCCTGGTTCTGGCATAGTTTCACCTTTAACGATAGCTTCGTAAGTTTTCGCTCTACCAATAACGTCATCTGATTTCACCGTCAAGATTTCACGTAATGTACTAGATGCACCATAAGCCTCTAAAGCCCATACCTCCATCTCTCCAAAACGTTGTCCTCCAAACTGCGCTTTACCTCCTAAAGGCTGCTGCGTAATTAAAGAGTAAGGTCCAATTGAACGCGCGTGCATTTTATCGTCTACCATATGTCCTAGTTTCAACATATAGATAACTCCAACTGTTGCTCTTTGGTGGAATCTCTCTCCCGTACCTCCATCATAAAGATAGGTGTGCCCAAATCTAGGTATACCTGCTTGATCTGTAAGCTCATTGATTTGATCCAAATTGGCTCCGTCAAAAATAGGTGTAGCGAACTTCTTACCTAAATTTAAACCGGCCCAACCCAATACTGTTTCATAAATCTGACCAATGTTCATACGAGATGGTACTCCTAATGGATTTAGAACTATATCTACAGGAGTTCCGTCCTCTAAAAACGGCATGTCTTCATCTCTAACGATTCTAGCAACAATACCTTTGTTTCCGTGACGTCCTGCCATTTTATCACCAACACGTAATTTTCTCTTTTTAGCAATATAAACTTTAGCTAATTTCAAAATACCTGATGGCAGCTCATCTCCCACTGTAATCATGAATTTCTCTCTACGAAGCACACCTTGAAGATCGTTCAATTTAATCTTGTAATTATGGATTAAATCGGTAATCATTCTGTTTGCATCCTCGTCTGTTGTCCACTGACCTTTTGTTAAATGAGCAAAATCTTCAACAGCATGAAGCATCTTTTGGGTAAATTTCTTACCTTTTGGTAATACTTCTTCTCCTAAATCATTAAGAACACCTTGAGATGTTTTTCCATTAACGATAAAGAACAATTTATCTACCAAACGATCTTTTAATTCATTGAACTTTACCTCAAATTTTGTTTCTAATAAAGCTAACTCATCTTTATCTTTAGAACGCTTACGCTTATCTTTAACGGCACGAGCAAATAGCTTCTTATCTAAAACAACTCCTCTTAACGATGGAGAAGCTTTCAACGAAGCATCTTTCACATCTCCAGCCTTATCACCGAAAATAGCGCGAAGTAATTTCTCCTCTGGAGTTGGATCAGATTCTCCTTTTGGAGTAATTTTTCCAATTAAAATATCACCAGGTTTTACTTCAGCTCCAATACGAATCATTCCATTCTCATCTAAGTCTTTTGTAGCCTCTTCTGAAACGTTCGGAATATCGTTGGTTAACTCTTCGTTACCTAATTTAGTATCTCTAACCTCTAAAGTATAATCATCAATATGAATAGACGTAAAAATATCTTCTCTTACTACTTTTTCTGAAATTACAATAGCATCCTCAAAGTTATAACCTTTCCAAGGCATAAACGCTACTTGAAGATTACGACCTAACGCTAGTTCTCCATCTTGAGTAGCATATCCATCACAAAGAACTTGACCTTTAACAACTCTATCGCCTTTGCGAACAATTGGTTTTAGGTTAATACTTGTACTTTGATTAGTTTTTCTAAACTTAATTAAGTTATATGACTTCTCGTCGGGATCAAAGCTAATTAAACGCTCTTCATCCGTACGATCGTATTTTATAATAATTTTTTGAGCATCTACATACTCAACTACTCCATTACCCTCAGCATTAATTAAAACACGAGAATCAGAAGCTACCTGTCTCTCTAAACCTGTTCCCACAATTGGAGATTCAGGACGTAATAAAGGAACTGCTTGACGCATCATGTTTGATCCCATCAACGCACGGTTGGCATCATCATGCTCTAAGAAAGGAATAAGAGAAGCAGAAATAGATGCAATTTGATTAGGAGCTACGTCAGTAAAGTGAAGATCTGCAGGTTCAACAACAGGGAAGTCTCCCTCTTCTTTAACAACAACTCTCTCTTCTGTAATTTTCCCATTCTCATCTTGTGGTACGTTAGCCTGAGCAATTAACATACCCTCTTCTTCTTCAGCACTTAAATAAACTGGCTCGTTATGAATATCCACAATCCCATCGTTAACTTTACGATAAGGAGTTTCTATGAATCCCATATTATTAACTTTAGCATAAACTGCTAAAGAAGATATCAAACCAATATTAGGCCCTTCCGGTGTTTCAATCGGACATAAACGTCCATAGTGAGTATAGTGAACGTCACGCACCTCGAAACCAGCTCTTTCTCTGGATAATCCTCCAGGTCCTAGCGCAGATAAACGACGTTTATGCGTAATCTCAGCAAGTGGATTGGTTTGATCCATAAACTGAGATAATTGATTTGTTCCGAAGAATGAATTAATAACCGAAGACAACGTCTTGGCATTAATCAAATCAATAGGGGTGAAAACCTCGTTATCGCGAACATTCATACGTTCACGAATGGTTCTAGCCATACGAGCTAATCCTACTCCAAATTGAGCTGACAATTGTTCTCCTACTGTTCTAACACGACGATTAGATAGGTGATCAATATCGTCAATCTCTGCTTTAGAGTTAATTAATTCAATTAAGTACTTAACAATAGTGATAATATCCTCTTTTGTTAAAACTTGCTTGTCAATAGGGGTATCAAGGTTAAGTTTTTTATTCATTCTATAACGACCAACTTCACCTAGATTGTAACGTTGATCTGAGAAGAACAATTTATCAATAATCCCACGTGCAGTCTCCTCATCAGGCGGTTCTGCATTACGCAATTGACGGTAGATATGCTCTACTGCCTCTTTTTCAGAGTTAGTAGGGTCCTTTTGTAAGGTATTATGTATGATGGCATAATCTGCCTGATTATTATCTTCTTTATGTAAAAGGATAGTTTTAACGTTCGCTTCAATGATTTCTTCGACATTATCTTTATCTAGGACTGTATCACGGTCTAAAATAATCTCATTTCTCTCAATTGAAACAACCTCTCCAGTATCCTCATCAACGAAGTCCTCATGCCACGTATTTAAAACACGAGCAGCAAGTCTACGTCCGATATATTTTTTTAAACCTGTCTTTGATACTTTAACCTCCTCTGCTAGGTCGAAAATCTCTAGGATATCCTTGTCTCTTTCGAAACCGATAGCACGGAATAGGGTTGTTACAGGTAATTTTTTCTTTCTATCGATATACGCGTACATAACGCTATTAATATCGGTAGCAAACTCAATCCAAGATCCCTTAAAAGGGATTACTCTTGCCGAATACAATTTCGTTCCATTTGCATGGAATGATTGTCCAAAGAAAACACCTGGTGAACGGTGTAATTGTGAAACCACAACTCTCTCTGCTCCATTGATTACGAAAGTACCACTTGGAGTCATGTACGGTATTGTTCCTAAATAAACATCTTGAACGATAGTTTCAAAATCTTCGTGTTCAGGGTCAGTACAGTAAAGCTTCAAGCGAGCCTTTAGCGGAACGCTATAAGTTAGCCCTCTATCTATACATTCTTCGATAGAATAACGTGGAGGGTCAACAAAATAATCAAGGAACTCCAACACAAACTGGTTTCTTGTATCAGTAATCGGGAAGTTCTCCATGAAGGTATTGTACAAACCTTCCTTGCCTCTCTCGTCGGATTTTGTTTCTAATTGAAAGAAATCCTTAAAAGACTTTACCTGGATATCCAAAAAATCTGGATAAGCAGGAATGTTCTTTGTAGAAGCAAAATTTAATCTTTCAGTCTGATTTGTAATCATCAATGGACAAAAAATTTTGATTAGAATTTGAATAGTATTTTACGTATAAAACAGAATTATACGCAAAATGGTTTAGGCCTTTGGATATAATCCCAAGACCTAAACCTAGTATATTTTAGAAAGAATGCTTATTTAAGCTCTACTACAGCTCCAGCTTCTTCTAATGCTTTTTTAAGACCTTCAGCCTCGTCTTTAGAAACACCTTCTTTTACGTTAGTAGGTACAGAATCAACGATATCTTTTGATTCTTTTAATCCTAATCCTGTTAATTCTTTAACAGCTTTAACTACAGCTAATTTAGAAGCTCCAGCTTCTTTTAATACTACAGTGAACTCAGTTTGCTCTTCAGCAGCACCACCTTCAGCTCCACCTGCAACTACTACAGCAGCAGCAGCTGGTTCGATTCCGTATTCGTCTTTTAATATAGTTGCTAATTCGTTAACTTCTTTAACTGTTAAGTTAACTAATTGTTCTGCGAATTGTTTCAAATCTGCCATTTTTCTATCTTTTAATGATTTGTAAAAAAAATATATATTATTAATGTGCGTTCATTCTGAACATTTAAAAACGGTTCTGTCACAAACGGACTATTCTTCGTCTTTAAATTGGTTTTTAAGAGCTGAAATAACTCTTTGAGCTGGAGACTGAAGTAATCCAATGATTTCTCCAATAACCTCTTCTTTAGATTTAATGCTAACTAAAGTCTCTAGTAAGTTTTCACCAACATAAACTTCATCCATGATGAAAGCTCCTTTAATTGCTGGTTTATCACCTTTTTTACTGAATTCTTTAACTATCTTTGCAGGCGCATTAGCTGTTTCTGCAAACATAATAGCACTGCTTCCTTTTAAAGTAGATGGTAACTCCTCGTAGTTTCTATCAGAAGATTCCATTGCTTTTGTAAGCAATGTGTTTTTTACAACCTCCAAAGAAACACCTGCTTTATAACAAGCTTTTCTTAAGTTAGAAGTAACCTCTGCATTCAATCCCGAAATATCAGCGATGTAGATAACATTATTATCAGCTAACTTAGCTTTTAAGTCTTCTATCGCTACTGCTTTTTGTTCTCTAGTCATACTTTTAATTTTTATTTACCAATTATACTGCTTTAGGATCTAAAGCAATAGCAGGGCTCATTGTACTAGATATATGAATAGACTTGATATAAGTACCTTTAGCTGCAGTTGGTTTTAATTTGATTAATGTTTGAATTAATTCAGATGCATTCTCAGCGATTTTCTCAGCATCGAAAGATGCTTTACCGATTGCCGCATGAACAATTCCAGTTTTATCAACTTTAAAATCGATTTTACCAGCCTTTACTTCTTGAACTGCTTTCGCAACGTCCATTGTAACTGTTCCTGTTTTTGGATTAGGCATTAAACCTCTAGGACCTAATATTCTTCCTAATGGACCTAATTTACCCATAACAGCTGGCATAGTGATGATAACATCTACATCAGTCCAACCGTCTTTAATTTTTTGTAAGTACTCGTCTAATCCTACGTAATCAGCTCCAGCAGCTTTAGCTTCCGCCTCTTTATCTGGAGTAACTAATGCTAGAACTCTAACGTCTTTTCCTGTACCGTGAGGTAAAGTTACAACACCACGAACCATTTGGTTAGCTTTACGAGGATCTACTCCTAAACGCACAGCGATATCTACAGATTCATCAAATTTTGCAGTTGCGATTTCTTTAACTAGTGCAGAAGCATCGTTTAAAGAGTACAATCTGTTTTTCTCAATCTTAGCAGCTGATTCTTTTTGCTTTTTCGTTAATTTTGCCATTTCTTCTTTCTTTTACAATTAAAAAGGAGCTGTTCCTGTTACTGATATACCCATAGATCTTGCAGTACCAGCTATCATAGTCATAGCTGCTTCAACCGTAAATGCGTTCAAATCTGGCATTTTATCTTCTGCAATTGCACGAACTTGTTCCCAAGTAACACTAGCAATCTTTTTTCTATTAGGCTCTCCTGATCCAGATTTCGCTTTCGCAGCCTCTAATAATTGAACAGCAGCAGGTGGCGTCTTAACAATAAAGTCAAAAGACTTGTCTTTATACACAGTAATTTGTACTGGTAAAACTTTGCCGGGTTTATCTTGTGTTCTAGCATTAAACTGCTTACAGAACTCCATGATATTAACTCCAGCAGCCCCCAAAGCAGGTCCAACCGGTGGCGAAGGATTCGCAGCACCTCCCTTAACTTGTAGTTTAACTACTTTACTAATTTCTTTTGCCATTTCTTAAAAAATTTAGCACACCTCAATTGGAAGCAAGATGTGTATGTATGTAACATTATAATTTTTCTACTTGAGTAAAATTTAATTCTAACGGAGTTTTTCTTCCGAAAATCTTAACCATAACTTCAAGCTTACGCTTTTCTTCGTTAATATTTTCCACAACTCCATCAAAACCGTTGAAAGGACCGTCTATAACCTTTACGTTCTCTCCCACTTCGTATGGAATGATTCCTGTATCTACTTTCACAGATAGTTCATCCACACGTCCAAGCATACGATTTACTTCAGCCTCTCGTAAAGGAACAGGATCTCCTCCTCTAGTTTCGCCTAAAAATCCTATTACGCCTGTAATTGACTTAATAGCGTGAGGAACTTCTCCTGTCAAGTTTGCTTCTATCATCACATATCCTGGAAAGTAAACACGCTCAGTAGTTTTCTTTTTCCCATTCTTATCGTGAGTAACAAATTTTTCCGTTGGTACTAATACCTGCGATAAGTAATCATCTAAACCTAATCTAGATATTTCAGACTCAATATAAGTTTTCACCTTATTCTCTTGTCCACTTACTGCACGTACTACATACCATTTTTTCACGCTTGTATCAGCCATAATAATTCCTCCTTATGCTTTAGCCCATTTATAGAATACTCCTAAAAACTCACCGAACGCTGAGTCCACACCCCAAGTTGCCAACGAAAAAATAACGGCAAAAATTGCCACTATAATTGTTTTACGTTGAACCTCTGACCATGGTGACCAAGTCATATTAGTTTTTAGTTCTGTAAAAGACTCCGATATATATTTAAAAATCTTTGCCATGTTTATATCTTATTTGCACGGGTGGAGGGATTCGAACCCCCATCAACGGTTTTGGAGACCGCTATTCTACCCTTGAACTACACCCGTATATAAAGTCAGCGCAAGCGCTGACTTTAATTATTCATACTAATAAAATTAGTCTAAAATTTCAGTAACCTGACCAGCTCCTACTGTTCTACCACCTTCACGGATAGCAAAACGTAATCCTACTGATAAAGCGATTGGGTTTAATAATTCAACTGTAATAGTTAAGTTATCACCAGGCATTACCATTTCTACACCTTCTGGTAATTGGATAGTTCCAGTTACGTCAGTTGTACGAACGTAGAATTGAGGACGGTAGTTATTATGGAATGGAGTGTGACGTCCACCTTCTTCTTTTTTAAGGATATAAACCTCAGCTTTGAATTTAGCGTGTGGTTTAACAGATCCTGGCTTAACAATAACCATACCACGACGGATATCGCTCTTATCAATACCTCTTAATAATAAACCTACGTTATCTCCAGCTTCACCACGGTCTAAGATTTTACGGAACATCTCAACTCCTGTAATAGTAGAAGTTAATTTGTCAGCTCCCATACCAATGATTTCTACAGCATCACCTGTATTAGCAATACCAGTCTCGATACGTCCTGTTGCAACAGTACCACGTCCTGTAATTGTAAATACATCTTCTACTGGCATTAAGAATGGTTTTTCTGTATCACGTACTGGCTCTTCAATCCAAGTATCAACAGCTTCCATTAATTCTAACAATTTATCAACCCATTGTTGTTCTCCGTTTAAAGCTCCTAAAGCAGATCCTTGGATAACTGGTCCATTATCTCCATCATATTGGTAGAAAGATAATAAATCTCTGATTTCCATTTCAACTAACTCTAATAACTCTGCGTCGTCAACTAAGTCAACTTTATTCATGAATACAACAATTCTAGGAATACCTACTTGGCGTCCTAAAAGGATGTGCTCACGAGTTTGTGGCATTGGACCATCTGTTGCAGCAACAACAAGAATAGCACCATCCATTTGTGCAGCACCAGTAACCATGTTTTTCACGTAATCCGCGTGACCTGGACAGTCAACGTGTGCATAGTGACGGTTAGCTGTAGCATATTCTACGTGAGAAGTATTAATTGTAATTCCACGTTCTTTTTCTTCTGGAGCGTTATCAATTTGATCGAAAGATCTAGCTTCTGAATATCCAGCATCTGACAATACTTTAGAAATTGCTGCAGTAGTAGTTGTTTTTCCGTGATCCACGTGTCCAATAGTACCGATGTTTAAGTGCGGCTTTGAACGATCGAAAGTTTCCTTTGCCATGATTTAATAATTTAATCTTAGTTATATAATTAGTGTTCAAATATAATAAAAAAACCTGAGCCAATGACGGGATTTGAACCCGTGACCTCTTCCTTACCAAGGAAGCACTCTACCCCTGAGCTACACCGGCTTATTTTATTCTCCTTATATTTAGTAGTGGGGAGAGCAGGATTCGAACCTGCGAAGGTTACCCAACGGATTTACAGTCCGTCCTCGTTGGCCGCTTGAGTATCTCCCCAATATTTTCTTTTGTTTTCTATTTTGAGCCGATGGAGGGACTCGAACCCACGACCTGCTGATTACAAATCAGCTGCTCTAGCCAACTGAGCTACACCGGCTTTTATCTCTCAATAGAAAAAGTCCGCTATTTCTAACGGACTGCAAATGTATATATTTTATTGATTAAAAAAAACAATTTCACTATTTTTTTCAATTAATATGCTTTCATTTTTTCTTTATACTTCATCAACAAACGCTCAATCGCATCAGCTCCTAGATCCGTACTTTCTTCAAAAGTTTTACTAGTCTTCTTAACTACCAGCTCGTCTAAAGGAACCAACATCTTAATTTCTGCGGTCTTATTTTCTTTCTCATTATTATTTTCGAGCTTTAAAAAAACTTCGATGGCAATAACTTTATCATAGAATTTAGCCACTTTTGATAAACGCTCATTAATAAAATCAACCAACTTACGGTCAACATTAAAATTCGTTGCTTGAATGTTTACTTTCATAAATAATGGTTTTTTAATAGTTAATTACTTTTTTAATTTTCTCGGATGAGCTTTCTCATATACCCTTTTTAACTCCTGTAAATTAACCTGAGTATAAATACTGGTTGTAGACAAACTCTCATGCCCCATTAACTCCTTAACAGAATTAATATCCGCACCCTCCTCTATTAAATGACTAGCAAAGGAGTGTCTTAGCATATGAGGACTCTTTTTCTCCTTTGTTGTCACATTACTAAAATAACTATTTATTAACCGATAAACAAACATTTCATTAACTTTATTTCCATCATCCAGAACCACAAAATGAATCTCTGCTTTATCTACAACAAGCGATCTAGCTACTAAATATTCTTCACAAAGACTTATCAACTCATCTATCATGGGAACATAACGAACCTTACTCCCCTTGCCTAATATTCGAATTCGCTTACCAATTAAATCAATATCCGATAACTTAAGCCCTATTAACTCAGATCTACGAATACCCAACAAATAAAACAAATCAACAACCAACAGATCTCTTAGGCCCGCAAAATCATTTCGACTTAAAAGTTGATTTCGCACACTCTCTATTTCTTTACGAGAAAAAGGAATCTGTAGTCTTTTCCCAACCTTTAAGGATCGATGCAATTGCATAGGATTAATGTGAATTTGTCCAATATGTTGCTGAAACTTAAAAAAACTCTTCAAAGAACTCAGCTTACGATTAATTGATCTATTACTATATTCCCTACTTGATAATTCAACAATCCACAATCGTATTAAATCATAATTAACAGTTACTATTTCTACATCTAACTGCTTTACAAACTTAAAAAAGCTAATAATATCAACCTTATAAGCCTGAATTGTCAATACAGAATACTTCTTCTCCTTTAATAAATAGTCTAAAAACTTTTCGATATTTTGTTCCATAAAAAAAACCGTTGCAACAAAGTTAACACTTTATTACAACGGTTAATTTATTTCTCAAAAAATACTAGAATTCAATAGCATCTTTCAAATGCTGAATATACTCAGCTTTTTGCATCTTATCTCTTTTAACAACAGAAGGTTTCGAGAAATATTGACGTGATCTTAACTGACGTAAAGTACCAGTTCTGTCAAATTTTCTTTTATAGCGCTTAAGTGCTCTATCGATATTTTCTCCGTCTTTAATTGGAATGATTAACATGTTTTCATACACCTCCTCTCATTAGTGCGGCAAAAGTACAACATTTTTTTTCGGACGCAACATTTTTTTTAAAAAAAATGACAATCTCCATTAAAGTAATCAATTTATACCATAAATACGGTATTTTTCACCAATTCCCAAATAATACTGCCAACTTTCGATTTATCGAAAAACATTTTTACATATCTTTAAACAAACTAAACAATTATTATGCTAAAGATATTAAACAATACAATAGTTCGACTATTATTAGGTGTACTAATAGGATTGATAATAGGCCCATTACTTAATGAATCAGCTTTGCAAGTAACCCTTTCACTACGCCATATCCTTGGTCAAATCATTCTTTTTCTAGTTCCTTTAATTATATTAGGTTTCGTAATTTCATCAATAACAAAATTAGACCAAGGTTCTGCCAAGATTATAACATTCGCCATTGCTATTGCATATCTTTCCAGTATTGGAGCAGGTTTCTTTAGTGCCTTTCTTGGCTATAACATATTACCTAATTTAGAAATTCACAATGCAGTAGAGAACGCAAAGATTTTACCGACTATGTTATTTCAACTAGACATTCCCCCAATATTTAGTGTAATGACAGCACTTACCTTAGCACTAATGATAGGAATAGGTATTTTATGGATTCAATCTAGAGAACTTGAACGCATTTTCGACCAATTTAAAGATATAGTACTTCTCTTAGTTAATAGGGTACTTATACCTATATTGCCATTATACATATTAGCAAATTTTGCATTATTAAGTTATGAGGGCGCTATACAGTCGCAGTTACCAGTTTTTTTAACAGTAATTCTGATAGTTATTGTAGCTCATTTTTGCTGGCTAGCATTCCTGTATATTTCCGCAGGGCTCTACGCAAAAAAAAATCCTTGGGAAGTCATCCGTCATTATCCTTCTGCTTACCTTACAGCTATAGGAACAATGTCATCGGCGGCAACTTTAGGAGTAGCTTTACAATCTGCCCATAAAAGCAAGATACTAAAGCCAGAGATAACAAATTTTACCATACCATTTTTTTCTAACATACACCTTTGTGGTTCAGTTTTAACAGAAGTCTTTTTTGTGATGACTGTATCTTTAGTTCTATATGGCACCTTACCTACTTTAAGTACTATGATTATATTTATATTCCTTTTAGGGATTTTTGCTATTGGAGCACCAGGAGTACCGGGAGGGACCGTTATGGCTTCTTTAGGTATTATTACATCTGTGCTTGGCTTTGATGATGCTGGTATAGCACTTACACTAACAATATTCGCCCTACAAGATAGCTTTGGCACTGCATGTAATATAGCAGGCGACGGAGCCCTGAGTTTAATGGTTACCAAATATGCTACTAGAAATTAGAAAACACCTTTAAATTCAAACCTCTTGCCTGTGCCACTACACACAATATCCACAAGAACGATATCTCTTCACAACAAGTATTAAAAGTAATAAGTATTGGCAAAAGATAGTTTATGTAAATAAAATTCTTACTTAAGCTAAGCTACCTAGTACCAAATAAACTATATTCTATTTGGTACTTAATTTTTAACATTTAAATAATTGTATAAATTCGAACTTTTTAACTACCTAAAACACCGAAAAAACTATAAACTAGTAAAAAATAGCTAAATAAGAACATTTACACTGTGTTTAATACTTCTTGCATTAGATATAATAATAAAGACTTTAAATCTTCTTTTGAGCCCAATTAGAAAACAAACAAATTTGAGTCCCCAAAAGGTTATATCTGAAAATTATTGCAATTTCATTTTATCCGACCCACAGATTAACGCGACTCTAAAGGATACATATATAGACAAACATCAAATAAAGAACACAGTAACTAAGCTTATCAACACCTACATCAAATCACATTATGAATTTAGAATCTTTTTCTAAAATTACTACAACGGAATAACACCAATCTAATGAATTGACTTTTGACAGGTGAGTAATACCCCTGCAAATCCCCTTACCACGTATTACCTATTCTAGATCTACCTGAATAACCCTAATCCTAGCCTATTAAAATAGTAGCGATTCTAAAATTTATTAAGAAGATTATCAAAACATCCTCAATTAAAGTGAATTTAGTAAATCAAACTACCACTTATAAAACTTTAAAATTATTTAGCTATTTTACAGTACTTTACTCAAATTGCATGAACAACTCAAATAGTTGATTTAAAGACAGAATTCGAAATTTTACGATACAAAGAAGAGTCATCTAAATAATTATTCAAATCAATACTTTTAAAGACCTACCCTGAAAAATTCTCACTTAACAGAGTTATTCCTTTGTAAAATTTCCTTGATGTAAAAAATATTTATGCGATTAGGTACTCTCAAACTCAAATCCAAACATTCTTACACACTATATAAACAACTATATTCTTTTTTTCAACCAAATCCCAAATCATAAAAGTGTCGCTATTAATCTGCTGCAAAATAAAACTTTATTACACAAAATAAGTAATTAACGCTCAACACGTTCACTCATTACATATACAAATATGTCTACATCCACTACTCCTATTATAAGTTAAATTTATCCATAAACAACTCAACTATATAAGGCATATAATAAGTAAGCTATTTTGTTGTTCTTAAAGTAACCTATAGTGACAAACAAATTTGCAAACCCTTATAAAACGTAATATACCGATAATTTTATCCCTACTAAACTAATTGCGCGAACTTAAAAGAAACAAAATTCCCTTGGGAACTAAAAAATAAACTAAACAATTCTATAGTTTTAAATAATACTTAAAAAAAAACTATCTCATCAAAATTTGATGAGATAGTCTAATATTAATTTAAATGAAACTACAGTTTCTTAGTATCCCTCATTTTGAGGTATTTTGGAAACGTTAATTTCTCCCAATGGAATAGGGAAAGCTGTAAAATACGAATCCCATTTAATAATACCATCTTTTGCTGGAATATAAGGATTACTAATAGAAGTTGGGTTAATATAATCTATTTGCCATCTCGCAATATCTTCGAAACCAAAACCTTCAAACATTAACTCTTTGGTACGTTGGTCGCGATAAACCGTTGCTAAATCTCCTGCAGTAAACTGGAAAGGTTGGAAAGAATCACTACTTCCTTCAGCCCTTACCTCGATACGATTACTAACTACTTCATTTAAGTACTCTAAAGCAGTTGCACTTGATCCAATACCAGCTTCCACATTTGCCTCAATATAGTTGAACATAACCTCCTCAATACGGATCATTTTTATGTTTGATGTCATGGCAGTATATTTTCCAACATTACCTAATGCACCATCTCCCATAGTTCCCAAAATATCTTGACGAATATCACGAACCTCCATACCATTTTGAACTTGTTTGAAAAATTCAGAAAACTCGGTAGTTGTATTCCATCTAACTGGACCATAACCTACTCCTTGTGGTGTTATATTATAAATATAAAACAAACTATTAGTCATAAGGTTATCAGTTCCCGATTGAGCAAGTTCAAACAATGAGTTTGCAGCTACTCCTTCTCCTTTATACGTATCTAAAAAGGAACTACGACTAGCAACTTCTACTCCACTTGCTGTTGCCAAATCAATAGATTCTTTAGCAGCTTCTGAAACTATAGTAAATTTAGAGCTATCAAAATGACTAAAGAAAAGCGCAATTCTAGATTTCAATGCCAAGGAAGACGCTAAACTTAAACTCGTTTTTGAAATATTAGCATTGCTTTCTTTTAATAGAGCAACTCCATTGTCTAAATCCGAAAAAATAGCGTCCATGTTTTCTTTAACACTTTGACGAGTAACATTTGTGTCTTTATTAGCGAACTTAGTAACATATGGAATTCCCATAGCTGTTAAGCCCTTTCCTTCAAAATATTGCTGCCCATAAAGTCTCAATAAATCATAATGTGCTAAAGCTCTCAATACGTAAGCTTGACCTCTATACGCTTTAACTGCAGCAGTTTCTTCCAATTCAGCCTCTAGAACTCTATTGGCCTCCGAAATAGTTCTATATATTTGAGCCCACGTATCTGAAGCATAAGCTGCAGTTTCAGTTAAAGTCCCGCCTGAAACGTTACCAAAACGTCCAGATCGGTTATTACTATATGCATAGGCATTTCTCACTTCAGAAAAAATTATTATATCTCTCCCATAATAAGTAGCTGCCTTCATTCGTGCAAAAATCCCATTTACAGCCGCTTTCATAGTTGCCGCATCAGTAATAGGGTCTATCTGATTATCTACACTATTAGTTAGTGTTGGGTCCAATGAACATGAAGTTGCTGTAACAGCACCAACTGCTAAAAAACCCGATAAGAATAAAATTCTAATTACTTTTTTCATCCTTCTTAAAAATTAATGTTTAATGAAAATACAACAGACTTAGTTGTTGGCGATCCCATTTCTATATAACCACTTGATGTCACAGATGGATCTCCTTTTAAGCGACTATCTCTAACCCAAGTAAATAAATTCATACCTGAAACTGATAAATTAAGTCCAGACACACCTAAAGCTTTCGTAACATTTGGTCTGAAAGAATAACCTAAAGTTAACATTCTTAATCTAAGGTGGTCACCCTTATACAAAAATCTTGTACTCAAAGAAGTGTATGCTATATTTCCTCCTTCTGTAATACGTGGTACATCAGTTATATCTCCAGGTTTTTGCCAACGGTCTAATAATTCTGTAGTACCATTACCAAAGTATAAAGAAGTGTTATTCACACTATTTGTATAACTCGCCCATGGATCGTATAAACTATATCCTCCGGCAAATGTAAATAGTGCATCTAAATAAAATCCTTTAAAATCAATGTGAGTATTAAAACCTCCTGAGTATTTTGGTAATGCACTTTCTCCTTGAAAACGTCTTTCAGCTAAATTATAATTTTCAGTCGTAGTCCCGTCCGCTAAATACCACATTGGATTTCCATTATCTGGATTAACTCCAGCATATTCTCTTAAATACCACTCTGAAATAATTTTCCCTTCTAAAGTAGCATTGTAAGAACCTATCGTCTCCAATGGTTTTCCATCAACAATTGGCATTTTCACCATACGGTTACGAACTGTACCTATGTTTCCACCAACTGACCAATTTAAATCAGCTGAACGGATAATATCATAATTTAATTCTGCTTCAAAACCAGAGTTCTTTAAATCTCCAATATTTGTCCATACAGAACTAAATCCTGAAGTCATTGAAAGTGGTTGTGAGTATAACAAATCTGTCGCCTTATTATCGAAGTAAGCGAATCCACCTGTTAAACGATTATCAAAGAAACCATACTCAATTCCAAAATCTAATTTAGTTTGTTTCTCCCATCCTAATGGACCACCAATTTGAGTAGCAATCAAGGCAGATTGACCTCCATATTTACTCGCTCCTAAAAGCTGTTGGTAAACGTTAGTATTAATAGAAGAGTTACCTGTACTTCCGTAAGAGGCTCTTAGCCTTAGTAAGCTAACTGCGGTCGCATCTTCCATAAATTTCTCTTGTGAAATGTTCCATGCACCACCTACAGCCCAGAATGTACCCCATCTGTGATCATCAGAGAATCTAGATGAACCTTCGCGACGTAACGTTAAATCTAGTAGAAAACGATTATCATAACTATAGTTAACCATTCCTAAAAGTCCAATTTGCGCCCAATCTGTAAAGTTAGCAAATGCGCTATAGTTATCTGCTGCAGTACCCAAGCTAGTCATTCCAGGAGGCAATACTTGTCCACTACCATTTAATTCATTTACTTTATTTTTTTGATATTCCATCAAGGCTTTTACATCAAAACGATGAGCCTCACCTAAATAGAATCTGTAATCCAAACTATTTTGCCAAACATAGTTAAATGATTTACGATCAGATTGCGCAGCATAACCTTGGTAACCTACACCATCACCATGGGTTGGATTATAATATGTTTGATAATTTGATAACATATAATCTAGACCTATCGTAGATGTGAATTTTAAGTTATCTAAGATACTATATACTAATGCATTGTTTGATAAAACACGTGTTAAGTCGTTACGGTACGTATTGTGCTTCATCACATATAAAGTATTAACTTCTCCCCCCAAATCACCGATATTATAAGATCCATCTGGATTATAGATATTATACCAAGGAGATAAGAACATTGCCGTTAGGTTAGGGTTACTATAGTAAGCTCCTCCTTCTAACATCGCATTTTGCAGAACATTAGATACGCTAGCTCCAATACGGATTTCTAATTTTTTTGACAAATGTCTATTAAAGTTAAAGCTACCTGTCACACGTCTAAAATCTGCACCTACAGTTGTCCCTTTAAATCTCTCATGTCCAAGTGAAGCAAAAAAGGTTCCTTTCTCATCACCACCAGTTGCAGATAAGTTTAAACTAGACATAGGAGCGTTCTCTTGACGAACTGCTTTATTCCAGTCGTTATTTTGACGCCCTGTTTCAATCCAAGATTCTAATGGATAAGCATCATAAGCTCCTCTATAATTTCCTGCTGTTGTATACCAATCTAAAGTTTGGTCCTTAGAAAAAAGAGTTCCATTAGCACTGTTACTATTATAAATAGCCTCTAACCAAAGCTCCTCTTTTTGTGCTCCGCTTAAATATTTTGGCCCTTTACGAGCAAGATCTTGGAAACCTATAGTACTTCTGAAACTATACTGTGTATCTCCTTGTTTCCCTCTTTTAGTTGTAATTAAAATAACTCCGTTTGATCCCCTAGCTCCATAAGCTGAAGTAGCAGCGGCATCCTTTAATACAGTCATTGATACTATATTCTCAGAATTAATTGTAGACAAAGGAGACAACGAAGTAGCAGCATCACTACCAGAAACGTTATCGTTTGTAATAGGAATACCATCGATAACATACAAAGGTTCATTAGTTGCTGACAAAGAGTTACGTCCACGTATACGAATTTCTTGCATTGCACCCGGTGATCCTGTAGCTGAAGACATACTTAAACCAGCCACGCGCCCAGTCAAAGCCTGATCCACAGAAGCCACTGGTGTACTTGCTATATCAGCCCCCTTCACTTGCACGACATTTCCTGTAATGTCATTCTGAGATTTAGCTTGGCCATAAGCTAAAACCACAACATCATCCAGCACACTGCTTTCTGAATACATTTCAACATTATAAGTAGAAGCTGATCCTACTCTATGTTTTACCGTTTGCATTCCTACAAACGAATAGACAACAATCTGTCCTTCTTGCACACGGATGGAATACTTTCCATCCAAATCGGTTGATGTACCGTATTGAGTCCCCTCAATTACAACCGACACCCCTGGAAGTGGCATACCCTCTTCCAAAACAACCCCCGTAAGAGTTTTCTCTTGAGCAAAAGCTACTTGCGTAAAAACAACAAGTAACAAACTCAAAATCCAATTGTACTTTGATTTCATGTAATTAATGATTAGTTAGTGAAACAAATCTAACAAAATTTTCACATAAATTTAATTAAATCTTAAAATTACGATAACCACAAACGAAAAATAAAATAAATATATGTATATATATTACAAAATATACCCATATAAAACAGTTAATTATGTTAAAAACTTATAATTATATTCAAATAATGAGATATAATTATTTAATTTATTTTAAGAATATAAGACATAGAACATTAAACGCAAACAATTACCAAAAACCCATAAATTTAACAAATACACAAATACTATAAATAAAAACTACTATTCTTGCTAAAAAAATAACCTTATATTGATACATTTGATTATTTACAATGAATAATTAAAAAAGAGAAAACAGGTGATTTTAACAAAAATATTTTATTTTTACACTAAAAATATCCACTATATACCAATAAAAGCAGCACAAATCTTAAACAAAAAATAGATTCGATAAGAATATATCCCCAAAAAAGTCATAAACATATACAATAACATAATAAGCAACACTGTTAAATTATCAAGAAACGAAACATTACAGCATGCCTTAAAACTCCAAAAAAAGGCTCTGGTAATTATATAAAAAAAAAGAGCCCTAATTCTAGGAGCTCTTCTTTCATCTTATAACTGTCACGTCCTGAAATAACGATACACAAAAAACAATCGTTATGACAAATCCTTATGTAAAGCGTACTCAGAAAGATTATACCTTAAGTTTCAAGCTCCAGGTTGTTCAAGAAATAGAACAAGGGCAGTTAAGTTTAGCTCAAGCTAAAACTAAATATGGTATTCAAGGCGACCAAACAGTTAAAAATTGGTTGAAAAAATTTGGTAACT
>NZ_JBTXLO010000014.1:0-23248 GCF_054871605.1 Myroides sp. LJL119
AGTTACCAAATTTTTTCAACCAATTTTTAACTGTTTGGTCGCCTTGAATACCATATTTAGTTTTAGCTTGAGCTAAACTTAACTGCCCTTGTTCTATTTCTTGAACAACCTGGAGCTTGAAACTTAACGTATAATCTTTCTGAGTACGCTTTACATAAGGATTTGTCATAACGATTGTTTTTTGTGTATCGTTATTTCAGGACGTGACAAATCTTTAAAAAAAACAGCAATTATCATATTGGTGCAAACCATTTTTTTTTCAAACACCCTATTTTCTGCAAAAAAACATATTATAAAAATCAATATTTTGATCTACTTCCCAACAAAAGCCAAATTACAATAGGGGCACCAAATACAGAAGTAATAGCATTAATAGGCAAAATAAAACTCTGCCCCTTAACTTGACTCAATGAATCACATATTAAAAGAAGAATGGCTCCCAATAAAGCGCTTGTGAAAATTAAGGTTTTATGACTACTTGTTCTAAAGATAAGTCTACTAAGATGGGGAACGGCTAAACCAATAAAAGCTATTGGCCCTACAAAGGCTGTACAAACCCCTGCAAGCAAAGCGGTTATAAGAATAATTTGATTGCGTACAAATTTCACCCGCACTCCCATGGAACTTGCATAATTATCCCCGAGCAATAAAGCATCTAGGTTTCTAACTAAAGCAAAACTCCATAAAAACCCTATTAAAGTTATAATACTAAAAAAAACAATACTTGGGTAATCTAAGTTACCTAAACTTCCCATTGACCAAAAACTAAATCTTTTTAAATCTTCAGCCGAGCTAAAATAGCTTAAAATACTAATAAACGCACTTGTAAAACTTCCAAACATCAAACCTACTATTAAGATAGTGACCGTGTTTGCTGCCCGTTGACTCACTAATAAGATCATAAATAACAAAACCGAGCTACCTAAAACCGAAACTATTGCTACCCCATAACTCGATGTAACCAAAGTCAGTAAAGATAAGGGTAAAGTAGAACTAGCCAAAAACAAAATGGCGACTCCCAAACTAGCTCCAGAGCTAATTCCTAAAATATATGGTTCAGCTACCGGATTTCTAAACAAAGTTTGCATCAAAAGCCCACTTACTCCAAGGCAAATCCCTACAAGTACAGCAACTATAGCCTTTGGTAATCTATAATTAATAATAATATATTCCCAGGAAGATTTAATAGGCAGGTCACTAAAGATAAGCTGTAAAATACTTTTAAAAGGAATAGAGACACTGCCAAATGAGATATTACCAATAAAGACAGAAACTAAAATTGCAATAAGTAAGATAATGACTAACCTTCTATTCATTTGGAAGCTGTTTGTAAAATATAGGGGTATAACCTGGGAAAAGCTCCGGATGGAAAATACTTGCTAAATCTTTCAACACAATGTCTGGACGAGCCAAACCTAACTCATAAAAAACAACACCCCCTGTTGCACCTGTGGTTAAAGAAAAAGAATACACTTTTTGATTTTTGAAAGCACTAAAGTTTGCATAATGTGCATTATCATGCTGCATTTGCTTTAATGATGTATAATGACCTGGGTTGATCCAAAACTCAGCATCCTTACCTTTATCAAAAACTGCCTCAAAACTCAAAGCATCGCTACCAGTACCTAAAGTATTAGCCCATAAATAATTACTTTTAGCATCTTTAAAATACTGCGCCGCCCAACTTTGTCCTTGGGGTAAATACCAAACATCTTGATACATACTACCACTTAATACTGTTGGTAAATCCTTTACATGCTTTAATTTTTGCAAAACCTGATTATAATCCGTTACAATTTGATTAAACAAAGTAGTAGCCTTTTGCTGCTTATCATATAAAGCACCAAAAAGCTTAATCCATTCCGCTTTACCCAAAGCACTTTGTTCTACCCAATCTCCATTGTATAAAACTGGTATACCACTTTGGGCAATATTTTGCAATACGCGATTACCTCCATCCATAGCAAAAGCAATTACAACATTTGGATCAATATCTAACAATTGCTCTGTATTGATACTTTCATTTTGTCCGAGTTCTACTATTTCATTTTTTTCTATTAAACTTCGAAAGTTCAACGAAGATATATAATCCAACCCAGGAAACCCTTTTAATGTAGTGGTTTGCTGCAACAATTCTATGGCTGGTAAATGTGTGGTAGAGGTAGCAACCACAGTGGTAACCGGCACCTGTATCTTTGTGTAATTTTTTAAACTATCAGGTAAAGTAGCATCTTTTTTATGTAAGATATATACAAAATTTTCTTTAGCATCCTGCCATGGAGTTTTAACCCTAACAATGGAATATGAATCATAATTTTCTAAAGAAAATCCTTTGGCAAATAATATCTCATTTTTTGCCCTGGCTTGTCTTAGTTCCTCTTGGACTGATAAATTTGATTTCTCTTGACATGAACTAGCACTTAAAAAAACGACAAGGCTAATAAATAAGTAATAAAAAGACTTCATAATTATAATAGGTTTGCAAACAAAAATAACACTTATTGTTTACAGAAATCACAAAAAGTAATAAGACTTTATAAAATTCGATTTCCTTAATAAAAGCAACTTTATAGTATTATATCAAAAAACTCACTACATTTACCTTAGCCTATGATTTAATTTATTAAACAATATATAAAACTATAAATGATCGATTTTTTTGAAACCAAAAATTTCACCAGTAATGCCATGCTATTTTTGTGAGATTATTAATAAAAAGTTTTCTAAGAAATCAAAATAAACCCAGAAAAAAAGATTCACCAAACAAGAAGTATCCTAATCTAAAACAATTTATCTGTAATGATTTATATTACTTATACCTGTTTTAATTAAAAACTGTTACATCTTATGAGAAAAATAATTATCTATACTGCAATTTTGCTATTAACTACTGTACAAATCAGTTTAGCACAATCCGATGAGTTTACAAAATTCGAATCCAACAAACAAGTAAACAGCATTGTAGTGAATAAAAAAATGTTTGATATGATGTCAAACGTAAAAATAGACCCTAACAATTCTACAGAAAAAGATTATTTTGATGCTATAAAGAAAATAAATTCACTTAGAGTATACACAACCACACAGCCTAAAGTGAAAGACCAAATGCTCCTTGCTATTAACCAATACGTTGGTAGTAAAAAATTAAAACAACATGCTTCTAAAAATACACCTGAGGCGACTATAACAATCTACATTAATAATAACGGGACTGAAAAAGATCTAAACAACTTTCTTTCATTCCATGAATCTACAAAGGGGAAAGAACATATAATATTTATTGTAGAAGGACACTTAAGTTTACAAGAAATTAATGCTGTAGCAAAAAAAATGGACCTCCCTATTAAAGAATTTTTATAAAAAAATTAGTAGCATTATTACCTAGATAACACTTGCTGTTAGCTTATCTTCTAAAATGCAAGAACCCTACTATATCCTTTTGATTGAGTTTTTATTCTAAAAACCAAAAAACACTACCTTATAGCCATAGTTTTATATTGATTGCAAAGGTTTTTTAAAAATCAACACTTAAAAGCAAACTCACAGCTTTTATGCTTAATTTAGATTTAAATAAAAAAAAACACAAGGCTAATTAACTAGTTAATTTTTATTTTTTTTAAAATCTATTTTCCAGCAATCAGTTAAACCTAATTTTTTTTCGAACAAATCAACAAGTTAGAAGGAGTCAAAGAATCTTAGATACTTTAACCTTAGAAAAGGTGCTTTTCAAACTATCCATGCCTTACAATACACATTTATCAAGATTTTATTAAACTGCGTTAATAAATCAGTCTTGTCAATTAAGTGTATTTTTTATTTTATCCTAATAATAGGATATTAAATACTTATCTCTATTTACCTATAGCTACGAAAAAATAGCCTAGAAACACTAGTTGAAGGTTAATAACAAATTATATGTCTTCCAAGGTAAATATCCTTTATTTTGTTTTGAACAATACCTATGTCATACCAGAGATAGTTTAACGAATCTAGAAAACACCCTTTTAAGACTAATTTTCACCTATTAGACTAACATTTATCATAAATTTAATTAATTTAATGTTATAAATTAGTGCTAATTAACTAAATTATTTCTATTATGGCTTTAAACAACATTCCTTTGTACAATTTTGGTAACGGAACTTTAATGATAATTATCTTCGTACTGGTTTGTGTTATATTAGTGGTAGCACTATTGCTTTTTATAAGTAGTGGTAAAACCTCTCATCAGGATACCCAGAAAAACAATATTGAAGAATCACAAGACACCTTACCAAAAGAGTAATTTCTGAAAAAATTTTATTTATAAAATAAATTAAAGCTCAGATATTGCATATTTAAATATATCTGCTAATTTTGCGCAACTATTATATTGCTAGTTTATAAACTACCGGTATTGGCTGCGTGGAGGAATTGGTAGACTCGCCATCTTGAGGGGGTGGTGTCGCAAGACGTGTCAGTTCGAATCTGATCGCAGTCACACATTAAAAAGCTTTTATCCTAAACATACCCCAAAAAACCACATATTTTTTGGGGTATGTTTAATTAACTTAATTCAAATTAAATTATACCAATAAAGTTTAATTGGAGTACTTAAACACAGTATTCGATTGTTTTCAAACATAACTTTAAAGAACTTAAATCAAAACATTTTTAATCTACTACTGTAAACTTCTAAAAAAAAGATAGCATTATTTGATGGAATTGCAAATAATAAAAAAAGCCTTACATATTACTGTAAGGCTTTTTTGTGACCCGACTGGGGCTCGAACCCAGGACCCCAACATTAAAAGTGTTGTGCTCTACCAACTGAGCTATCGAGTCGTTACTTTTTTTATAGTTTGTGTAATGACAAACTTTCTTTTATTAGTTAAAAAGAAACCTTAGAAAAAGGATTTTTGTGACCCGACTGGGGCTCGAACCCAGGACCCCAACATTAAAAGTGTTGTGCTCTACCAACTGAGCTATCGAGTCGTTACTTTTTTTATAGTTTGTGTAATGACAAACTTTCTTTTATTAGTTAAAAAGAAACCTTAGAAAAAGGATTTTTGTGACCCGACTGGGGCTCGAACCCAGGACCCCAACATTAAAAGTGTTGTGCTCTACCAACTGAGCTATCGAGTCGTTATTTCAATTCCTAATTGCGGGTGCAAATATAGGACGTTTTTTTATAAAACCACGACAAATTTGTTTTATTTTTGCAATAAATTTCAGCACACATTCTAACTCTCTAAATAACAATACCTTATTTTATGAAAAAAATCGTCCTTGTTGGCTATATGGGCTCAGGCAAATCTACCATAGGAGTAAAACTTGCAGAACAATTAAATTTACCCTTTTTTGATCTTGATCAACAAATCGAAAAACAATACCAAACTACTATTTCAAAAATTTTTCAAGAAAAAGGTGAAATATACTTTAGAAAACTAGAACACATCACCCTTAATAATTTACTTGAAAAGCAAACCCCAATGATAATAAGCTTAGGAGGGGGTACTCCTTGCTATGCCAACAATCACGAATCTTTACAAAGAGATGATGTTTGCTCCATATATTTAAAGGCAAGCATACAAACACTTGCCAATAGGCTAGAAAAAGAAAAAGAGCATCGTCCACTTATTTATAATCACAATGAAGATACTCTTGAAACTTTTATAGCTAAACATTTATTTGATCGTAGTTACTTTTATTACCAAGCAAAAAAAATCCTTGATATAGACAACAAAACAATCTCACAAATTGTTCAAGAAATCATCGACTTATCTAATTAACTTAAATAAGCATATTGCTGATCTTGTTCAAACACTACTTGAATATGCTCTAATAAAGATGTCGATAAAGATATCCCCTTAAAGTCCGCTTTAACGGGATATTTTTTATGATTTCGATCTACTAATACTGCCGTTTTCAATTTCTTAATAGGAACCTCTAAGAAGTGTTTTACTCCATAAATCAAGGTAGCCCCAGAATTTAGAACATCATCTACTAAAACAATACTCTGGTCTTGGTATTCTTTACTTGACAAAGAAGTTTCAATTGGTTTAATTGGATTTTGTTTATCAATTCGTACCTCACATAGTTTTACCTCTATGTCAGAAATCTGCGTTAGAGCCTCTGCTATTTTTTGAGCAAAAACAAAACCACTATTAGCAATTCCCGCTATCACGATTTGTTTCTCATCAAAAAAAGTTTCATAGATTTGGTAAGCAATTCTTTTAATTTTAAAATCTATTTGTTCTTTGTTTAAAATAATATTCTTAGCCATGTTGTTGTTTTTCTATAATAATAAATAATTCTCTATCTGCTCTGGGTTTGATCGAATTATAAGCCCTTTGCATTGTTTTAATATGTAAAGTAGGATAAAATAAAGATTTATAAAGTTCTTTATTTCCACCAAAAGGAGGTTGCTCATTGTTAAATTCACAATCAAATAAAACACCTACTAATTTCCCCTTATCACTGAGTAAATCATTGATTTTACACACATATGCTTCTCTTTTACAAACAGGTAAAGAACAAAAAAAAGTTTGCTCTAAAATAAGATCATACTCTCCAACATGAGCAAAAAAATCACCTATTTCGACCTTTTCCAAAGGAAAATCCTCGTATAGCTCACTGGTTTGAAGTACTCCCTGATTGGTTAAATCTAATCCTGTTACATTGGTAAAACCTTGACTGTACAAATATAATAATTCATATCCATGTCCTAACCCAGGAATTAAAATTCGTATTGTTTTATCTGTTAATTGATCTATGTATTGCTTTAAAGGTGTTGTTATGGCTTTGGCATCCCAAAAAGCCGTTTTATCTAAGTAACGAGCCTCCCAATAATTACTATCCATACCCTTTAATCCTTATCTAACTGATTTTCCAAATCGATATCTTGATCAAAATCTAAAAAATCATTAATTTCTCGAAGATCTTTTTTAGTTGGCCGTCCTGTTCCATTGGCACGATAGTGACTTTGGGCCAATCGTAGCATCTCAATATGTTCAAAGGCCTCGGCTGGGGTGTTATCAGCTCGGTAAATATCCACTAATTTTGCGCCTACTCTATTTAAAGGTATATCCAATACAGTTAACTGATAGACTATTTGATCCTTACGAAGTGTAACTTTATCCTTGGCAAAAACCTCTTTCGATGCCTTGACCTGCTGTCCATTAACCGTAACATGCCCTTTTTTACAAGCCTCAGTGGCTAAGTTTCGTGTCTTGTAATAACGGACACACCACAAAAATTTATCAATACGCATAATTAAATATTAATTTTTACAAACAAAGTACACAAAAATAAAGTAAAATTGTATCTTGCACTACTAAAATGAATCAAAAATGAATAGAATATTTGCTGCTTTAGGTCTCTTTTGTGTGAGCTTAATGCTTACAAATTGTAAAAGTGACGATGGCGGAGCTGGTGGTGAAGTTGTCGTTATTAGAGATACCAAGGAAGTGTATGATGAAAACAAAGGTGCTATATTAGACTACCTAAGTAATAACTACATGATTGAAAACGCAGATGGAAGTATTACATTTGATAGTATAACTAGTCCAAAATACAATGGACAGCGTGTAATTAAAGATGACCCTAGATTAAAGAGTGTTGTCCTTAAAAATGATAAATACTTGGTAAATACAATTAGCACAAGAGTTTATAACTACTACACGGGAACCTACGAAAATAAAATAACGCGCTTAGAATATACCCCGAGTAAGGATGAAGTTGATTATACGGTATATTATTTAACATTAAATCAAGGTCAAGGTGTTACTCCACATGTAATTGATTCAGTATATACAAAGGTTGCAGTAACTAGTTTAAAAAACGAAGTAGTTTCTAATCCGATTCAAGGTAGTTTCTTTTCGTATCCGGAATCAATTTCCGAATACCAAGTTGGAGGCCAAAGAATTGCTCAACTAACATCAGGTGAGAGACAGTTATTACAATTTGTAAAAACCGCTACAAACCTTCAAATGGGTAGTAATGGGATAACTTATGATCCAGGATCGGCTGGGCGAATTATCGGATTCATTCCTTCTGGTCTTTATTTATTTAACCAAAGCAATAGTGTTAAAATTAAATCTTATGAACCAGCCATTGTTGATCTAACAGTTATTAACACTTTAGAAAGAGACCATGATTTAGACGGTATACCTTCCAAATATGAGGTAGAGCCAAGTAAAATTGGTACTGAATTAACTTTAGAAGATTACTTCTCTTATTCTACATCAGGTCATGAACTTACTCCAAATTTTTTAAATGTCGATGATGATGATGATGGAGTTCCTACAAGAATTGAGTTGCAATACTATGACGAATTTGGTATTATCAAACACTACTCATACGATGACCCAAGGCTGAAGATTTGTTCCGATAAATTCAATTACCTGGATAAATCATGCCGACCTTATATAAACGAAGATGGTATTTGGGTTTGGGAACAATTACAAGAAACACAAGATTAAAATATTTGTTGATCATATATAAGCCAGTAACCAGTGTTACTGGCTTTTTACGTCTTGGTAAGTGGTCTGAGAAGAGACAGATATATAATTTTATATTTAAAACTAAATAATAAGTTGAAAACAGATAGTTACTATGATTTTTAATCTTTTTATAAAATTTTCCAAAATCGGTATATTCACCATTGGAGGAGGGCATGCTGTGATTCCCTTAATTGAAAAAGAATTTATAAATGATTATGGCCTAGATAAAGACGATTTTTACCAACTAATTACAATCTCTGAGTCACTTCCCGGGGTATTTGCAACAAATATTGCAGCTTTAACAGGCTACAAAATAGCCGGTAGTAAAGGTGCTATTTCTGCTGCTTTAGGCACTATAATTGCGCCGCTAATTATTATTACTTGTATTGCAAGTTTCTTCGAGCAGTTTCAAGAAAACATCTATGTAGACAAAGCCTTTACAGCCTTAAGACCTGCGGCGGTTGCTTTAATTGTATCCCCCATGTTTTCAATAGCAAAAAGTAACAATTTAACCTTTAAAAAAGCCATTTTTCCTATTTTAGCACTAGTGGCTATGATATTTTTATCTGTTTCTCCTCTTTGGATTATATGTATAGGTATTCTTATGGCATTTATATACTCAATAAACTTAAAAAAATGATCTTCTTACAACTTATATGGGTGTTTTTTAAAATTGGATTATTTGGCTTTGGAGGTGGATATGCAATGCTATCTTTAATCCAACAGGAAGTTGTTGAAAAAAACAAATGGATTAGCTCCGAAGAGTTTATTGATTTAATCGCCATTTCTCAAACCACGCCAGGTCCGATAGGGATTAACTCCGCTACTTATGTGGGTTTTAAGGCCGTACAACAAGCTGGTTATCCTCCAATTATTTGTTTTTTTGCAGGATTAATATGTACCATAGCTGTGTGTCTACCAGCTTTTACCCTGATATTATTTATCTCTTACTGGCTTATTCGCTATAAGACCAATACCTATGTCCAAACTATTTTACAAATTATAGGTCCTCTTAGCTTGGCATTAATAAGTTTTGCTGCTTATAATTTAATGACTCCTAACAACTTCATAGACTACAGTAGTATACTTTTTTTCTTGCTAACTTTGATCCTTAGTGTTAAATACAAATTACATCCGGTTAAAGTAATTTTTATCATATCTGTATTGGGCATTATAGTTTATTAAAATAAATAAAAAAAGGTTCCTCAGAGCGTATCTGAAGAACCTTTAAAAAAGACAATTAACTCGTCTTATATTTATTTATTCTTACGTGCAATAGCCGTTTGAGCTTTTACAACAATTGCTGCTGCATTTAAGCCATATTTATCCATTAACTGCTCAGGGGTCCCCGATTCACCAAATGTATCTTCTACTGCCACAAATTCTTGTGGTAACGGGTTATTAAGTGAAAGTACGCGAGCAACACTTTCTCCTAAACCACCTAAAAAGTTATGCTCTTCGGCAGTTACCACGCAGCCAGTTTTTGCTACTGATTTCAAAATCGCCTGTTCATCTAAAGGCTTAATTGTATGGATATTGATAACCTCGGCTGAAATTCCCTTAGCTGCAAGTTGTTCAGCAGCCTGTAGAGCTTCCCAAACTAAGTGCCCTGTTGCAATAATAGTAACATCATTTCCCTGATTTAATAAAAGTGCCTTTCCTATTTCAAACTTTTGATCAGCTGGAGTAAAGTTAGGTACCACCGGTCTACCAAATCGCAAATATACCGGCCCTTGGAAATCAGCAATTGCTAAAGTGGCAGCTTTTGTTTGATTGTAATCACATGTATTAATAACAGTCATTCCTGGAAGCATTTTCATCAATCCTATATCCTCAAGTATTTGGTGTGTAGCACCGTCTTCTCCAAGGGTTAAACCTGCATGAGATGCACAAATTTTAACATTTTTCTCTGAATATGCTACTGATTGACGTATTTGATCGTACACTCGTCCAGTAGAAAAATTGGCAAAAGTCCCAGTAAAAGGAATTTTTCCTCCAATAGTTAAACCTGCAGCTATTCCAATCATATTAGCTTCTGCTATCCCGATTTGGAAAAAACGTTCTGGATTTTCTTTAATAAATTCATCCATTTTCAATGAACCAATTAAATCCGCACAAAGTGCAACTACGTTCTCATTAGTACGTCCTAATTCTGCTAAACCTGCACCGAATCCTGAGCGTGTATCCTTACTTCCTGTATTTGTATATTTTTTCATTTTTGAGTCAATTTTATAGAATTAGTAATCTCCAAAAGTAGTTTCTGGATTTTGAGATAAAGCTTCCTCCAATTGTGCATCACTTGGAGCTTTACCATGCCATGCATGGGTTCCCATCATAAAATCCACACCATTACCCATCTCTGTATGTAATAACACACAAATAGGTTTAGCATTACCTACTTTTGATTTAGCCTTTTGATATCCTTCTAAAATTGCTTCTATATCATTACCCTTTTCTATATTCAATACATCCCAACCAAAAGCCTCGAATTTAGCTTGGATAGATCCTAAATCTAAAACCTTATCGGTTGGGCCATCAATCTGTTTACCGTTAAGGTCAACTGTCGCAATTAAATTATCAACCTTTTTTGCCGAAGCGTACATAATAGCTTCCCAATTTTGTCCCTCTTGCAATTCACCATCCCCTAGAAGTACATATACCAAATGAGGATCATTATTTAATTTTTTTGCTTGAGCAGCTCCGATTGCTACGGATAAACCCTGACCCAAAGATCCCGATGCCATACGTACTCCAGGTAAATGATCATGAGTAGTTGGGTGTCCTTGTAATCTTGTATTAATTTTTCTAAATGTCGCTAATTCCGAAACTGGAAAATAGCCACTTCTTGCTAGAACACTATAAAAAACCGGAGAAATATGTCCATTGGATAAAAAGAAGATATCTTCCTGATTTCCATCCATTTCAAATCCTTGTTTTCTGTCCATTAAATTTTGATACAGTGTTACTAAGAACTCTGCACATCCAAGGGATCCACCAGGGTGTCCTGAATTCACCGCATGTACCATTCTAAGAATATCTCTTCTTACCTGAGTAGTTAACTCTGTTAATTGTTGTGTGTTCGGTTTCATTATGTTTAATAATAGAATTATTTTCACTACAAATATAGGGTTTATTTGCCTTAATTTTTAGCATTATAACTCCAATAAAAAACCAATACAGGTTTTATTGTTATATTTGTCAAGTTCCTTTATACAGATAGCTTTAATTATTTTCACTTATGACTTCTCCAATTTTACGTACACAAAATCTAACTATTGGATACCCTAAAACATCAAAAAACAAACTAAAGGCTATACAAAGCAATATAAACATTCAATTAAATCAAGGTCAGCTTACTTGTTTATTGGGGGTAAATGGAGTAGGAAAGTCAACGCTAATTAAAACCTTAATAGGTCAAATCAAAGCATTACAAGGAACTATTACTCTCAAAGATCAATTCATTGAGCAATATAATAGCTTAGAGCTTTCAAAAATAATAAGTGTGGTGTTAACCGAAAAGATTCCATTGGATAATCTCAAGGTACATGAACTAGTGCAAATCGGTAGAACTCCTTACTTATCCTGGAAGGCAAAGCTTACTAATGCGGATAAACTAGCAATTGATAAGGCTATAACTTATACAAATATTCAAGAACTACTTCAAAAAGATATCCACAATTTAAGTGATGGACAATTACAAAGAGTTTTAATTGCCAGAGCAATTGCTCAGGATACAGCCGTAATCATATTAGATGAACCATCTAATCACTTAGACTTTCATCATAAGGCTACTTTATTTTCCCTATTAAAAAATTTAGCTTTAAATGAAAACAAAGCGATCCTGTTTTCTTCTCATGATATGGATCTAGCTTTACAATTAAGTGATCAAGCAATCGTTTTAAAACCAAATTACTGTAAGCAAGATACCATTGACAATTTAATAGCTCAACAGGTATTTGATGATTTTTTCACACAAAATAATATATCTTTTATTCCAAAGGAAAAACGATTCGTCTTTAGGCCTTAGTTTTCAAGTCATGCCTTTTATTAGTAGCAATGTTATCAATTGTCCATTTTACTTGCTTTTCAAAAGGTGCTCTTCTAAAAGCACAATCGGTTTTTGCACATATTTCACAAGAAAAACTCTTGCAATCATCCATATGGACAAATAATTCTAGGTCTGTCCCAAATTTCTCTTGTATCTCCGATTCTAATGCTTCTACTTCTTTATGTCCTTGAGCTATATTAAAATACCAAGGAATCGTCATATGACAATCAAAATGTAGAACAGTTCCATATTTTATAATTCGTAAATTATGTAAATCTATCCAATTCTCTTGGCGATTAGCTTGTAAATATTCAACTACATCTTTTAACAACATTTCATCACTCTCATCCATAATTCCAGAGATGGCACCACGTACAATTCTATAACCAGTCACCATTATTATGATGGCAAATAAAAAAGCAACAGCCGAATCCAACCAGTGCAGTTTAGTAAAATAAAGTAAAATCAGACCTAGTATTATCCCCAAAGTAGAATAAGTATCCGATTGCAAATGCCTACCACTTGCCACTAAAGCTAAAGATTTATTCTTTTTCCCTTTAATAATTGCATATCGTCCAACAACAAAATTAACAATAGCACTAAAGGCAATAAGAAGTATTCCATAATCTAATTTCCCAATAGGTTGTGGATGGAAAAAATTCTTCCCAGCTTCCCAAATAATAACAATTCCAGCCATCATAATTAACCCACCTTCAACAGTAGCAGAAATAAACTCTACTTTCCCATGGCCATAAGGGTGATTTTTATCAGCTGGTAAGGATGATAAATACAAACTATACAGACCTACAAAGCCACTAACTACATTAATAATGCTCTCTAGGGCATCGGTTAAAATAGCTACTGAATTTGTTAAATGCCAAGCAAACATCTTTATGGCTAATAAAACTATACCGATTATAGTTACTAGCTTTTGAAATCTATAATTTTCTTTTGCAACTGTACTCATTGATAATTTATCTAAAAAATGTTTCGACCTCGATAACTTGTCCTACATCTAAGTCGTTCAAATGTATATCTCCTACTCTAACGCGAATTAATCGTAAAGTTGGAAATCCAACCTTCGCTGTCATTTTTCTTACCTGCCTAAATTTTCCTTCTGTAAGTACAATGCGAATCCAGCTAGTTGGTCCATGCCTAGAATCTCGTACTCGTCTACCGGGCTTTACCCAATGTGGTAAATCTACTATTCTTTCTACCTCGCATGACTTGGTAAGATAAGATTGTCCCTTAATTCCAATAGTGACACCTTTTTGTAATTCTTGGATTGCCTGAAAAGTGATATCTCCATCCACTTGCACATAGTATTCCTTCTCAAAGCTAGAGCTACGAACTCTTTCACTAACCATCCCATTTGTTGTTAGTAATAATAATCCCTCTGAATTCTCATCCAATCTACCTATAGCCATTGTTGCCTCAGGAAATGGATACAGTTCTCCTAATTTTTTCTTATTACGCTTTTTTTCGTAAATGAATTGACTAATATAACCATGAGGCTTATAAAGAATAAAGTGGCGGTCCGTACTTGTTTTTTTCAATTCTTGTGTTTTATGCATTGTCAGCAAAGGTATATAATAGCCTTGTAAAAACACTTGAAGTTTTCTTATTATTATCTCAAAAAAGCTTATAAGAACAAACTATCACAAAATCCATTAATATGCTCTACATATCTTTGCCCATGATACTCTAATGAAAGCGCTTGAAATCCTTGTAGATGACCACCTTTAAACAACACTACTTGACTCTTATCATTTAAAAACTTAGCTCTATAACTGTCATTAGGAGGAGTTAATCCATCGCGATCACCTGTAAAGTATAAAATCGGCAAACTCAATCTAGAAAGTGCTTTATCATACTCTTTAGCACTACTTGGAACAGAATATTTCTTATCAAGATGCTTTTCAATAACATCTACCACAGCATTAGGGTCAGCCACAAATCCTTCAGCAATTAAATATTGAAAGTTCTCTTGTTGATATGCCAGGGTAGCTGAAATAGTTCCCATAGATAAGGCCCAAACTCCAACAGGCTGCATAAATCGCTGCTTTGTATACTTAATAACACTAACTAAATCAGTAGTAAATTCATCGTAGTACAACTGATCCTTTTTTAATTCAAAATCCGTACTTTCCCCAAACCCTCTATAATCAAACATTACTATGGTATATCCTTTGTTTACCATTTCTAATACTTGACGTATCCAATACGACATATTTCCTGTATCTCCATAGGCTAAGATTAAAACACGGTGAATATCTGCATTAGGTTTAGGAAAACAAATCCAAGACTTTAAACGATAATCATCAGGAGTAATTATTTCAACAGACTCCACTTGAATATCCGAATTCATTGGATGATCTACATACTTTTTATCAGGATCAACGGCTAATGCTACATTAAAAAAAAATAGAAAAATTATAACAATACGCATTTGAAAAAAAATTTATTATCAAATATAGAACTAAATGGCATTACTTGAAAAAATAAAATTCATACACACGTTTTTTGTACTCAAGAACACACCTACACAATTAAGCTAGAATATACCTATTTTTACCACAATAATTTATTATTTTTGTTAGATATTAAAACAATATATTATGCAACATATCATTGATCGTTTCATCAGTTATGTAACTGTTGACACAGAATCTGATCCCTCTTCTACAAGCTGTCCTAGTACGGAAAAGCAATGGGATTTAGCAAATCAACTAGTAGAGGAATTAAAACAAATTGGACTTGAGGATGTTACCATAGATAACCACGCTTATATTATGGCTACCTTACCAAGTAATGTAGATTATCCAGTACCTACTATTGGTTTTATAGCGCACTTTGATACATCTCCTGATTTTTCAGGAGCCAATATTAAACCACAAGTTATTGAAAATTATGATGGAGGTGATATCATTTTAAACAAAGAAGAAAATATTGTTTTATCACCTTCTTATTTCCAGGATTTACTACAATATAAAGGACAGACCCTTATCACCACCGATGGTACAACTCTTTTAGGAGCAGATGACAAGGCTGGTATTACAGAGATTGTAACGGCGATGGAATATCTGATCCAAAATCCACAAATCAAACATGGTAAAATTCGAATTGGTTTTACTCCTGATGAAGAAATAGGTCGTGGAGCACATAAGTTTGATGTTGAAAAATTTGGTGCCAAGTGGGCTTACACAATGGATGGAAGTCAAATTGGAGAGTTAGAATACGAAAATTTCAATGCTGGTTATGCAAAAGTAACTTTCTCTGGAAAAAGTGTACACCCTGGGTACGCTAAAGGCAAAATGATCAACTCTATTTTACTTGCAAATAAATTTATTTCATCATTACCTAAATCCGAGGTACCTGAAAAAACAACTGGATATGAAGGTTTCTTCCATGTAAATAGCATGAATGGGAGTATTGAAAAATCAGAAGTTTCTCTAATTATACGAGATCATGATTTACATCTATACAAACAAAGAAAGAAAACTATCAAAAAATTAGTAAAAAAATTCAACAAGAAATATAACGAAAAATTTGCAGGACCAATCGCACACTTAGAAATGGGAGACCAGTATTTTAACATGCGAGAAAAAGTTGAACCGGTTAAATTTATTGTTGATATTGCTGAACAAGCAATGAAAGAATTGGACATAAAACCTTTAATTAAGGCAATTCGTGGAGGTACCGATGGTTCTCAATTATCTTATATGGGCTTACCTTGTCCTAATATCTTTGCGGGAGGGCACAATTTTCATGGGAAATATGAGTACGTACCAGTACAAAGTATGGTAAAAGCCACACAAGTTATTGTGAAAATTGCTGAATTAACCGCACAAAGAAAAGATCTT
The DNA here is from genome assembly GCF_054871605.1 of Myroides sp. LJL119. Taxonomy (NCBI): domain Bacteria; kingdom Pseudomonadati; phylum Bacteroidota; class Flavobacteriia; order Flavobacteriales; family Flavobacteriaceae; genus Myroides; species Myroides sp. LJL119. The sequence goes on from NZ_JBTXLO010000014.1 coordinate 16,395, forward strand.
TAATAAATCCAGTAAATAATAATGTCCCCAATAGCGAAAGGCCATTGGGGACATTTTTTTTATTTTAGTTTCTCCTTGAACTTGGTATCTTTTGAATCTGTTTTGCTACCATTTATTTTGGATTTGCTAAAAGATGTTTTTTCAAGTCTTGTTCGGCTTCTTTGAGTTCTATTTCTGCTGCTTGACGTTTTTCCTTACCCTCTTGTTGTATCTTTACTATCTCTTCAATAGTACTTATAATATCCGCATTAACTTTTTTAATAGTTTCAATATCAACGATTCCTCTTTCTGTTTCTTTAGCAATCTTAATGGTTGAATCTTTCAGTAACTCGCTGTTCTTAGACAAAAGTTGATTAGTAGCATCATTTACAGCTTGCTGCGCTCCTAAGGCCTGAGAAGATCGAGCTAACCCCAAGGTTAAAACCATCTGATTTTTCCATAATGGTAAGGTATTTACGATACTACTCTGCAACTTTTCCATCAACATCAAGCTATTATTTTGTACCATTCTAATTTGAGGTGAAGACTGAAGTATAACCATTCGTGTTAATTTAAGATCGTGAATCTTACGTTCGAATCTTACAACCTTTTGTTCAAAATCCTTGTATTCTTGAATCTTAGCTTGATCATTTGAGTTCTCAACCACTGCGTACATTTTAGGCAATGTAGACTCACGTAGCTCTAGTAATTTCTGATCTCCAGCTTCTATATATAAAGATAACTCTTTGAAATAGTTCTTATTTTCCTCAAAAAGCTTATCAAACATAGCCACATCTTTCATCATTAATTTATAATGACGTTCTAACTGTACTTCTACAGCATTAATATTATCCTCAACTTTAGTGTATTGAGTCTGTAAACGAGCTATTTTCTTTTTTAACGTATCAAAAAAAGGAAATAAACTTTTTTTATTGGCAATCCCCTCAAAAGACTTAACATCCTGCTTTAGGCCCACAAGAACTTCTGTTGTCTCTCCCAAATCCTTAGTTTGTACATGCTTTAATATTTCACTAGCAAAAGCACTTGCTTTAACTTGACTAGCCGCACCGTATTGTATTACTTCCGTAGTATTATCAAGATTGATACTATTTTTAAAATTCTGTATTTGCTGTAACTCTGCGGGAGTAAAATCTACTTTAATCTCAGGCTCCATTGCCTGGTTATGGGTTAATTCTTGAATATCTTTTTCCATAGTATATAGCTATAATAATCCTTTATTTTTTAAATCGTTCATATAAGTATCGGCTTGGACTTGAATCTCAAAATTACGAAAATTACGTTGATTTTTTAATTCTTCCTCAAAAGCTTTACTCGCCAAGATAATTGTATTTCGTAATTTTTCTTCAGCGGTAACCATAATTTGGTTCTTTATCTTAGCTCGTTCAATTTGCATATACTGCTGTAATATATTTTCAATAGAATAAGCGTGTCTTTCTATAAACAAATTACTGACATGTTTGTTATTGTGGGTGATTTCTTTTGTCAAACCAATCATGTTTTCTATGCATTTTTTTACCTGTTGATTATTAATGATTTCCTGCCAATTTTGTAGACTTGTTACAAAACTAGCAACAGATAACACCTCGGAAATCTCCTTGCGACGCATAAAGTCTATGTAATCATATTGTTCAGACCATTTTAAATGTATTATACTACTTAAATCCACTCTTGTTAAAAAACGTTGTAAATAAATACTTATTACAATAGGTCCTAACAAGTAATTTAATATAAGTACTAAAATAAGCCCTAAATTATTTGGCAGTCCTATCCAAATAAAAATGTACATTAAAACAATAATACTAAATACTACAGCGTATAAAAAACCTGCATATAGTAAAGGTTTTATTTTCGCACGTATTCCCATATATATCATAGATATAAAAGGTATACCTATAGGAATACAAATGCCTAAAATACTTAACCAACTTTGTTTAAGCTCCCATTTTGTAGTTTGTTTTGTGAACCATCCCATTATAACAATCCTTTTGCTTTTAAAAGTGACACATATACTTGAGATTCAGCATCAACTTGTAAAACTTGCCTCTCCACCATATTAGTTATTTCGTTCTCAAAAGCAGTTTTAGCATTTGAGATTACTTGCTTTAAATTACTGACCAATGCGTTGGTTTGGTCGTTTTTTAAATAACTATTATTTAATTCAATATACTGTTGTAGAATACCTAAAATAGACGCACTATGTCTAGCAAAAAAAAGCTCGCTATCATTAGAGTTAGACACAATTATTGCGCAGAGTCTTTCTAATTCTTCTATATCCTTTAATAAAAGACGATCATCTATCTGCTTTTTATAAATATTTAAACCTGCAATAAAACTATCTTGACTAGAAGCTTGTAAACTACCAACATTTAACTGCTGATAAACCTGGTAGTAGCTATAAGATACGTTCTTTTCTAACTCCATATAATTTTTTAAATCTAAACGTTGTAAATATTCCCCTATATGAAATGAAATATAAACTGTATAAACATAAAAACTAATAAAACAAAACGCAATTACATAGGAGGCCTGACTATTGGCTAAAAGAATAAATAAAGCCAGAAACAAAAAAAGAAAATAAAAAATCGCGATGTACAAAGATTGCTTAGTCCATTTAGTCATACTAACCACTGAACCAAAAATTTGAATCGCTAACGGAGTTAATACCCCTAGTGATAATAAACTGGTACCGCCTACTATACCGAGTAACAATAAAGCGTTTTTAACCTCCCAAGATTTGGAGCGATAAGTAAACCAACCCATTAATAAATTTATATAAATTACTTCCTAAAGATACTAAAAACAATAAAAGTAAAAACAAAAAAAGCCCTGATTTACATCAGGGCTTAATTCAATATGAATAAAAAAGATTATTTACCTTTTTCCATTCTTTCTTTTAATTCTGCAAGAGCATCAATATCTCCTAAAGTCGTTTTTTCTGTCGCTGCAGAAGTCGCTTCTTGAGTTTTAACATTTTTCTCTTCTTCCTCACGGAAAATTGCAGTGTGAGAAGCAACTACTCTTTTAAATTCTTTGTTAAATTCAATGATTTTAAATTCAGTAGATTCTCCTTTTTTCAATTTCTTTCCATCTTCTTTTTCTAAGTGACGTGTAGGAATAAACGCAACAACATCATCTTCGAAAACTACAGTAGCACCTTTGTCTACTAACTCAGAAATTTCTCCTTGGTGAACAGTACCTACAGCGTAAGCTGCTTCGTATTTATCCCAAGGGTTAGCTGTAGTTTGTTTATGTCCTAAAGATAATTTACGACCTTCAACGTCTAACTCTAAAACAACTACATCTAATTTATCTCCTACGTTTACAAACTCAGATGGGTGCTTAATTTTCTTAGTCCAAGATAAGTCAGAGATGTAAATTAATCCATCAATTCCTTCTTCTAATTCTACAAATACACCAAAGTTTGTAAAGTTACGTACAATACCAACATGTTTAGAACCTACAGGGTATTTAGCTGTAATGTCAGTCCAAGGGTCTTGAGATAATTGTTTGATTCCTAAAGACATTTTTCTCTCATCTCTATCAAGAGTTAAGATAACTGCTTCTACTTCGTCTCCTACTTTAACAAAATCTTGTGCAGATCTTAAGTGAGTAGACCAAGACATTTCAGATACGTGAATTAATCCTTCAACTCCTTCAGCAACTTCAATAAATGCACCATAGTCAGCTAAAACTACTACTTTTCCTTTTACTTTATCACCAACATTTAAGTTTCCATCTAAAGCATCCCATGGGTGAGCGAAAAGTTGTTTTAAACCTAATTGGATTCTTGTTTTTTCGTCATCGAAATCTAAGATTACAACGTTTAATTTTTGATCTAATTCAAGAACTTCGCTAGGGTGATTAATTCTTGACCAAGATAAGTCAGTAATGTGGATTAATCCATCAACACCTCCTAAGTCAATAAATACACCGTAAGAAGTAATGTTTTTAACAACACCTTCTAACACTTGTCCTTTTTGTAATTGACCGATAATCTCTTTTTTCTGAACTTCGATATCAGCTTCAATAAGAGCTTTGTGTGATACAACAACGTTTTTGAATTCGTGGTTAATTTTAACTACTTTGAACTCCATTGTTTTATTCACATATTGATCATAGTCACGAATAGGTTTAACATCAATTTGAGAACCTGGTAAGAATGCTTCGATTCCAAATACGTCAACGATCATACCACCTTTAGTTCTACATTTCACGAAACCATTAACAATTTCTCCAGTTTCATGAGCTGCAATAACTCTATCCCAAGCTTTGATAGTACGAGCTTTTCTATGAGATAAAACTAATTGTCCGTATTTATCTTCTCTAACGTCGATTAATACTTCTACTTTATCACCTACTTGTAAATTTGGATTGTAACGGAATTCGTTTAATGAAATAACACCTTCAGACTTCGCGTTGATATCTACAATCGCATCTCTGTCAGTAATTCTAACAACAACTCCCTCAACAACTTCCTCGTCATCTGTAGAAATAAACGTTTTGTCTACTAAGTTTTCAAACTCTTTTAATTGACTTTCGTCAACAGCATCAATACCGTTTTCGTAGTTATCCCAGTTAAATTCGTTTAAAAACTCCTCTTGTGTTTTAATGTTTTCAGACATAGCTGATTAAAATTTGTATTCTGTTGTTAGGTAAGCCTCTTAAATCAATTACAAACAAACAGAAGGATTTTACGTATAAAATTAATTACTCTTAGGAAACCTAGTTGATCTAAAAGTTGGGCAAAAGTACGACAAATTTTATTACTACACAATATATTTACATGATTTTAAATCTTAACTCTTTAATAGCAAAATCATTACAAAAAAAGAAACCCCCTGCCATGGCAGGGGGAAATAATAATAATATTTAAAAAGAAAAATTTTAATTACTTAAGTTGTAATTTTAGGTTGCTCATCCTTCTTGGTTTGTTTGCCAAACAAATTCTTGAAAAATTTACTACTACTATAAAGATTCCAATTCATCATAGCCACACTTAACAAAACAATACATAATCCACCAATTTGTAAGCTAGTGATTATATCATCAGTAAAAAAGTAACTCAATGCAACAGCCACCACAGGATTAACATATGCATAGGTACTAACTTCAGTAACAGGACGATTTTGAATTAACCAAATATAAGATCCAAATGCTAAAATAGATCCAAAAGTTATTAAATAACCTAATGAGAACCACCCAGAACTAGTAACTTCTGCAATATAAAAATTACTGAATTCACCATTTAAACTTGCAACTGCACAAAATAAAACTCCTGCGGTTAACATCTGCCAAGCTGTTTTAACCATCACATGTAAATCCTCCCCCTTGTCCATATTCTTATCTTTGGAATACTTAGAAAAAAGTGAACCAGCGGTCCAAGCGATAGAGCCTAGTATCAATAACACCATACAGAATATATTTAAAATTCTTTGGCTTTGATCCCCTGCAATGGTAATTTGTTCAGCAAATAACATTATCACCCCAATAAAACCCAAAACTAGACCAACTACTATTGGCAAACTAGAGAAGTTATTTTTCCATTGTGGCTTATCTAAAATAATAAACCATAATGCCGCCGCCGCCGCCATGATAGCTGCTATCCCACTTGAAACATATTGCTCTGCCCAAATCAGGGCCCCCATGTCTAAAAACAATAACAAAAAACCAGTTATACATGCTTGTTTAACAACAGCTTTATTAAACAATTTAAACCCTTTTAATCTACAAAAAAGGAATAGTATACCGCTAGCGGCCATAAATCGTAAAGACCCCAAAACAAAAGGAGTAAAATCACTAAGAGCCTTATGTATAAAAAAGAAAGTAGATCCCCACACAAAATACACAACTAAGTATGCCATAACCACCGTGGAAGTATTAGCGCTTTTATTAGCAACTGCTTTCATAAATATCTAATTTTTAAAACTGTAATCTATTTTTGAGGTATAATTAACTTATTATCTTCTTTAACTGTCTGTAACACTATAATAGTTCTTGTGGAAATAATTCCGTGTATTCGCGACAAAGAATTTCTCATTAAATGCACCAAAGCCAATGAATCGGTTGTGCGCACTTTAACCATGTAACCATCATCTCCAGCTATATCATGAACTTCAAGAACTTCGGGAATCTCTGCCAATAACCTACCTGTTAACTCATCACCAATAATCTCATCCACTTTAATAAAAATAAATGATAACATTTTCTGGTCTATAGCCTTGGGATTAATCTTCGCATTATACTCTAAGATAACCTCCTTTTGCTCTAACTTCTTTACCCTCTCTAATACTGCAGAAGGGGCCATTCCTACTTCCCGAGCCAATTCAGAGTTATTAATTTTAGCATTATCCTGCATCATTCGAAGGATTTTTAAATCGATTTCATCTAAATTATATTCCATTGCTGTTTTTTCAGAGTGCAAAGATAATCAAAAAGAATTAAATTCGGAAATTAAATAATAATAAAGAATTAAATTTCGCATACATATAATAATTCTGAACTATATACTCTTTAACTATCTTTTCCGTATATAAAAACAGATATAATTAACTATAACTCATTTAAATATGGTAAACTTCATTTTTTTGCTACTTCTAGCTATACTCTAGATAAACCTATAAAGTCAAATTCCAAAAATCTTAAAATAATAAAAAAGAATCTTTGTCAATAATTTAAGTTTAAGCCAAAAAAAAATCCCCAACATTTCTGTTGAGGATTCTTAAAAAAGAAGGGCGGTGTCATACTCTCCCACTGGTTAGCAGTACCATCTGCGCAAGCGGGCTTAACTTCTCTGTTCGAAATGGGAAGAGGTGAGCCCCGCTGCAATAACCACCCTAAATCGGTTGTCATCACTT
>NZ_JBTXLO010000015.1:0-22208 GCF_054871605.1 Myroides sp. LJL119
TCAAATGTTTGTTACGAAAAATCGGGTATTTAAAGGGTATAAAAAAATAGTAGCAAACTAAAGTCTACTACTATTTTTTATGTAATTTTATAATATTAATCCTGTATCGTTATTTCAGGACTAGACATAACCTAGCTAGGTAGTCATAGTTGTTTCCTTGTTTAATTAATTCACAAGTGAAATTATTGGCCACAGCCGCATTTTGAAGTGTGTTGTAGTCCAAATACAACCATGGGAATGGTGTTTCTTGTTGCCCCTTGTATTGTAATTCAAAAGTCAACTCTCCATAATAGTCTTTATCATGCATGGGAACCCAAACACTTCCATCTTCTAAGGTATCAAACATGTAAATTAAGTCGCAACTATCTATTAATATCTGTCCCTTAGGGTTTAGTAATCCTGCAAGATGCTTTAAATATAGACTTAGGTTTTTTAAGTAACCAAAGATACCTGTACCATTCATTAAAAGTAAAATAGTGTCATACTTTTGATTAGTCAAATCTAATAAGTCGATACATTGTGGGTTATTAACACCTCTTAATAGGCAAGTCTCAATACTGTTTTTTGAAATATCGATACTATGGACCTCTAAGTTTTTCTTCTGTAAATACAGGCTATGAGATCCCGCTGCGCAGCCAACATCTAACACTTTTCCTTTAGCCATTTGTAAAGCTTTCTGCTCTAACTTGGGCATTTGATGGTAATCTCTAAACATATACGCAATTGGCATAATTTCTGATTCAGAGATATCTGTCTGAGTTTGGATATCCTCAGGAGAATTATTAGTCTGGTAATCTAAAATCGCTTGTCCTAAAAGATCTTTCATTGTTATGAAATTTATTAAAAATTGTTTGGCAGTTTTTAATACATTTGCCCTGTAAAAAATAAATAATGGATAAAGTACTTCAGCAACTTGCCAAGAACGCCAAAGATAAGCATAATGAGAATAAAAAGTATTTCGATAAGCTAAAAAAGAAGGCGCCTAAAGACTTAGACTATCAGATGCAAGAGATTCATCAGGATGTGTTTAAGAAAATAGACTGTCTGTCTTGTGCAAATTGTTGTAAAACAACAGGACCATTATTTACTAGCGCGGATATACAAAGGATAGCAAAATATTTAAAAATCAAGCCCCAACAATTCATTGATAAATATCTACAAATTGATGAGGACAACGATTATGTTTTACAAAGTCTACCTTGTGAATTCTTAGATTCGGATAACTATTGTTCAATCTATTCAGTAAGACCCAAGGCTTGTCGTGAATATCCACATACCGATAGGAAAAAATTTCAGCAAATTACAGATCTAACTTTGAAAAATGTGCAGATATGTCCTGCAGCTTTTCAGGTAGTGGAGTTAATGAAAAAGAAAATTATTTTAAAGTAATCCCCTTTGATTTAGATAAAGAAGTGTTCTTCTTCTAATAGAGCTAGATCTTGTTCTGTTATATCTTCCATTTTATGGCTTAAATAGCCAACTAATTCTAAAATTGCGTTTTTAAGCTTTTCAAAAAATCCTATAGCATCGATTAAATAATCTTTTATTATATGAAATAAATCTAAAATACGATCGACAAAAGCTAAGATGCGGTCTTGTATATTCATAACCTTTTTTTTTAAGTTTTCAAGTTGATTTGCTCAAATATAATCATATTTGTTGATAGCTTATTTAAAAAAAAATACTAAATTTTTCTAAATTATCCAAGCCAAGCCTTTAATTCGGTAATTAGATTTTTACTAACTAGTATGCCTTGGTCTTTATCTTTTTTGGGTAAAAGGATAATTTCTATTTTTTGAGAATTGTGTTTGATAATTTCTGCTATAGCTTGGATATTAATAATGTAATTTCTATTTATTTTAAAAAACTCTTTATTATCCACCTTAGCTATAATTCCCTTTAAAGTATCGTTATAGATGTAGGTGTTGTTGTCAAAAGTGGTAATAAATAGGTGTTTACCCTCCGCAAAAAAGTAAGCTATCTGGCTAGTTAATAATGGCTTTAGTTTGTGACCACTAACCACTAAAAATCGGTTTGTTGTAGTTTGCTTCTCTTCTTTGTCAAGTTCAGATAAGGCCTCAAGAGAATTTTTAGATTCAAATTGTTTATGAATTGTTTTAAATTTCTCCAGTGCATTATTTAATTCATATCCAGAGAAAGGTTTTAAAATATAATCAATTGTAAATTGTTTAAATACTTGAATGGCATAAGAGTCATAAGCCGTAACAAATATGATTGGGCTTGTGACTTGTATAGTTTCAAAAATTTCCAGGCTTTTACCGTCCCCTAGATGGATATCCATAAATAGTAAATCTACCGTGTGATCTTTTAAATACGCAATAGACTCTTTAACCGACCGCAGTACTACTATATGCTCGATTATAAGTATGTTTTGTTGCTGTAAAAGATTCTTTAGATAAGATGAGGCTAGGCTTTCATCCTCTATGATAGCTATTTTCATTATTTTTAATAAACCATATTTTATGTAAAAGTAATAAAAATAAATCTCTTGGTTTAAACCAAAAAAAAACTACTCCTTTTACGGAGTAGTTTTGGGGGTTGAGTTTGGCTATAAATATGGATTGTTTTGTTTTGCTTTTAATGGGAAATCTAAAGTATACCTAATATCATTTTGGAAAAGGATAAATTCTTGATCTCCTAACTTATGTACTATTTGCTTTTGATCTGTTCTTCTTAAATCAAACCATCTATGTCCTTCAAAGGCAAATTCTTTAAAGCGTTGCTCTAATAAGTAAGCTTTGAATTTGTTTTGGTCCATGGCTTGCATTTTTTGTAGTTCTGCGTTATATCCCTGTGGGGTGTAGCGGTTAACTAAAACACTTGCAAGTACTTGTTTTGCTTGGTCTAAGTCCTTTAATTCCATTAAGGCCTCTGCTTTTATAAAGTACAATTCACTTGTTCTAAAGCTTACTTTATATTGTGCCTTACCTGATTTTATAGGTTTATACTTATCGGTGCTAGCCATGGAAAATGACATCGTAAAACGAAGGTCATTTTCTTGATCAAAACTGTTTATTAATTCATCCGATACATAAGTTGCATTTAACTGATTAGAGGTAAATGTTAACTCTAATGCCTGGATAGACTCTACAGAATTAAAATCAGTAACAGGTGTTAAATCCGTATTTAAATCCTGTAGTTGACTTTTGTATTGTAAAACTTTATTAGCGCTCTCAAGGGCTTTGTCAAATTTATTTTGGTATAAATACACGCGAGCCTGTAAAGCATTAATGCTGTTTTTGGTAAAACGATAATTAAATCCTGGCTGATAAGCATCCACTTGTAAATATTGTTGTGCTAATTCGATATTTCTGTGGATTTCTTGATAAACTTGTTCTACGGTAGAGGGAGCCTTTTTTTGCTCTATTTGAATGTCATTTTCAATAACGATTCCTCTTTCGCTACTTGCAGTCTCCGCTTTATAAGGTTTTGCATATAAATTCACTAAATCAAAGTAAACCATAGCTCTTAAGGCATAAGCCTCACCTATTAGTTGTTGGGTATCAACTCCTGGTTCCATTGTTTTTACCCCTTCTATAATAACTGCATTGGCATTAAACAAGGCACTATAAAACGATTCATAAGCAAAGGCTTGGGTAGATTTATCTTGTCCTTGATCCTTGTATTTATAAATGTCTATAATGGTATAAGACTCATCTTGATTTTCATTTGTTATCTTGATTTCGTCAGTACGTACAGTGGCCAATGATTTATGAGTAGGGTAGAGCTCGTAAGATCTTGTAAAAAGCTCTCTATACTCTTTGGTTGTCTTTGGCATTACCACACCTTGAGGTTCAATATCTAAGAACTTATCACAACTAACACTGGATAAGCTTAAAGAAATTGCACTAAGTATTATTACTATTTTTTTCATCTTTTTTTGCTTAGAAAGTTACATTTAAACCAATTGAAACTGATTTTTGTATTGGTTGAGCATAGATATTACCATATGTTTCCGGATCGAAATATCCGTCGTAATTAGATCCAAATACAAATAAGTTTCTTCCCTCTAGGTTAATACGTGCATTTTGAATACGTATTTTATCGGTAAAAGTTTTTGGTAAATTATACCCCAAACGAATACTACTTATACGTATATAGCTAATCTGTTTTGCCCAAATATCCAAGTATTTATAAGCATTACCTGGATCAAAAGAATCAAAGAATTTAGTTAACATATAGTTGTCTGTACCGTCATAAGGGTCATCTCCTGTGATTCCTGGAAGAGTTCCATTAGGATTGTTAGGCGTCCAGATATTTAAAACATCTGTAGTGTAATTTAGTCCTGGATCTACATAATAACTTTTATACGATGGAGTTTGTAATATGGTTTGCTTTAAGTTAAAGGCAGCGGAAATAGATAAATCAAAATTTTTGTATTTAAAATTATTGATAATACCTCCAGTGAATTTTGGATCTGCATCACCTTGATAGGTAAAAAGATCTCTATATTCCTGTGCAGTTAATTCCGTTGAGACCATATATCCAGGCATAAAATCTGCCCAGTCATCTTTTAATTTGAAAAGCTCCACACCTGTTACTTTTTGATCTCCCTTCCAAAACAGTAAGTTTCCTTTGTCATCTAAACCAGCAGTTTTAATTACAAAAACCGAGTTAACTGGTCTTCCTTCTCTGGAAGGATAATAATCACTATCTCGTACCTCGATACGGTTTACCTTTGAAATGTTTTTTGCAAAGTTTATCGTGGTAGTCCAACTAAAATCTTCCTTAGTTATATTTCTTGTTGTTAACGAGATTTCAAAACCTTTATTAGTAACCGAGGCCCAGTTCATATTAGTAAACTCAAAACCAGTTTCTAAAGGAAGTGCTCGTAAACCAATTAAATCGGTACTTTTTCTATTGTATATATCAAAGGCTATAGCTACTCTGTTTTTAAATGCTCCTAGGTCAAAACCAAAGTTTGTATTGGTTGTTTTTTCCCAACGAAGCGTACCATTAGGTGGTGAGGTAACCGTAATATTTCCTTCGGAAAAGCCTGGTAAAATGCTCGAATTTCCGTACATACCAATAATAAAAGGAGATGTAGTTCTATCTATATTTCCTTGTAAACCATAAGATGCTCTTAATCGTAGATTAGAAATTACATCTTGATTTTGCATAAAGTTTTCGTTGGATACTAACCAAGATCCAGAAATAGCCCATAGTGGTAGATATCTGTATTTAGGGTCTACTCCAAAAAGGTTAGAACCGTCGTATCTAACACTTCCAAAAACGGTATATTTTCTATCTAAGGTATAGGAAGCAGTAGCAAAGAAGGAAGCATAGGCGTCATTGTTTACCGTTTTTCTATAAGTTTCATATAACTTTTGATTTGCATCCGCATTTCCTTGTGGGAATATAATTGGTTGACTTGTTAATGTATTTGGGTCATAACCAAAACCTTTACTTTTAATTAAGGTTCGATCTGCTTTTCTGATTTCCATACCAGCCATCACATCCACTTCGTGTCTTTCATTGAAAACGGTGTTGTAATTAAGCATAGTTTTCCAGTTGTACTGAAAATAGTCATCATTCAAATTCTCAATAATACCTCCCTCAGGTAGGAAATACTTAGTTTGTTTACTAGCCGAGTCATAGTATCTTGTTCCTTCTCTGAACTTTCTAGTAGCATAGGTTTGTTGACCTTGATATTTTTCAGTTGCATTTTGTTCTAATTGCAACCCAAGTTGAGAGCTTAGCTTTAAGTCATCTAAGATTTGGTAATTCAAATCAAAAACAGCTTTAAACGATTTGTTGTTTAATTTATATTTAGAATTGTTTCTTTCCTCCATAAAGTTGAAAGGAATATAAACGTCATCCTTACCAATAATATCTGGATCGTAAATGTAATCTCCATTTGCATCAAACGGAACTAAATAAGGACTGGTGTTTCTTGAATAGTTAGCCGGGTTGATGCTAGCGTCTGCATCGGAGATAAAACTAGAACGATTACTTTGGGTGGCAAATACAGCGGCCCCTACACTTAACTTATCGTTTAGTTGGTAGTTGTTTTTAAAAGTTAAATTATAACGTTCAAACCCGGTACCAATAGTGGCACCTTGTTCATCGTAATACCCTAAAGAAAAGTAGTAATCTGAGATGTCTCCACCTCCTGATAAACTAAGTCCATATTGACTGTTTATTGTCGAGCGGTAAAGTAATTTTCCCCAATCGGTATTAATATCTCTTAACTGGTCAATTCGTTGTATAGTTGATTCAGATAAACCTGCAAGCCCGTTGTTTCTAAAGCTTTGTAATTCTCCTGTTTGATTTAATATTCTAGCAATTTCTCCTTGTCCGGTGCGTAAGTGATTAATATCAGAGCGTCCAGCAAGCATTAACTCAAAGTCTACTTTCTCAGAAGAATTCATTAAGTTAAGTTTATTAAAATCAGGTCTTTCGTTGATAAAAGTGTTAGCTGTAAAATTAACTCTCATATCTCCTTTTTTACCTTTTTTGGTTGTTACTAAAATAACACCATTAGCTGCTCTAGCACCATAAATTGCAGTAGCAGAAGCATCTTTTAAGATAGTAATGTCTAAAATATCATCTGGATTTAATCCAGCGATAGAGAAGTTTTGTAATTGATCGATATTGTCTCTATCATTGAAATTAGGAACATCATTCCCCTCCAATGGCATACCGTCTAACACCCATAAAGGATCTTGAGGTCCGTTTAAAGAAGCTGTACCACGAATTCTAATTTTAGCCGGAGCACCTGGCGCACCGGTTTGCGTGATAACAGACATACCTGCAACTTGTCCTTGTAGCATTTGGTCAACCGATGCAACTCCATATTGATCTATTGCATCCATACCTATTTGCGCTACAGCACTTGTAAGTTTTCTTTTCTCAATGGTTTGGTATCCCGTAATTACCAATTCATCCATTAAATTATCATCGTACCCTAAAAGTACCGTATAATTATTTGAAGAACCTAAATAAACTAATTTAGATTCATAGCCCATAAAACTAACGCGTAATGCTTTAGCGTTTTGAGGAACTTCTAAGGTAAAGTTACCATCGTAATCGGTAATTGTCCCTATGGAAGTACTCTCTATGATTCCTTGTTGGCTGGTTTGTGTTGAAACAGTTTGTGTCTCTACTATAACCGATGCACCAGGTAGGCCTAATTTGTCCGCTGCATCTTGGACTGTACCTGTGATTACTCTAGGCTGTTGTGCAAATGATACACTAAAGACTAAAAGAGTAAATAAAAGAATTAATTTCTTCATAGTAGTTAATAAAATCTGAGTTAGTTAGTAAAGTACTAGAGCTTGATCAATACGATTAATCAAATCTAAGTAATGATCTTTTGTTGCTTGATCTTTGATATTTTTCTTTTTAAGTAAAGTTCTTTTGATTTTCATTAGTTCTGCCTTTTTGTAGGTAGTAACCTCTGAAACTCGTTTCATTACCGTATAATTAATGTTTCTTAATTGTTTTTCTTGCCCTATGTAATTACACATAGTTGGAAATTGAAAATTGGTATCTATAACAAGAGTTTTCTTATTTGTTTTTTCAAAAAGCTTGTTTGTATCGATAATCAAGGCATCTACGTAATTTTTTTGAGTCATACGCTCTAAAACACTTAGCGATTTGTTTTTGTTTGTTTTGGCAAAAATCGAATCGTGCATCATGTTAAATAAGTCTGCAATTGTAAAGTTTTGCTCTTGTTGGTTTTGCTCTTGCTTTACTTGATTCTCTAACAAGCGTAATAGTCTTTCATCATTTAAGATGTAATAGATCGCTGTATATTGCAATTCTCTAGCCAAAGAATATGGTGAATATTCAAACGGTCCAACAGGCGAGGCTTTCAATCCATAAGTTTTATCAATAATTTCTTGGTTAAAGAAAAGCCAAGAGGGTAGAGTTAATACATTTTTACTAATATACTCTACAGCTCTTTTTTGTGTGTCAAAAGGTACTGGTGTATAAGCACTTTTTTGATTACCATAGGTAGCGTGATCAAAATAAACTCCTCCAATATTGTTTAAAACATGTTGGGTGTATGTTTGCCATTGGCCTATAGCGGCCATGTATAGTTTTCCAGCCTCGGTATAATCTTTACCTTGTTCAAAGGTCCATGGTAAAATGTTATCTACTACAATTTGTAAATTCTTTAAGCCATATTCGCTGGCTTTCATGGCATCATTACCTAAATCTTCGCTTTGACTTCTTGGGTCAATAGTGTTTAAGTAACTTTGTTGTTCTCCATAGAAATAAAGCGGGTCATCTTGATGTTTTTCAATCATTTGCTTTAAGGCTCTTTCTTCGGTTTGAGCATCTGGATACCAACGGTATCCCCATTCAATAGCGTATTTGTCATACACACCGATTTTAGGAGTAATAGCAGTTACACCATCTTGTGGTTGTGCTACATAGTTGTATCTAGCATAATCCATAATAGATGGAGCTGTTCCACCCATTTTATCTGTAAAGGTTTTAGATCTTAAGGAGTCAACTGGATAGGCAAAAGAGGAACCCATATTGTGTTTTAAACCAAAGGTATGTCCAACCTCATGTGAGGATATAAAGCGAATTGCCTCACCCATGTGATCATCGGTGAATTTATTAGCTCTGGCTTTAGGGTCAATTGGACCTGTTTGCACACGCATCCAAGCATGAACCGATGTCATAACATTATGCCACCAGATAATATCGGCTTCAATAATCTCTCCACTTCTTGGGTCCATTACCGATGGTCCCATTGCGTTTGATTTTGGCGATGCTGCGTAAGTTATTACAGAATAACGTACATCATCAATATCAAAATCTTTATCCTCTTTAGTAGGTTCTTTTGCAATTATAGCGTTTTTAAAACCAGCCTGCTCAAAGGCAACTTGCCAATCGTGTACCCCTGCTTTTATTTTCTCTCTCCATTGTGGAGGAGTTGCCGGATCAATGTAATATACAATAGGTTTTTTAGGTTCAACTAGTTCACCATTTAAGTATTTTTCAATATCCTCTGGCTTTGGCTCTAAGTTCCATTTAGTGATAAACTCTCTGGATTCCATTTTATGTTGGCTATCAGTAAATAACCAGTTTTTCTCTGTAAAAAAACCAACGCGTTTATCGGCTAAACGAGGTCTCATAGGTTGTTTTGATAAAAGAACTATATTGGTTGTTATTCCTAAAGAAACAGCCATATCACCACCACCTTCATTCACCGAGGTTGTGATAAGGGATTTAACAACAATGTTTTCTTCAAAGGCTTTCACACCCTGTATATAAGAAAGGTTGGTTTTAACCGAAGTAGGAAGACCTAGACCTGTTAAAACATCATTAAAGCTTTTTTGATTTCCATCAAAAACTTTATTTACTTTAATTACCGTGGCTGTAGAATCGGTGTTTTGTGTTTCAATATCAAAAACCTCCAACACAGATTCAATAAAATTGTTTCTAACCGATTCACTAATTGCGTCTTGCTCTGGAGAGGAAACACGTGGGTTTTGTGTTTTCACCCAAATTTTATTTGCAAGGGTGTCTTTGTGAAAAGTAATTAGTTTATTCTCGTAATTCATTCCCTTATTAGCACCAGCATCATTGATTTCTAATGGCACTTGAGAGAGTTTGTTGACTATCAAAAACTGGCGGTTTAAAAGGCTATCGGGAATCTCGAAATACACATCGGTTTTTACCTCAATGGTATTGAACATTCCTTTTTTATAAATTCCTTTTTCTAAAAGCTCTGCATAGCTGTTTTTCTTAACATCTGTCGAGTCTTTTTCTTTGTTAACCTCTTTGTCAGTTTTTGGCTTTTGTTTGCTTGTTTTGGCTATAGCTGGGGAGGCTGAAAATAAGCCAAAGCAAAGTAATAAAGCACTGATAGTTAGTCTAACCGTGTTTTTGTTCATTCCGTTGTTAGTTATAATTATGGGGGCTAAAACTAATGCACATTTAGTTAAGCTAAAATTTTTTGGGAGTGAATGGTCTAAAAACGGGAGTGAATGGTTTTTTTAACTTTCTATTAGCGGTAAAATGCATGTAAAACTATCTTGTTGTATTTCAGCAACAAAGGTAGTAACATTATAATAGCTATAAACAGTTTTAAGATAATTTAACCCAAACATTTCACTATCTTTTTTATAGTGTTTGGGTTGGTAGTTATTTGTTACCACAATACGGTCTTTACATATATGGATATGAATTTGCAAAGGATTATCTATGGTGGCAATATTGTGTTTTAGGGCATTTTCAACAGCTATTTGTAAGGCTAAAAATGGAATTTTAGCATTGTGATTTATGTCTTGGTCCTGTAGGATTTGAATATTTAGCTCCTTATCAAATCTAATTTTTTGTAGTTCGATGTATTGTTTTATAAAAGTTATCTCATGGTCAATAACCACTATGTTTTGTTCAGGAGGGTGTATCAAATAACGGTAAGTCTTACTCAAATTCAAGGTGAATTCAGTAGCCGTTTTTGGATCAATATTAATTAGCATATAAAGTGAATTCAAAGAATTAAAAAGAAAATGCGGATTAATTTGATTCTTGAGTTGTTGCAACTGAATAGATACTTTTTCTTTATTTACCTTTTCATAAGCTACCGCTAGTGTTTGTTTTTCTTGATAAGCTTTTTTATTGGCCAAAACAAATAAGTAAAATAAAACTACTATTATAAACACAGTGGTTAGCAAAATTAGTATGGTGTTTTTTTTGATAGGCTTTAAGTTATCATCGGCATAAAATTTCGGGAAATTTATAGTGATGTAACCTTTGAAATTCTCACTATTAAAAGGGGCTAGGAATCGAATAATATCTAGTTTCAGATATTCACTTTGACTAACAGATAAGCTATTGGTGTTTTTAGAGTTAATAGTATCTTTTGGGTTTAGCATACCTAGTTGATAAATGTTCTTACCTATGAACTTCTCCTCTGGGTGATAGATACACAAACCATTAGGGGTAAAAATATAGGCATAGTTTGGCGTATTAATATCTATGGTGGCTAAATATTTATGTAAGTTGTTTAGATCTATTGTTATTCCATAGATTAATTTTTCGTGATTCGGTAATGACATTGTATTGTACACAAGCCATTTTGGATTTAGACTATCTTGTATAAAATGATTGGTTTTGTGTGTTTGACTTAACAAATCATAATACATAGGTTCTAGACTGTCTCCATTTTGTTGGGTATACCATTGTAAAGGAGTATTGTCTTTATCAGTTAACACAAACCATTGTAAGGAGATTAACTTTCCTGGGGTGTACATTTGATTGATAATATCAAATTTGGTATATAAATCCGACTTGTTCTGACTGTGAATCAAACTATCTAGAGAAATCAAGTAATTGTCTAATTTTTTAAACTCTAGCTTTAAAGAACTTAATTTATTAGAGAAATTCTTCTTTGTAATGTAAGCATAGGTTTGCTCGCTACTTTTATTAATAGAGTAACTAAGGGTAAGTAAGGCCCCAATTGTAATGGACAAAATAATAATGCCTATTGTAATAAAAGCTTTACGAGTTATGTATCTATTTAGATTTTTTGGAAAAAGCAAACTAGTTGTATATTAAATAAGGTTGTCTTTTTATTTTAAAATCCTCTAATGCATTTTGCCAAGTTGCTCGGATTTGTTGTTCTGTGAGATTTTGTTTGATTTGCGTCTCCAGTGAGGTTGTTCCTGCTAATTTAGTGAAAAAATTAGTAAAGAACTTCTCTTTATCTGTTGAATTTTGATAAGCTTTTAATAGCCATTTTAATTCCAATTGGTTGACCTTAGGATGATTACTAAGGTTTTCGCCGTAACATAATTTATCCTGATTCATAGGATATTTAGCCCCAGGGTTAGACACCGGGGTAAAGCTATAGGGCATATCTTGTAGGTATGGACTTCCATAGATTTGAAATTGTAAATCTGTTCCTCTTCCACTCGATACATTTGTTCCTTCAAAAAAACACAAACTACTATAGAGATTTATAGATTGATCATTTGGTAGATTAGGTGAGGGAGCAACAGGTAGGCTGTATGGTGTATCTCTTGTGTAGTTCAAGCAAGGAATAATAGTCAAATCTAGTTTATTTTGGGTTTTAGTCCAGTTTTCACCTTGAATCATTTGTGCATATTCTCCCATGGTCATTCCATGTAATACAGGAATAGGGTGCATTCCTACAAAGGAGGTGTTTTGCATCTCTAGGGTAGGTCCATCTATAATATGAATATTTGGATTGGGTCTATCAAGTAGGATTAAAGGAATATTATTCTCAGCACAGGCTTGCATTAAATAATGTAATGAAGAAATATAGGTATAAAATCTAGCACCAACATCTTGCAAGTCAAAGAGCATCACTTCTACATCTTGGAGTTGCTGTTTTGAGGGCTTTTTGTTTTTTCCATACAAAGAAATTACAGGAAGTCCCGTTTTGGAATCTTTACTATCCTTTACATGTTCACCTGCATCGGCTGTTCCTCTAAAACCATGTTCAGGAGCAAATATTTTAACTAAATTTATTTGGTTGTCCAATAAAAAGTCAACCGTGGATATTAGATTGTCATCCTGTGGAATTACTCCGGTTTGATTGGTTAGTATACCTACTTTTTTTCCCTTTACAAGGTCTTTGTATAATCCTATTTGACTGGCTCCTACCTTTACGTTTTGTTTTTCATATTGGCGGTTTTTAGTAAAAGGTATAGAAGAATTTACATTAACAGAAAAAAGCAATGTAAAGACTAAGAATAAAACTGTATTTTTGAACTTTGAATTTGATACCATCATACCTTGAGATTAGAATATTTTATAACCAAACGATTAGTTACAACTAAAAACTATAAAAGTAGTATTTCTGCGCCAATAATTAAAATTGCAATTACAGCTATTGCATTAGGTATTATTATGATGCTTATATCTATTTCTACCGGTCTTGGTTTAAAATACAAAATTAGAGATAAGATTTCAGCATTTAGCGGGCACATAGTAATTACTAATTTTGATAATAACGCTAGTGAACTTACTCTAGTGCCCTTGAATCGGGATATAAATAAATACAATGACTTACAGAGAATTCAAGGGATAAAAAACATTGCTCCTTTTGCCACCAAAGCAGGTATTATTCGCACCGAGGATTACTTTGAAGGTATTGTTTTTAAAGGGGTGGATTCTATTTATGATTTTAGTGCTATAAAAGAATATTTAATTAAGGGGGAATTGCCTAGTTTTTCCAATGGTATTAGCAACCAGATTTTACTCTCCGAGTATATAGCCAAACGTCTTGATTTAAACCTTGGAGATAAAATAACAACTTATTTTATGAAGGAATGGGGAAATAAGGTTCCTTTAGTTAGGCAGTTCGAGATTGTTGGAATTTATAATTCGGGTTTGCAACAATTCGATTCTAATGTGGTTTTAGGAGATTTACGACACGCACAACGCTTAAATAGATGGCAAGATGACCAAATAGGAGGTTTTGAGGTTCTAATAAATGATTTTGATTCTGTTCAGCAAATAGGGGCAAAGATTTACTTGGAGTTGCCCTCTAATATAGATAGTAAAACAGTGATTGAAAAATATGCTAATATATTTAGTTGGATAGATATGTTTGACTTTAATATCTTGGTAATTATTATTATTATGGTTGTAGTGGCTTCTATAAATATGATTGTTGCCTTGTTGGTTTTAATTTTAGAACGTACCCAAATGATTGGTGTATTAAAGGCATTGGGAGCAAATAACTGGAGTATTCGAAAAATCTTTCTCTACAATGCTTGCTATTTAATTATTAAAGGACTGTTTTATGGTAACTTAATAGGGTTGTCTTTATTATGGGTTCAAAGGTATTTTGGTATTGTTAAGCTAGATCCTGCTTCTTATTATGTGTCTGAAGCCCCAGTTTTGATCCGATTTTGGGATGTATTGCTTTTGAATTTAGGTGTTGTATTTATATCCTTGTTAGTGCTTTTAATCCCTTCTTATTTAATTACGAAGATTAGTGTAGTTAAAGCCATTAGGTATCAGTAAAGCTTAAGATTTGTTTTATATATAAGATAGTTGTAGTTTGGAGTTGTTTAAAGACTAGGGCAAGTTTTTATAAGACATTTAATATGGAGTGGATTTATAAAACAGACTCCCGAGAAAATTTTCTATGATAAAAGATATTCCTTCTAAGATACAAGACACCTACTGTCCGGCACAAGAATTAATGGGTATACTCTCAGGTAAATGGAAAATGCATATTTTGCATTTAACCCTAGATAGACATATGCGTTTTAGTGATTATCTACGCGAGATACGCACCGCCAACAGACAATCTTTGTCTGTTGCGTTAAAGGATTTACAAAACGATGGGCTTTTAATTAAAGAAATAGTAAATGAAAAACCTTTACATGTACAATATTCATTAAGTACTAAGGCTATAAAAGCTTTAGATTTAATTGATAAATTACATCAAGTTCTTATGTGATTGTTTTATTTATTTTTAAAACAATAGTACAAATATATTTTTGCGTTAGTTTTTTTTAAATAAGGTGTTTAATGGACTTTTATACATGCTTTAAAGGGTAATATTTTCGATATAAAAAAAAAATAGTCGTTTTACGTATTTTTTGGATAATGGCGTTTTTTATTTCATAATCGTTAAATTTGTTAAATAGCCTAATGGAGTGCAGAAAAATAGTTTTGATAGTTCCAAGGCCTTTGTAGGTATTTAAATTTAATTTATTATTTCAAAAAAACGGCCATATTATGATTGTTTGGAATATAATTGGCTTTTGCTTAAAGTGATTTTTTTGTAAAAAAATAGAATTGTTTTTGTTAATTTGCTAATAATTCTATGGTTTTGGGCTCCTAAAATTTATCAACTATTTACTTCTATTGCCCAAGATTTTCCCTATATTGTGGCCGCAAAACAAATAAAAACGCTGTTTTTTATTTGTTTTTTGACTTTATTAACTATCCTTAGTAGCTTAATTTATGGGTTACTTTTAAGGAAATTAGATTTAAATTATAGATGGGATTTAAAAAATATTCAGATGCATTAACCATTGGTTTTGCACTATTTGCTATGTTCTTTGGTGCAGGTAATATTATTCTACCGCCTTTTATTGGGTTAATGACAGGAAGTGATTGGGGAGTGGCTGTTTCAGGCTTTTCAATTACAGCAATTTTAGGGCCTTTTTTAGGAATAGTAGCAGTGTTATTATCCGGGGACAGTTTTACAGATTTAGCAAAACGAATAAATTCCACATTGGGATGGGTTTTAGCCACAGCTATTATTTTAAGTATAGGACCTTTGATTGCTATCCCAAGAACCGCTGCTACAACTTATGAAATAGGGGTGCTTTCTTTATGGCCACAGGCCAGTCCAGTTATTTCTTCGATTGTGTTTTTTGGTGTTACTTTAATATTAAGTATTTCCCCATCAAAAGTTGTTGATATTATCGGGAAGTACTTAACTCCTTTGTTACTGGTTATATTACTTTGGTTATTGGCCGTGGGTATTTTCCATCCAATAAATCCTTTGGGTATGCCTGATGTGACAGATCCAGACGCTTTTAGATATGGTTTTACCCAGGGCTATCAAACCATGGATGTATTGGCCTCGGTAATTTATGCAGGTATTATTATAACGGCTGTTAAATCAAAAGGATATGTAGCATTACGTGAAAAAACAAATGTAACATTTTTGTCTGGTGCAATAGCTATGTTTTGTTTGCTAGTTATATATGGAGGCCTTGTATATTTAGGAGTAAGCTCTGGTTTTACAAGTACTAACGATATTAAGCGCACTGAATTACTTTTACATATTTCCAACGGTTTACTGGGGAGTACTGGAACCTTGGTTTTGGGACTATGTATTGCTTTGGCTTGTCTAACCACAGCTATTGCCTTGGTGTGTGCAACGGGAACATTTTTTGCAAAACTTACCAATGGAAAATTAAGCTATCGATTAGTTGTTATTGTAACTTGTGTTTTTGCTGGTGTTTTAGCCGTTGAGGGAGTGGATAATATAATTGATTATGCAGGGCCGTTTTTAGGTATAATTTATCCCATCACACTAAGTTTAGTATTATATATGGTTATCTTTGGAAGAGTTGTTACAAGAAAGGCCCCGTTTGTGGCTGCAATTGTTGCCACTACCGCTGTAGCATTATTCTCTTTTAGTGGATCTTTAGCTAAGAATTATAATTACATGGAGTACAACTCTTGGGTAGAGAAAATGGTAGGTTCTATTCCTCTGGCCTCTTATGATGTTCCTTGGCTTATACCATCTGCAATTTGCTTTTTATTGGTCTTTGTTCTTGGGAAACTGGTTTCTAGAGAAAAGTAAGATAATCTAATTTATATTAATATAAGTGTTTTAAATCAAAAGGAATGCCCCAAATAGAATAAACTTTTTGGGGCATTTTTAGTTAAATACTTTTTGTAAGACTCAATCTTTTAGTGTCTTTTCAAAAGTAGTTTAAAGACTTATTTTACGTCCTTGCTCAGGAAAAATATAATTTACTTGAAAGGGATTATCTTGCTCAAGTTCTGTTTGAATTTTTTGGATAGACCCTTGGGAAGGTTTTAAATGGGTTACAATAATGTTTAATCCTTTCAAAGCCTGTTTTTGTTTTGTATAATGACTTAATTTGGATAACTCTTCTTGAAGTAATTTTGGAGTTAGGTGACCAAATAAAGCGTTTTCTGGTTGTGAATTTGAAAAGGACACCTCAATAAGGATATTTTTTAATTTGTTTTGATCAATTAACGGTGCAATATCTTTCCATATATATTCCAAGTTATTTGTGTTTTCAATGCGATCGGCACCCGTATCTCCAAAATATAGGACATATTGTTGTTTATGCTTAACTAATATAGCCGAAGATTTTTGTGGATTTACATGACTTAAAGGATAAACTTTAGCCTGTAAAGATGTGTTTTGAATATCGAAAAAATCACCTGGCTCAACTTGGTTGTAGGAATATTTCCCGATTATTGGTGCTTCTCCTTGATTTGCAAAATTAGCCCAAGATGCGTTTGTGAAGTAATTATTTTTAAAAACGTCAATTACGAAATCAAGTGCGTAAATTGGTTTTTTTGAATCCTCAGGAGAGTTAATAATCAGTCCAGATAAGTGATCTAAATGACCATGACTTATAAAGTAGCCTTTGATATAATCTTGTAAAACCTGCGTACTTGTATCTTGAAAGGTGTTTAATTCAATTGCTTTATTTATACCACTTCTTAAAGTTCCGGCATCCATACACAAGTAGGCTTTACTATCTTGAACCCCTACTAAGTAAGCCGATAGGTTGCTTTCTTCCGAACCTCCATATACTCCCAAAGGAATGATTTCTAAAGATTGGCTTTGGGCAGCTAAGCCTAAAAAAAGACTTAAAGCAATAATTGTTTTTTTCATAATCTTTAATTTGCTGTAAATGTAGAGTAATTTACCTTTATAAAAAAAACATGCTTTTTATTTAGCTTTTTCTTAGTTATTACCCAAGGGTTAGCTCCAGGTTAAATAGTCATTAACCTTAGGGAATCTTTACAAATCAAATCAATTTACTTTTATCTTTATACAGATATACTAGATTTTATATGGAAAATTATTTTACCGGATTAGGCAGGCGTATTAGACAAGTAAGAAAACAAGAGAAATTAACTATTAATGCTCTAGCACAAAGAGCCAATGTTAGTAATGGCTTAGTGTCTAAGATTGAGAATGGAAGAACTATTCCTTCTTTAGCTGTATTATTAAACCTTGTCTGGGCATTGAAGATTGATATCGGTGAGTTTTTTCAAGGTATATCCCTACAGGAATCTCTTAATTATGTAGTGGTGCGCAAAGAGCAATATAGTGTAGTGCAAAAGGAGCAGTATAGTAAGGGGTTTATTTACAAGTCAATTATTTCAAAACATTTTAATTCCATGGGGTTAGAAGCGGTTTTATTAGAGATAACACCTTTTTCTAAACGCAATAAGATTAAAAGTGATGCTTTTGAATTTAAATACATTCTTAGTGGGTCATGTTCTTACAACATTGGTAAGGAAACTATAGAATTAAATCAGGGAGATAGTTTGTTTTTTGATGGGCGCATAGCCCATGCACCTAGTAACCAAAGTGATCAAAATTGTTTGATGTTGGTTGTTTATTTTTATTTACCCACTCAAGATAGGTAAGAGCTATTTTTTTATTGCTTTTTCATAAAAAATACCAAATTATAATAAACAACATGGCATTAAAAGGCTAAATGCCATGTTGTTTTAATCTTTTTCCAACTAATTCTCCAGAAGTATTTGTCTTAGATCAGCAAGGCTTTGCAAGATGTAATCCGGGTTTGCAGTTTGTAGCTCCGCTTTGCTTTGAGCCCCGGTTAACACTGCAATAACTAGTGCACATTGCGCGTTTTTACCCTCTATTATATCTATAACGCTATCACCAGCTTTAAGTACATTTGCGCTATTTGTTATTGCTGTTTTTTTCATTGCAAGATGGATCATATCAGGAAAAGGTCTGCCGTTTTTAACATCACAAGCAGTAATAAGTCCGTCTATATCTCTACCTACAGCCCAATTTAATTTATCCAGTAGTTTATTGGCTGTTTTTCTGTCATATCCTGTATTTAGAACTACTTTGATGCCATGAGATCTTAAATCTTGAAATAGTTTTTCTATATTGTCAAAGGCAAAAACAGGATTAGTATCATAGGCGATTTCTAGAAGTTGTTTAAAGTCTTTAAAAATAGCTTTATTTTTTAAATCTGCTTGTGATGGATTACTGATATGAAGTAAGGTGTCATAGATTGCTTTTTGTTTTTCTTTTCCTGCGCCATGCTCAAGTACTTGTTTTAAACTACAATTAAATCCGTGCATTAAAATAGCTTGATGTAGTGTCTTGTATACCATGTTGTCTTCGTTTACTGTTGTGCCAGCCATGTCAAAGACTGCTAATTTTATATCCTTCATTTTATTGTTTATTAAAAATTTGATTAATATTATGTTTTGCAAATCCAGCGCTTGCGGTCATTCCTTTACCTCCAATTCCAGTTACAATATGAATATTTTCACCTACTGTGTGTTCGAAAATATCCCTTGTTTTACATTGTGAATAAATGCCATACCAACTACGGGCTATTTCATAGCTTGGCAAGTCAAATATTTTTTTGGCTTGATCAATCATAAAGTCATTAATTTCTGATTTTATATCAAAACTTAAATCATTGAGGTTTTGCACATCAGCATATTGATGTGAATCACCTAGTATAATAGACCCATCGGTGGCTTGTTTAAATAAAATATGGACTCCCCACTTTTTGTGTAAAGAATTGGGAAGCTCTTGACTTTTTATTTCTTTGTAGCTCGGACACTCACAAAAAGCTTCATATCTTCGAATGGATAATCCACTGAGAATCGAACCTTTGAGTTGAAAATTACCAGGTTGCGGCTTAGTGCTTAACATTTGTAGCTTTGTTATTTCTAAGTCACTGCTGTTGAATATTTCTGGATATAAAGTTTTAAACTCAGAACCACAGCAAATTATAGCTTTGCTTGCTAGTAATTTTTTGCCTGTATTTGTTATTATACAAACCTTTTGATCGTTTGTGTTTTCACAAAATAGCCCTTGGGTGTTATAATAGATATCTAAATGTGTTTGGGTAATTAAGTAATTATGAAGTTTATTAATCATTTCTCTGGGTTCGATAGTTACTTCTTGTGGGAAGTAAAGGCCTGCTTTTACATAGTCTTCACGTAAACCTGGATATGTTTGTAAACATTGTTTTTTGGTTAATAATATTGAATCATAGTCATTGGCTTTATTTATATTATGCAACTCTTCGATTAATTGTTGTTCTTGGCTATCTGAGGCCAAATATACCGTACCATTATTTCGTACAGAAATGTCAAATTGATTTTGTATCTGGTTATAAATCTCTAGTGATTCCCTGCCGTATTTTTGCCATTTTGTATTCATTCCAGAGGGTACAACTTGTCCAAAGTTTCGGACTGTGGCACTACAGGGTTGTTGATCTTTTTCTAAAATAGCAACTTTTAAACCTTTTTTAATAGCATGGTATGCGTGAAATGTGCCAAGCACCCCTGCTCCGATAACAATTAAATCATATTGATTATTTTTCATCTTATAAATTATTTCTATTTGTTTTAGTTATATTTTTTATAGAGCGTGTTTATTCTCAATGTTTTTCTTTGTGTTTGTTTGGAAAAGTACCAGACCACCATTAAGGTACTAAGGATTATTATCCCGGCAGATTGGATGTTTAATAGAATAAAGAAATGTTTCCAGCTTGTTGAGAAATCAAAAAGTTCTTTTAACAGTAAGACCATCACACTACCTAAGTATCCGATTGAATCTGCGAAATAAAATAAAAAACCTACATTTCCTTTAAAGTGTAATAGCGCAACTAAACGCTCAAAAACAAGACAGTGAAATAAGATGTAAGGCAGATACACACCAATTCCACTAATAATCATCCAGTAGATAGGAGAGATAAGTTGTTTTTGAAAAAGGATTGTGGATAATATCATAACCATAGCGCTTAAAGCTGTAAGGCTCATTCCAAAATTGAAAGCTTTTTTATTTTGTTTAATAAGCACACACATTGCTGCTATGATTAAAACAGTTACAGCAACTGGTATTTCTGTTAATGTTATTAAACTAGGAGTTCCTGTATAACCTAGTTCAGCCCAAAAATCTACTACGAAATTATCTCGAAAATCTCTTACAATTGTCAGTAGCATATAGATAATGACTAAACCTAGATAACCTAGTCCATTTGATCTTAAGAATTCACGCCTTTGTTTTTTATACATTGGTAACCTCTGGGTCCTAGCTTGTATATCTTTTTTAGTTGGACCTTTGCTTTTATTTAGTAGAAATACAGAAATGATAAACACAGGGAAGAATAGCAGCCCAGTGGTAAATGGCATATTATATTGCGTTATGCTAAAATTTTGCATTAAAATTAATCCAACGGTTTTAACCAATCCTGTTGAAAAGATAAAAGTGGCACTTAAAGCCGCTGCAAGTAGTTCCGTATTTCTTCTTCCTTCTATATAAGAAAATACAATTCCAAAAATCATTCCTAATGGTAATCCATTAAAAAATAAAGTTACAGCTTTGTAGGGTTGAGGTACTATAGAGAATAGTCCTAGCATCATTAAACTAAAAGTTGTACATCCTACAAGCCAAACCACTCTCTTTGATTTATGTAATTCTGAGATTATTTTAATGCCTATGAATTTGGAGACCATATACCCCAAGACCTGACTGATTACAAAAACAGTTTTTTGATCTAGGCCGAATTGCAGGTCCGTACCTATGTATTGTGCTGCTAGAAAAGATTTTCTTATTGCATACATGCTGGTATAACATAAGAAAACTGAAAGAACAATTATAAGGGTGTTTATTTTTTTACTATTTGTAAACTTTTTTAATCCAGATTTCATTTTTATGAATTTTGATTTAGTAAAAATACCTTTGTGATTGCTTTTTTTAATTAAGCCGCTATTAACTATGTGTTAAAGTATTTAACATAAAAAATCCCTCTTTTAATTGTAATGTCTTTATTATCTGTTAGTTAGTTTTTAATGGGTATTATGGTAATATTAATGATTTGTAAAAGCGAATTAATTATTCTTTTTGCATTAGTATCTCAGATAGTTACTTATAGTAATATTTTTCATTTGTGTTTTTCTTGCTTATATGATTATGTTATGTAAGACGTGTTATTAGTTATATAATAGGAGTGTTTTTTCAGGTATATATATAGGAGTGTTTTTTCAGGTATATATAGGAGTGTTTTTTCAGGTATATATATAGGAGTGTTTTTTCAGGTATATATAGGAGTGGTTTTCTGTTCTAGGTAAAAATAGTTACATGAGATTCACTGTAAGCCAAGGAAAATTATTTACTTAAAATAGAGAAAAATGTAGCATGGCAAAGGCAGAGGTATTATACAGGTGGAGTGTTTTTTTGTGTTTAATCAAAGGATTAGATAGTTTGCATGAAAAAAACTTAAAAAACTCAACTGGTATAAACCCTTATTTGATAAATAGTTAAAGAATAAAGGTGAAAATAAATAAATAAAAAGTAAAATAAAGTTTGGAAGTTACCCGGAAGTTTCTACTTTTGCATCCGCATTCAAGGCAGACGTTCTAATACAAAATAAGAGTAAAGTATCCTTAAAAAACATTAAGAAAGATTTTGAAAAATAAATTTGGATAATGAAAAAATAAGGTAG
>NZ_JBTXLO010000016.1:0-9462 GCF_054871605.1 Myroides sp. LJL119
GGATCTCCGCAGATCGTTTAACTGGTCGTGGTTATGGCGAGAGTCAGTTGATAAATAATTGTTCTAATGGGGTTCCTTGTAGTATACAAGAGCATCAATTAAACAGAAGAAGTGAGTTTATTATCCTTGAGTTATAGAAATAATAGACAAATGTTTTTAAAATAAATAAAGGTTCTAGTGATTTTATATATAGACTGATTAAACAGTTTTTTATTCTAGAATCCAATTTGTATAGGGTAAACTATAAAAAGTATTTGACTTTTATAGTTTACCCTTTTTTAGTGTCTATTTTTCTGGATTAATATATTATAATCTAAAGTTTTTTTGGAAATAGTTTACTGGTTTATTATTCAAAAGATTTTTTCACATAATGTATTCTTGTGAAAACGGCATCTGCATTGTTAGTGGGTGTTGTTGTAAAGTATGGTTCGTATTTTGATTTTATTTTCTAAGTTATAATTTTTTAATAAGATGTAATAGTTCAAAGTGTGATTAAAAAAGCAAGGAGAATTACTACTATTCTATTGCCAAAATTTACATGGGTTATATAGAATATTTAGACTAAAAGCTCTGTTGAAAGGAAGTGATAAAGTGTTTTTCTTGAAGTGTATAATAGCAAAAATATTTTAGGTGTTTACTTATTTGATGTAGAAATCCAAAGCTTTAGTACTGGTTTATTCTATCGTAACGGTTAATAAATGGTCGGCCTTTGTGCCAAAACCTAACTTCTTTGTCGGTTTTAGGAATCGTTTTCTTAGGTAGGGGTTACCAAATGGGGTGGGGATGTTTCTTTTTGTGTTAGATCGAAATTTAAAATATGGTTTTTTCTGGTGTGCTTTTTTTTGAAAAAACTTAAAATTTATAAGTAATTCTTAACTATGTGCTTACTTGTCTGATTGCATGGATTTACTGGGGTGTTTCATTTTTTTAGTTCGATGTAGTTACTAAAATTTTGCTACATGGCTTTAACACCTAATAGCGAATTTTGCCTAGCAAATTTAAAAAGAATATAGTATAGGCTTCTTTGCAAGAGAAAAGTCGCCTTGAGATTTCCAAACGAACAACTACGTATTAAAAGCGTAAATTTTTAGAATCATGATAAGAAGACTAATTCCAGTTGCCCTATTAATGGGTGCAGTATCGGCAAATGCTCAAGTAGGTATAGGTACTAAAACACCTAATAAATCAGCCGAGTTACTTATTGAATCCACCAACAGAGGATTATTAATCCCTAACGTAGCTTTAAGTGATGTTAAAGATAAAAAAACAATTACAAATGGAAATGTCAATAGTTTGATGGTCTTTAATACCACTTCAAATGATAATATTCAACCAGGATATTATTATTGGTATATAGATACATGGAATCTTCTAACTAGTGATTCTGATATTCCTTCAATTGTGGTTAATAACTTTCAAGAGATATTAAATCTTCAAGATAATAAAGTTGAGAATTTGATTAAGCAGATTGTTCTTAATACGCAAGGCAATGTTATTTATCAAGGAGATAAGCTTTATTATATAAACCAGGAAGGAAATAAAGTAGAAATAGATTTCGGAAATATCGTGCAAGCTAATGAGACATTAACTAAAATTGAGTATAACCAAGATACGCATATTTTGTCTTATGTAGATGAACATGGAAAAATTACTCCCATTGCTTTGAATTCGGGAGAAATCAAATACGATTCAGATAATAATAGAATGTCTTATTTAGCATCTGATGGTAAAATTAGTCATATAAATTTAAATAATACAGGGTTGAAATATGATTCGAAAAATCATATTCTAGTTTATACGGATTCCAAAGGTGCAACACATAATATTGAATTACAAGATTTAGTGTCTAACTTTGAAACAGTTACTACTTTAACTGCTTTAGGTAATGGTAAATACGAGTATGTTTCTGAGGATGGCACCCAGACTCTTATAGATATTCCTTTATCTGTGGTTGAAAACTTCCAAAGTATTGTAAACCAAGGTCCTGTAACTATTAATGGTGTAAAATATACCACTATCGAGCAGTATATTAAAGATATTGCAAATAGTAGTGTAACGGTTAATGGTAGTGATTTTATCGAAGTTAGTGGAGATGGAACAAGTGATGATCCTTATGAGGTAACAATTAAAGAGGGTGATAAGAACTCTATGTTAATTACCAACGAAGAAGGGGAGTTAGAGTGGGCGACAATAGATAGTATTGTAAAAAACAATGAAACAATTACTACTTTAACTGCTTTAGGTAATGGTAAATACGAGTATGTTTCTGAGGATGGTACCCAGACTCTTATAGATATTCCTTTATCTGTGGTTGAAAACTTCCAAAGTATTGTAAACCAAGGCCCTGTAACTATTAATGGTGTAAAGTATACCACTATCGAGCAGTATATTAAAGATATTGCAAATAGTAGTGTAACGGTTAGTGGTAGTGATTTTATTGAAGTTAGTGGAGATGGAACAAGTAAGTATCCTTACCATGTAACAATCAAAAAGGGTGATAAGAACTCTATGTTAATTACCAACGAAGAAGGGGAGTTAGAGTGGGCGACAATAGATAGTATTGTAAAAAACAATGAAACAATTACTACTTTAACTGCTTTAGGTAATGGTAAATACGAGTATGTTTCTGAGGATGGTACCCAGACTCTTATAGATATTCCTTTATCTGTGGTTGAAAACTTCCAAAGTATTGTAAACCAAGGCCCTGTAACTATTAATGAAGTAGAGTATACCACTATCGAGCAGTATATTAAAGATATTGCAAATAGTAGTGTAACGGTTAGTGGTAGTGATTTTATTGAAGTTAGTGGAGATGGAACAAGTGATAAACCTTATAAGGTAACAATCAAAGAAGGTGGTAAGAACTCTATGTTAATTACCAACGAAGAAGGGAAGTTAGAGTGGGCGACAATAGATAGTATTGTGCCTAATATTACAAATCTTTTAGTTTCAACAGGAAATACGTTAAGCTCTACAGTAAGTGGGGTTGTAAGTGATACTTCTATTGTTAATGAAATTTCTGTTAGTGTTAATGAGCATAACCAATTAGTGACAAGTGTTAATAATCAGGTGAGTAATCCTTTAGATCTTACAGGTGCAGTTCAAGGATTACAGA
The DNA here is from genome assembly GCF_054871605.1 of Myroides sp. LJL119. Lineage (NCBI taxonomy): Bacteria > Pseudomonadati > Bacteroidota > Flavobacteriia > Flavobacteriales > Flavobacteriaceae > Myroides > Myroides sp. LJL119. Next base: position 3,116 of record NZ_JBTXLO010000016.1, read on the forward strand.
AAACAACGACAGTTACTAGTGGGAATAATGTGAGTGTAGAATCTGAAATTGAAAATAATAATACAGATTATACTATTAGTGTATCTGATCTACAGGGTGATATAACAGGAGGTATTACAAGTAATAGTATATCAAAAATTCAAGGAACACCTGTTATGACGGATAACAAGAAGGATGGTGAGGTTTTAATGTTTACTGGAGAAAGTTGGGTTGCGGGTAGTCCTAATATTGGAGTAGATCAAATTACGAATTCTCAAAGCTTATCAACCGATGGAGTGATAATTTTTGGTCAAGATGATGAGGATAATGATATTACTATTTCTGAAAAAACGGTTTTAAAAGCTGCAAAATTAAGTATTAAACATGAATCTATAACATCGGATTTAATCCAAGATAATACTATACAACCTCAGGATATTAAACAGGCAGATAAAAACCAAGTTTTAGTGACAGATAAAGAAGGAAATCCAACTTGGAAAAATCAAAACAAGGTGGCTCCTCAGTTTTTCTATATGCCAGCTGTTATTTTTGATACTTCAAAAACAGGTGAGGCTGAGCGTGATTTATACCAAGAATATGTGAATCAATTCACAGGAGGAAAAATAGGTGAAGGTGGTGCTAGTTATCCAATATCACATGGTCCTTCTGGAACTACACCAATTTCTTATTCTGGAGGTATAATAGGTAGTGAGGGTGCACCTGCGGATATAAGTGTATTTGAATCCGATGAATTATATTATTATGTAACTTATTATGATCAAGATGTTTTTGAAAAACTAAAAATTAGTGAAGATGGTAAGTTAACTTATACTGTAAAATCAAGTGCGAAACCATCTTCTTACATGAATATTGTGTTTGTGATTAAATAAAGAAGTTTTTTTAAAAGTTTAAATATTTAAGTATTCATCTAGAACTACACTAGTTCTAGATGAAACTAGAATTACAAATACGAAATTAAAAATGACTAAAAATAGAATATTAAGTAATAGCAAGAGAATTACTTTTCTTATGCTATTTATGTTTATACAAATAGGAACTGCTTTTGCAGATGGATCTCGAAATTGGTATCCAACCAATGCTTCAGGACATAGAGCAATGCTGGCCGGAGCGGGATACACTGCTGCTGAAGCGCATCCATTTCCAAACAATGGCGTGCATTATGTATACGCTAAAAAAGGAGAGAAAATCACTTTGGCTTCATCATCTCAAAATAAAGGTGGTAGGTCTAGAATTGTTTTATGGGACCCTAGTGGTAAAGAAATTGTTTCTAATACAACGCAAGGGACTATAGAAAATAGAGAACAGGAGCTCAAGGGGCCCAAATTAAATAGAAATGATAAAAATGGTGGTTATACTCCCATTTATCATGAGGTAACGCAAGATGGTATTTACAGGGTGGAGTTTTACTCGAGATCTAGCCAAGGGACTGCACCTAACTTGCTTGCAAATGATAAGTGGACACAAGATCAGGATTTTGCTATTCGTGCTTGGGATATTTCAGTAATTAACGAAAATGGGGATAAATTTATTCCTGGGAGAGTTTATGCTACAAACCTTAATCTAGCCAATGGAAACTCATCTGGTACTAAATATGAAGATGTAAAGTTTAATGGTCGCGTGTTTGTTCGAACTAACGATGGGTTTACCTACAGAGTAAAACACAATGGCACATCGGGGATAGTTTTTGCTTTTTTTGTAAATAATTTAGGATTTATAGACAAAAGTGGGAATCCGATTTATGCAAGCTTAAATCAGCAAGCTAGTAAATCGAAAGAAAATATTCACGATCCAAATGTGGTTGATAACAATACCAATATAACCCATAAAATGTTTTATACCCTACCGGCAACAGATATGCCTGTGGAGTCAATTGCATCTATTGGTGTGAATACAAATGCGTCTAATAATGTGTCAACATGGTTAAACCCTGTGATACAAGAACCGGTTGTTAATAATGTAAAGGTTGTTGGTGCTGAGGGTACAGAAGGGTTTTTTGGACACAAAGGTGGAAAAATAACTTTTGATGTTCCCCTTGGAGGACAGCACTACAATATTGTTATTGAAAGTGAAGGTAAACCACTTAAAGTACTTAGTGGATCTACTATTCAAGGAAACAATGAAATCTTATGGGATGGTAAAGATGAACAGGGAAAAAAATTGGAGAAAAATAAACTTATTCCTGTATCTGTTAAAATTCAATTACAGGGAGCAGAAGTACATTTTCCATTCTTTGATATAGAATATAATATAGGAGGGATATCCATAGAACTCTTAGATTATAACAGTCTAGATTATAATGCCCCTGATAATTCTAAAGTAATATCTAGCCAAGTGTATTGGAATGACGAGAGTCTTGCTGCAGTAAATAACGGTAAGGGTGTGTTACCTTTAAATAATAGTCATTTTATTAAGGATAATAAAGGACAAGACAGTAATGTAAATGGTCATAAGTGGGGAGAAGGTGGTAAAGGTGCTAGTAATACATTTGGAGATAAGCGTTCTTTGGATACTTGGGCATTTCGTGTTGGAAACCAAATAGAGGTAAAGACCAGTATTGAGATCAAAGAAGTAGATTTATTTACTGAAATTCAATATGAGATTCAAGGAAAAAAGAATGCTTTAAATGCCACTAGTGGTCAAAGCGTACAGTACAGAGTAACAGTAGGAAATAAAGTTGGTTTTAGTGATGTAATCTCTAATGAAGATAAGAAATTAAAAGGGGCTTTATTTACCTTTCAAGTACCAGGTGGGGTGCGTATAGATCCTGATAATGTACAAGTTGAGATTCAAAATAGTTGTAGTGGAGTTAAACAAGTTGTGCCAATTAGTTATAATAAGCAAACCGGGATGTTTAGATCTGAATTAGATCTGCCTAGTGGATGTTCTTTAACCTATATTTTTACAGGAGAAACGCAAGGAGCAATGGGGTATCAAGTTGCAGAGGCTACCGTGATGCGCCCAGCTGATATAACCGATATTGATGCTACTAATGGTGAAGCTAGTACGGCTCCTGTTAATCCTCATTTTGAGTGTTTTAATAATGATGAAGGAAATCTAGGTACTGGTTCTGGCGAGATAGCCTGTAATAATATTACAGAGGTGAGTTTTATGCTTTTAGATGATTGCGTGGATGAAATTCTGTTCTATGAAGATTTTGGACGTACTACTTGGCAAGTTAATTCTGGTCGTGTAACATGGAATAATGTTAATTCTGTAAGTATTATAGATGGCGTGGTTCAGAAAGATTCAGATGGGAATATTATTCGCCAAGGACTAAGCTCTAGAGCAAGTATTTCATATTTGTTTGCTCCAGGGGTAAACGATCCTTTATATGCAAATGCAAATGCTACTCATAGTAATCAAAGCTCGGTTGCACGTATTAAAAATGGATACTACGCGGTATTGCCTCCAGGATATGTTCAAATGGGAATTCCGCAAACCGATAGTTGGTATCAAGGGGTATGGGATTCAGAGAATAACATTAATGATCCAAATGATCCCAATAGTGGTTATGATTGGACGGCATCTTGGGATTTGCCGCAAGCCATTAGAGATAGGTCTGGTGCTGTAAATGGAGCTGCATTTTTGGTTCGCGGTGCAATTTCTGCTGCGCAAAGTATTAAACCTTTTTTTGAATTTGACTTAAAAGATGAAATAAGCGTTGATACAAAATATACACTTTCTTTATATTCTTATGTAACCTATCACGATAAAGATTATATGTTAATGGATGTGGTAGATCAAACCTCAGGACATATCTATGCTTCGGTTCCTTTAACTTATGCAGGCCCAGGTGATCCTCCACAAAATCAAGGAGTAAGCTTTGGTTGGGTGCCATTACAGGCTAGCTTTATTTTTGATGGATCCAATTGCCAGGATATTGTTGGAAAAAAAGTAAAGATTGCCATACGTGGAAGTCAAGATCGTTCATTACAAACCGGTAAAGGGTTCGGTCATACTATCTTAGATGATATCGGTTTTACTAAAAGGACTATAGGAGATAATTGCCAGATAAACGCAGAGACAGTCACTTGTGAAAAAGCCTGTTATATCGATGTACTTGGAAAGGGTTACTTCTGGCATAGAGCATTGGGCGCTCCGGGACCAAATCCAGTTGTAGGTAAGTTTACACAACCAGGTACAGATGGAGGATTTGTGTTAGATATTTATCACTTAGATAATTCATTTAATATGATTATTAATGGTTCACCTTTGTATGAAGAGGAATTGGAATTTGAATTAAAAGAAGGGGAAGTTACGCCAAATGTTCGATTTAAAAAGGATAAAGGTACCTGGTCTGAGCAGGGACAAGGGAAGCAAATCTGGGATGTAAACAAAGGTATTAACGTAGATTTTGATAATATGGACCCTAGTATAACCCCGGCGATAAAAGTGGTTATAGACCAGTGGGGGAACGTACAATTATGGGGAAAACGCACCACAGATGCACAATTAGAGGAGTTAGAAGTTTTTGATCCTAATACCAAAGAATTACGCTATTTAAATACGGTACACTGGAAAGGTTTTCAATCGGGAACTCAGCAAGAGAATATAGTGGATGTGACTCAGAATGTGGTTGGAGAAACCCTTATGAGAGTATATGGATATGGACAGAATCAGAAAGAATGTGAGACTTTTACTTTAGAAAAAGATGGTGTTTTTAATGATGAGAATAAAAATGGATTCGCTGAAATAGGAGAGACCATAACCTATAGTTTTACAGTGAAAAATGCTGGTGATATGCCAATTTATGATGTAGTGATTGTAGATGATATGTTTAGCTTTAACATTGAATTAGATCCAGATACACATCTACCAACTATTGAGACAGTGGAGTTAAGCGGAGATGTTAATCAAAATGGAATCTTGGATCGTGATGAAACTTGGGTATTCACCCTTAAGTATAAAATTACCCAAGAAGATATCTTTAGCAATAAAGGAGTCTATAATATTGCTAATGTGACCGGTGTGGGTAGACTTTTGGACTCCAATAGACAAGCCAATGAGCAATCCAATGATCCAACTCCTTATAAAGAAGGGGATCAGGGTTGGGATCCATCAAGGCCAAATCATACATATGTTCCTTTAAAAGGGAGTACTTTACTGATTAGTAATCCGATGATTTACCAAAGGATGCAATAATAAATTACAGTTTTAGTGTCTTAAAAAAAGCAGCACCTTTTATGGTGCTGCAATAAAACAAAGAAATAGCTATGAGATATATTTATAATATTACCGGTTTGGTTAGCATAATAGCTCTAGGGGTTAGTAATACCCTTTTTGCACAACAAGACCAAGGAGCTTTTGTAAATCAAGGAAGTATATCGGTTGCCGATCAGGGAGTTGTTTCGGTGTTGTATGATTTTGATAATCAAAAAGATGGTTATACTTTAAATGATGGGGTGATTTATTACTATCGAGATTTTAATAACGATGGAAACTATGGTTTTAATAAGCAAGGTAAAGCCGTTTTTATGCGTTTTGGTATGGAAAATGGTCCACAGCTATTAAGTGGTTCGCAAATGTCTGACTTTTACCAGATAGAACTTAATAATGGATCGGTAGACATGGCATTTGATTTAAAGAATAATTTTGAAGTATATAAATCCGTGGATTTCCAAGATGGTATAATTATAGTGGATTCGGTAATTGACCCAAAAACACGTTTAACCAAAGGATCTTTAACGTTTCACCAAGGAGCAATCGGTATAAACCCAAGTGATAAATCACACGCAGAGGGGACGGTTGAGAAAATCGGTAAAGAATCTTTCCAATATCCAAAAGGAGACAAGGGTCTTTATCGCTATGCTCGTATTAGCGCCCCAGAATCTGTAAAGGATGCCTACCAAGGTACTTATATTTTACATGACAAGGCGTTTTTCGCGGCTCGACCTCATAAAGCTGGTGTTATCAACCTATTAGATACCAACGAATACTGGTTAATTGAAAAAGGTGGAAATAACACCAAAGAAGATATTTTACTTACTTTGAGTTGGGATGAAAGAACCACTTTACAGGATTTATTAAAAGATCCAGAGAAGGAATTACATATTGTTCGTTTTGATGCAAAACAGAATTTATGGGTTTCCGGAGGGAGGAGTAGTTGACCTAGTAAATAAAGAAATCACCACACCAACTAGCGTTAGAGGCTATGGATTTTTCACCCTAGCCACTGTAAAGACCGACATCATTTTAGATGGCGATGTGGTGATTTATAATTTAGTTACTCCTAATGGGGACGGTAAAAATGACTACTTCGAGATTGAGAACCTTTATAAATTTCCAGAGAACCGCGTTGAGATATTTAACCGTTGGGGAGTAAAGGTATTTGAGACCGATGGTTATGA
>NZ_JBTXLO010000017.1:0-7174 GCF_054871605.1 Myroides sp. LJL119
GCATGTGTTAGGCCTGCCGCTAGCGTTCATCCTGAGCCAGGATCAAACTCTTCATCGTATATTTTTTATATCTTAAATTAGATATATAAATCAAATCTTGCGATTCGCCTTACTCTCTTTATTTTTTTGCTGTCAATCCAATATGTCTATGAACGTGTCTTTCGTTTATTCTGCGCTCTGTATTTCAAAGCGGTCGCAAAAGTAATACTTTATTTAAAACTAACAAGATTTATTTTAAAAAAAATGTTTTTTATTTTTCTTGTAAGCCCCGTATTTCTTAAAGCGGACTGCAAAGATACTACCTTATTTTTTCATTATCCAAATTTATTTTTCAAAATCTTTCTCAATGTTTTTTAAGGATACTTTACTCTTATTTTATATTAGAACGTCTGCCTTGAATGCGGATGCAAAAGTAAAAACTTCCGGGTAACTTCCAAACTTTATTTTACTTTTTATTTAACCCTTTCTCCTAACAGTTTAAATAATAAAACTTTAGTAGATAAATTATTTTTTATCTGCCATATAAAAAGCCAGCGTTTTATAAACTCTCATCAAAAAATATTTTCTAAAATAGCTTTTTTAAAAAAATTTATTTTATAAAAAAAGCCATATTTAAGTAAAAAACCGCATCTATTTAACCAATCAAAGTGTACTAATAACAATAAATTCCTTATATTTAAACTCCTTTAAAACTAAAAACACCAATGAAAACTAACAAAATAAAATCTTACCTCCCCTTAGTACTTATTTTTTTGATCCTTACCTTGAGTCTTACTAGTTGTCATAACAAGAATATTCAAGGAAAATGGGTACAACCCATTTCTGGACAACAAGGTTTTCAGGGTATTGAACTATCCAAGGGCGGCAAGGCTAGTTCCATTAATATGGCTACCTTAAAATACCAAACCTGGGAAAAAAAAGGTGACACTCTTATTGTTTCAGGCCAAAGTATAGGAAACGGTCAAACATCTACTTTTTACGATACACTTCATATCCTGGAGCTAACACCTGGGAAACTAACTCTACAAAAACAAGGCTTACAGATAAACTATACAAAACAGGAATAAATAATTCTCTATTTACAATAGACATTCTTTATCTTTCAAAAAAAGGATATTGCTACCACTTAGGAGCTAGTGATTTTTTAAAACAAGTACAAATAGGAGCTCTGACTTATTCAAAAGAGCTACAAAAGTATATAGCAAAGTCAAGATTAAACAAAAAACCACCCTTTACAGTAATACCCTATTATTAACAGTCACATAGTAGATTGACAAATAATCTTTTTTTAGAACATTTGAGAGTAAAAGCTCAAAATGCGTTTTAATCTTATATAATTAGTAGCTAAAAAACATTTCTTGTATTTGAGCAATATTATCTGTTTTTGTTAAGCCAAGCATTAATAAAATTCGCGCCTTTTGCGGACTTAAATCATCGGCAACTACAAATCCTAACTTTTTATCATCCACCTCGTTGTCCAAAGTCACTTTTCCTTGTCCTGCCCTAGCGCTACGACACACTACAATTCCGCTATCCACTGCTTGTTTTAATGACTCTGTAACGGCCTGATTAAAATTACCATTACCAACACCTGCGTACACAATACCTTTAACCTTGTCTTTTATGGCCGCTTTAATACCTCTATCACTAGCACCAGCATATCCATAATAAATATCAACCTCTGGTAAGGTTTCTAATCCCTTTACATCAAATTTCTCTCCATGACCTTTAAGGGTTTTATAATAGTAATTAACCTTGTTGTCAAATACCAATCCTATAGGTCCAAAATTTCTAGATCCAAAGGTTGCCATATTTGTGGTACTTTGTTTGGTAACATCTCTAGCTGTGAATACATATTCATTCATTGCCACCACTACTCCAACTTGTTGACTATTTTTACTTGCCGCAACAATAACCGCATCCAATAAGTTTCTATTACCATCTTGGCTCATTGCCGTGGCAGCTCGCATGGCTCCAACAACAACTACAGGCTTATTGGAGGCAACAGTCAAATCTAAAAAATAAGCTGTTTCCTCCTGGGTATCCGTACCATGAGTAACTACAACACCATCGGCCAAATCCTTTTCAAATATCTCATTGATTCGATTACTTAGCTTCAACCAAGTCTCTATATTCATATCCTGAGAACCAATCTGAGCGATTTGCTCTGCTTTAACTTGCGCATAATTCTGCATTTGAGGCACCGCCTCAATTAAAGTTTCAACTGGAATCTTACCTGCTGTATAAGCTGCCTTTGTAGAAGACTCACCACTCCCTGCTATGGTACCACCAGTGGCAAGAATGATAATTCTTGGCTTTTCAGACAAATTCACTTTTTGATTCTGGGCTATACCCGGTAAATTCAAAAATAACACACATAAAACAGCAAATAACTTTTTCATCACGTAAAGTTTATAATTTAAAATAATACTTAATCCGAACTACACCTTTTCTATCAACAACCAATCACACTTAGCTCCTAGATCTATTAGCTACAAATATATTATATGTTTGATGATTTTGGCCTAAAACAATAATACAATTTACAAAAGTTACCTTTTTATAAACTTACTTCTATAACTAGCTGCATTGCTTTTTATCACCAAAAAATACATTCCCTTGACATACCTAGAAACATCTAATTCAAATCGATCAGTAGCCTGGATTTTATGCACATTAATTAATTGACCGTTTGCATTATATATCTGTAAAGTTTTACTGGAAAAAACAATTTCTTTTGGTATCTCAATATATAAAATATCCGAGGCTGGATTAGGCCATGAATCAAAATTAAATTTGTAATCCATTGGCTGATCATTAGTCTTACTTAGTCCTGCAAAATTTAAATCACTTACAAGCAAGGAGAAACTTTGAACCTTATTTAGTGCTTGATCTTTCATGTTAACATAAATAGTGTAAACTCCTTTTTTTGCATCAGGTATATCTATGCGCTCCACGTTATCCACGTTATTATCTCCTTGTAAGGCTACTGGATTATTATAATCTTTGTTTATATACCATGGCAGGTATTGGTTTCCATGTTCATCTATAACCCGTAAATCTAAATCGTGTACCAAATCAGGTTTATCAGCCTGTAGTGCTTTGGCAATTTTATCTTCTGCTGGTAGATCATTCCACACTAATGTAAAGCGTAATGCACTAACATCCTTTGGTACAGTTATCTGGGTTTGATAATCCAATGAATCATATAGAGTGTGTTGTACCACAAAGGCTTGATTTCCCTTGGCATTGTTAAGAAATTCTATCCCATTACGTGCATTTATTACCCCCCATCCGTATTTCACACTTGGCCCTAAATTCCCTTGGATAGCATCTGCTGTGTGAATCATCAGTCCTTTTATAGTGGAAGATTTAAAAGGATAATTGTAATTTTCCAATACCCACTGTTGCCAAAGTGTCAAGATTCCAGTAACCACAGGAGCCGACATAGAAGTTCCTGAGCTAAATGCATATAGAGAATTGCTAATTCCTTTATCTGCCAAATCCCCACTTTGATAGATACTAGAATAAAGTCCGACCCCAGTAGCCACAATATCAGGCTTAATTCTAAAATCAGCAGTTGGTCCATAATTACTAAAATCCGTATCACTTATATAAGTTGTTTTAGTCCTGTAATCTGGAATAATCGCTCCAACAACAATTGGATTCTTTGCAACAGAATAGCCCACTAGCATATCAAAACCTTTTTTACTAGGATTTAATATTTTATAATCCTTTCTGTCATTTCCAGCGGCAATCACACTTTGATAATAAGGATATTCGCGCATCACTCTATCATAACTCAATGCTTCTCTGGAGTAAACTCCAAAATAAGACGCTGGTATTAAAGGGGTATTTTCTTTTGACATGGTTGCAATTCCATAAGAATGATTTGAAACTAGTATTCCCTGAGAGGCTAGTTGTACAATCTTCACTATATCATCCTTCCAATTATAACTATACAGTGTTGCTTTGGGTGCTACCCCTAAAGACTCTGCATTTAAACCTTGACTAACTAAAGTTCCAGCAACATGCGTTGCGTGATTTCTTTTATGAATACTCTGAAGATATTCCGGGGACTGGGCAAGAGGTAACTCGTTGATAGGGTCGTGTAAAAAAACACGGCTAATCCCATTTTTATTGGTAAACTCAACATGAGTATCTAAAACAACATCGCCATCTAAAATACCGATAATCATCTTTTCTCCCAATAAAGAGATATTTGCTGTCAACGCATTATGTAGATAATTAACGCCTGAGAATTCTATAGCATGCTTATTATTTAACCCATAGTAAATGGCCACTCCATCGTGATTTACCCTTTGTAAAGTGTAGCCCTGGTCCCTGGGAAGTAATAAGTCCATGGCCTTATTTGTTTTGGCCTTTATTATACTTTGTTTATCGTTTTGCAAATAATTATGAAAATCTGCATATAAACCTGCAGCATCGCTATGGGTATACTGTTGCCTTATCCACTGGCGCATTTGATTGTCTTGTGGGTAAATAAAGTTAGTCACAAACAAAAAAAACACCAAAAATCTCCTCATAGCAACTATATGTATATATAAATTATTTCTTAATAAATTAATTTTATTTTTCAGTAACAAGCTAAAAAAACAGGTAACAGCCTACAAAAAGCATATTAAATCACCATGAATTTCTGCTTTTACTAAGATATTATATATATTTGACAACAACTAACTCTAATATCCAATTTATGAATGCTAAAAAAGCAGTATTAAGCGTTGTTGCAGGAGCCTCTATCTTATCGGCATCTTGCAAGAAGGCTGATCAGAATTCAGACCAAAATTTAGTATTTGATGCAAGTAATGCATTTTACGAAAAAAGTACATTACCTTATCAAACTGCTGATTTCGACAAAATTAAAAACAAAGATTTTAAGCCTGCAATCCTAGAAGGTATGCGTCGTCAAAAAGAGGCTATTGATGCAATTACTGCCAATCAAGATGCACCGACCTTTGAAAACACGATTGAAGCAATGGAACGCTCAAGTGAACTACTTGACCGTGTAAACGCGGTTTACTTCTTATTAATTGGTGCTCATACCAATGATGAGTTAAAGCAAATCAATACCGAATTGTCTCCTGTTTTCGCACAACATTCTGATGCTATTTATCTAAACGATGCGCTTTTCCAACGCATTAAAACATTACATGACAACAAAGCATCTTTAAATTTAACCCCAGAGCAAGAGAGAGTTCTGGATGTTTATTACCAAAGTTTCGAAATTGCTGGAGCCAACTTAACACCAGAGCAAAAAGAGCAATTAAAAACATTAAATCAAGAGCTTGCAAGTCTAACTACAAAATTTGGAGATCAATTACTTCTTGCCACAAAACAAGGTGGAGTTAGTTTTACAAAAGAAGAGTTAGATGGTTTAAGTGATGCTGAATTAGAATCTTTAAAACAACCTGATGGAACGTATGTTATCTCTTTGAATAACACAACACAACAACCATTATTAGAATCTTTAAATAACCCTGATACCAGAAAAAAACTTTTCGATCAAGCTTGGAGCAGAGCAGAAAAAACAGACGATCAAAACAATACGACACAAACCATAGTAGAGATCGCAAAAAAAAGAGCTCAGAAAGCTAAATTAATGGGCTATGACACATATGCAGATTGGTCTTTACAAACCAGTATGGCAAAGAATCCTACAAATGCAAAACAGATATTAAAGGATTTAACACCCTATGCTACAGATGCTGCTAACCAAGAATTAGCTGATCTTCAAGCATACATGAAAAAAGTACAAGATCAAAACTCACTTCAACAAAGTGAATTAAAAACAGCTGTTAATCAACAACAAGACCCTTTTACTTTAACAACTGCTGATTGGGATTATTACGCCTCTAAAATCAGAAAAGAAAAATATGATTTAGATCCAAATGAGATAAAACCTTATTTTGAGTTTAATTCCGTTTTAGAAAATGGTGTGTTTTATATGGCTACACAGTTATACGGTATTACTTTTAAAGAGCGTAAAGATATTCCTGTATGGCAAGAAGATGTAAAGGTATATGAGATATTCAATGAGGATGGATCACCTGTAGGTCTATTCTATACCGATTACTACGCAAGAGATTCTAAAAGAGGGGGTGCATGGATGAGTAGCATTGTTACCCAAAGTAAATTACTGGATAACATTCCGGTGATTTATAACGTTGGAAACTTCCAAAAGCCAGCTCCAGGACAACCAGCTTTACTTTCATTGGATAATGTAATTACAGTATTCCACGAATTTGGACACGCATTACATGGCTTTTTCAGTGACCAAACTTACCCAAGATTATCAGGAACTAAAGTATCTCGTGACTTTGTTGAATTACCTTCGCAATTCCATGAGCATTTTGCTTTTGATCCACAGATATTAAAAAACTATGCTAAACACTATGAAACTGGAGAGGTTATTCCTGCTGAATTACTAGTTAAAATCGAAAATGCTAGAAACTTTAACAAAGGATATAACTTAAGTGAAGTTTTAGGTGCTTCTTTATTAGACTTAGAATGGCATACTTTACCAGCTGATGCTACGGTTGAAGATGTAAATGAGTTTGAAAGACAGGCTTTAGCTAAATACGGTTTAGATATTGATAAAGTTCCACCAAGATACCGTTCTTCTTACTTTAACCATATTTTTGGAGGCGGATATGCTGCAGGATACTATTCTTATAAATGGGCTGAAGTTCTTGACAATGATGCCTACCAATGGTTATTAGAAAACGGTGGTATTACACGTGAAAATGGAGATTACTTCCGTGAAAAAATTCTTTCTAAAGGTAATTCTGAACCAGGAGATGTTCTTTATAAAGAATTCCGTGGTAAAGATGCGCAAATGGACGCTTATTTAAAAAATTCAGGATTTACAACTAATTAATTCCAGGGATTTAAAATTATAAAGCTACTCCTTTAAAAAGGAGTAGCTTTTTTTTTCAAGAATTTGTCACGTCCTGAAATAACGATACACAAAAAACAATCGTTATGACAAATCCTTATGTAAAGCGTACTCAGAAAGATTATACGTTAAGTTTCAAGCTCCAGGTTGTTCAAGAAATAGAACAAGGGCAGTTAAGTTTAGCTCAAGCTAAAACTAAATATGGTATTCAAGGCGACCAAACAGTTAAAAATTGGTTGAAAAAATTTGGTAACT
>NZ_JBTXLO010000018.1:0-5111 GCF_054871605.1 Myroides sp. LJL119
AAAAAATAAAGAGAGTAAGGCGAATCGCAAGATTTGATTTATATATCTAATTTAAGATATAAAAAATATACGATGAAGAGTTTGATCCTGGCTCAGGATGAACGCTAGCGGCAGGCCTAACACATGCAAGTCGAGGGGTAGAGATAGCTTGCTATCTTGAGACCGGCGCACGGGTGAGTAACGCGTATGCAACCTACCTTATACAGGGGAATAGCCCGAAGAAATTCGGATTAATGCCCCATGGTTTAAACAAGTGGCATCACTTATTTAATAAAGATTTATCGGTATAAGATGGGCATGCGTATCATTAGCTAGTTGGTATGGTAACGGCATACCAAGGCAACGATGATTAGGGGTCCTGAGAGGGAGATCCCCCACACTGGTACTGAGACACGGACCAGACTCCTACGGGAGGCAGCAGTGAGGAATATTGGTCAATGGAGGCAACTCTGAACCAGCCATGCCGCGTGCAGGATGACGATCCTATGGATTGTAAACTGCTTTTGTACAGGAAGAAACCCAACTACGTGTAGTTGATTGACGGTACTGTAAGAATAAGGACCGGCTAACTCCGTGCCAGCAGCCGCGGTAATACGGAGGGTCCGAGCGTTATCCGGAATTATTGGGTTTAAAGGGTTCGTAGGCGGCCATATAAGTCAGTGGTGAAATTTCTTAGCTTAACTAAGACACTGCCATTGATACTGTTTGGCTTGAATCATATGGAAGTAACTAGAATATGTAGTGTAGCGGTGAAATGCTTAGATATTACATGGAATACCAATTGCGAAGGCAGGTTACTACGTATGTATTGACGCTGATGAACGAAAGCGTGGGGAGCGAACAGGATTAGATACCCTGGTAGTCCACGCCGTAAACGATGGATACTAGCTGTTTGGTTTTTATAATTGAGCGGCTAAGCGAAAGTGATAAGTATCCCACCTGGGGAGTACGTTCGCAAGAATGAAACTCAAAGGAATTGACGGGGGCCCGCACAAGCGGTGGAGCATGTGGTTTAATTCGATGATACGCGAGGAACCTTACCAGGGCTTAAATGTAGATTGACAGGTTTGGAAACAGACTTTTCTTCGGACAATTTACAAGGTGCTGCATGGTTGTCGTCAGCTCGTGCCGTGAGGTGTCAGGTTAAGTCCTATAACGAGCGCAACCCCTATTGTTAGTTACCAGCACGTAATGGTGGGAACTCTAACAAGACTGCCGGTGCAAACCGCGAGGAAGGTGGGGATGACGTCAAATCATCACGGCCCTTACGTCCTGGGCTACACACGTGCTACAATGGCCGGTACAGAAAGCAGCCACCTAGTGATAGGGAGCGAATCTCAAAAACCGGTCACAGTTCGGATTGGAGTCTGCAACTCGACTCTATGAAGCTGGAATCGCTAGTAATCGGATATCAGCCATGATCCGGTGAATACGTTCCCGGGCCTTGTACACACCGCCCGTCAAGCCATGGAAGCTGGGGGTACCTGAAGTCGGTGACCGCAAGGAGCTGCCTAGGGTAAAACTAGTGACTGGGGCTAAGTCGTAACAAGGTAGCCGTACCGGAAGGTGCGGCTGGAACACCTCCTTTCTAGAGAAAGAATTAGGATATAAATATTACTCTCTGCTGTTAGTTCAAAAACATTAAGATATAGTTTACAGAGTCTCGTAGCTCAGCTGGTTAGAGTACTACACTGATAATGTAGGGGTCGGCAGTTCGAGTCTGCCCGGGACTACAAAACATATCTACGGAAATTTTAGAGGTTGAGAAAGAGTCTAACCTAGTTTAGAAGCTTATTGGCTATCTATAAATTGGGGGATTAGCTCAGCTGGCTAGAGCGCCTGCCTTGCACGCAGGAGGTCATCGGTTCGACTCCGATATTCTCCACCAGGACATAGTCCAAAACGATCATTGACATATTGAGATACTTAACTAATAATACAGTTAGAAAGAATCAAATTTAAAAAATATATAGAAAGTACAAGTCGAAAGACATTGTAAGCACATAAGCAAAATAAGGGCGTATGGGGAATGCCTAGGCTCTCAGAGGCGAAGAAGGACGTGATAAGCTGCGAAAAGCTACGGGGATCGGCACACACGAATTGATCCGTAGATATCCCAATGGGGCAACCCAGTATGTTGAAGACATACTATCCAAATAGGAGGCAAACCTGCTGAACTGAAACATCTAAGTAGGCAGAGGAGAAGAAAACAAAAGTGATTCCGCTAGTAGTGGCGAGCGAACGCGGAATAGCCCAAACCAATGTTGTTACGGCAATATTGGGGTTGTAGGACCACGCTGTTCTATGTGAATTGAATTAGAATAACCTGGAAAGGTTAACCATAGAGGGTGATAGTCCCGTATAAGTAAGAGACATAATAGATAGTGGTATCCTGAGTAGGTCGGGGCACGTGAAACCCTGATTGAATCTGGCGGGACCATCCGCTAAGGCTAAATACTCCTGAGAGACCGATAGTGAACCAGTACCGTGAGGGAAAGGTGAAAAGAACCGTGAATAACGGAGTGAAATAGATCCTGAAACCATACGCCTACAAGCGGTCGGAGCTTCTACGTGAAGTGACGGCGTGCCTTTTGCATAATGAGCCTACGAGTTACCGTTGCTGGCAAGGATAAGGACTTCAGGTCTGGATCCGTAGCGAAAGCGAGTCTTAATAGGGCGCTTTAGTCAGTAGTGGTAGACGCGAAACCGTGTGATCTACCCATGGGCAGGTTGAAGTTTAGGTAACACTAAATGGAGGACCGAACCGATAAACGCTGAAAAGTTTTCGGATGACCTGTGGGTAGGGGTGAAAGGCCAATCAAACTCGGAAATAGCTCGTACTCCCCGAAATGCATTTAGGTGCAGCGATAATCATAGTTACTTAGAGGTAGAGCTACTGATTGGATGCGGGGGCTTCACCGCCTACCAATTCCTGACAAACTCCGAATGCTAAGTAATGTTTATTATCAGTGAGGGCATGGGTGCTAAGGTCCATGTCCGAGAGGGAAAGAACCCAGACCATCAGCTAAGGTCCCCAAATATATGCTAAGTTGAAAAAACGCGGTTTGATTGCTTAGACAGCTAGGATGTTGGCTTGGAAGCAGCCATTCATTTAAAGAGTGCGTAACAGCTCACTAGTCGAGCGATCGAGCATGGATAATAATCGGGCATAAGCATATTACCGAAGCTATGGATTTATACGTAAGTATGAGTGGTAGGGGAGCATTCTAACGGGGCTGAAGGTGATCTGTGAGGATTGCTGGACCTTTTAGAAAAGAAAATGTAGGCATAAGTAACGATAAGGGGTGCGAGAAACACCCCCGCCGTAAGACTAAGGTTTCCTCAGCTATGCTAATCAGCTGAGGGTTAGTCGGGACCTAAGGCACACCCGAAGGGGGACGTCGATGGCCAACGGGTTAATATTCCCGTACTACTTATAACAGTGATGGAGTGACACAGTGATGAAAGCACCGCGAACTGACGGAATAGTTCGTTGAAGCACGTACCTATAGGTCTGATAGTAAAATGCGTCAGACTTGGAGAAATGCGATAGTACTCGGAGTCTACGGACAAAGAGATAGTGTGCCTAAGGGCTGTCAAGAAAAGCTTCTAAACTTAGGTTATAAGTACCCGTACCGTAAACCGACACAGGTAGTCGAGGAGAGTATCCTAAGGCGCTCGAGAGATTCATGGCTAAGGAACTAGGCAAAATAGACCTGTAACTTCGGGAGAAAGGTCGCCAGCGCAAGCTGGCCGCAGTGAAGAGGTCCAGGCGACTGTTTATCAAAAACATAGGGCTCTGCAAAATCGTAAGATGACGTATAGGGCCTGACACCTGCCCGGTGCTGGAAGGTTAAGAGGAGATGTTATTCGCAAGAAGAAGCATTGAATTGAAGCCCCAGTAAACGGCGGCCGTAACTATAACGGTCCTAAGGTAGCGAAATTCCTTGTCGGGTAAGTTCCGACCTGCACGAATGGTGCAACGATCTGGACACTGTCTCAGCCATGAGCTCGGTGAAATTGAAGTATCGGTGAAGATGCCGATTACCCGCAGTGGGACGAAAAGACCCTGTGCACCTTTACTATAGCTTAATATTGTTCTTGGATAAGTGATGTGTAGGATAGGTGGGAGACTGTGAAATGGCGTCGCTAGGCGTTGTGGAGTCATTGTTGAAATACCACCCTTTGCTTATTTGAGATCTAACTTCCTAAACGGAAGGACATTGTTTGGTGGGTAGTTTGACTGGGGTGGTCGCCTCCAAAAGAGTAACGGAGGCTTCTAAAGGTTCCCTCAGCACGCTTGGTAACCGTGCGTAGAGTGCAATGGTATAAGGGAGCTTGACTGAGAGACTTACAAGTCGATCAGGTACGAAAGTAGAGCATAGTGATCCGGTGGTTCCGCATGGAAGGGCCATCGCTCAAAGGATAAAAGGTACGCCGGGGATAACAGGCTGATCTCCCCCAAGAGCTCATATCGACGGGGGGGTTTGGCACCTCGATGTCGGCTCGTCACATCCTGGGGCTGGAGAAGGTCCCAAGGGTTGGGCTGTTCGCCCATTAAAGTGGCACGCGAGCTGGGTTCAGAACGTCGTGAGACAGTTCGGTCTCTATCTACTGTGGGCGTTAGAAATTTGAGTGGATCTGATTCTAGTACGAGAGGACCGAATTGGACCAACCTCTAGTGTATCTGTTGTCTCGCCAGGGGCACCGCAGAGTAGCTACGTTGGGAAGGGATAAGCGCTGAAAGCATATAAGTGCGAAACCCACCACAAGATGAGATTTCTTTAAAGGGCCGTGGGAGATTACCACGTTGATAGGCTATAGATGTAAAGGCAGTAATGTCAGAGTCGAGTAGTACTAATAGCCCATAAGCTTATGTGCACGTCTCTCCCTATTTTAATAGGGAGAGAGCCACTTTCTAATTTTAAAAAGACGACTGTATTTTAGTAAATAAGTAACTTGATATAAAAATATTAGTTATCCAAAGTGATGACAACCGATTTAGGGTGGTTATTGCAGCGGGGCTCACCTCTTCCCATTTCGAACAGAGAAGTTAAGCCCGCTTGCGCAGATGGTACTGCTAACCAGTGGGAGAGTATGACACCGCCCTT
>NZ_JBTXLO010000019.1:0-4003 GCF_054871605.1 Myroides sp. LJL119
TTTATTGTACTCAAAATAGATGACACTGTTTATAAAACCAATTTAATACCCTATATGAAGCTTGAGTTAGGTTTTAATAGAAACCTAACCCAGGCTTATTTTTTGAACTTACACACTAATACATACAGTGTACAGCGCTTGTAGGATAACTTAAAAAGATGTCCTAACTTAATCCAACTTTTTTACCTTACCCCATAGATAGTCCCTTTTTAGTATAATTTAACTGTTTGTTTTCAAGACATTATGATTTGTCCACCCCTTTGTCCACCCCCATAAATTGAAAACAGATGAAAAATGGTAATATTTTTACTTTTTGTTATTTCTTGATTCACCATACTTAACAGATATCTTATAATAGAGGCTTTAGTTTCTTAATCTGTAATAATAAATTGCAATGACTTTTTATTTGTTATTGTTAAGTGAGGTGTAAAAAATATATGATCCTAACAAAGCAATTATATGAAGAAACTTCTACTCTTACTCTTTTTTTTAACTAATCATCTGTTTTTTGCTCAGACCTCTACCAAGACCTTTGAAACTGAGAGTCAAGGCTCGAGATACTTCTCAGATAACGGTGTGGTATTTGAAATTATCTCGCATAGTGATCTTTTTGATATTCAAACAAATTTTTTGGATGAAGGACAAAAAAGTACTATAAGTAATAATCGCTTTATTGCTAAAGATAGTACTTTATCTGACCCTTCTTTTAGTATTAAAACCACTTCTAATTTATTTAAAGTTAGTAGTTTTTGGATACAATTATCTTCCGATTTAAATTTAAGTGATCTAGGTGAGTTGAATATCACTGGGAAATTAAATGGAACAGTAGAATTTTCTTATACAAAGACTACAGGTTTTACAACTAGTAGCTCTAATAATAATGGTTACGTACTAATAGATTTAACAGATTTAGATGGCCAGGACTATTCTAATATTACGATAGATGAATTACGTATAACTGCTAATGGAAATTATACATATGTTTCCCTTGATACTTTAACTTGGACAAAGCAACCCCAACCTATTGCTCTTAGTGAATTAGATGAATTAGAAGTTGAAAAAAATCAGATAAATATAGATTGTTATGGAGCAAATACTGGCCAGGCGTGGGTTACGCCCAAGGGAGGAAAAAGCCCTTATACGTATTATTGGCCGCACTCACAAAGTACGGAAAATACAGCTCGAAATTTAGCTGCGGGTAGGTATAGCGTGTGGGCAATAGATGCGAACGGAGTTGCTATAATGTCAGAATTCCAAATTGTTCACACAGCAGAGCAACTCAAAATAGCATCACATTGGAGACGTGATGTAAGCTGTTATTCGAGTAATGACGGAGAGGCAGGTATCAGTATTTATGGTGGAACACCTCCTTACACTTATTCTTGGTCACCATCAAATCATACAGACTTCACAGCTATTAATTTAACTGAAGGAGATCATACTGTAACTGTAACAGATTCTAAGGGTTGTACTTTGAGCTATACTATTCGTGTTTATAAACAAAATAATGGCTGGGTACCTATAACAAATACTTCTATAGTTAAAAAATATGGTGATGCTCCTGAAGTTTTAGATGCGAAAGTTCCATCTGGCCTTCCCGGTGGGTATTTAAATTGGTATATAGGTGAAAATAAATCACCTACAAATGCAGCTCCTACGATTAAAACTGATAAAGTTGGTGAGCAAATTTATTGGGTTAGCGTAGCTACTGCTCTTTGTCCTGAGGGTAATTTAGTTAAGATTGTAGTAAATATAGAGCCTAAAGAGTTAAGCGTTAGACCCGATTCTCTAACTAAGGTTTACGGAGAAATGGATCCTGAATTAACCTATAGTGTAACAGGCCTAGTGAATAATGATACTTTATCAGGACATTTAACTCGGGATCCAGGAGAATCTGTAGGGCTATATTATATTGACAGAGGTACTCTTGGTATAAATGTAAAGGATAACTATCTTTTTGGTTTTACCAGAGCACCATTTGAGATAACTCCAGCTGTCATGACCGGGGTTAGTTTACTGGATTCTAGTTTTGCTTATGACGCAACAAAAAAAGAACTGTTAGTTAGTGGGGAATTACCTTTGGGAGCAGCGGTTACTTACTTTGGAAACGGACAAATAGATGCAGGGGAGTACGAGGTAGAGGCTTTAGTACAAGCGCCAAATTATTTAGATTTACCATTAAAGGCGAAGTTAACAATCGAAAAAATACCTATTAAAGGGGTTAGTTTGCTAGACTCTAGTTTTGCTTATGACGCAACAAAAAAAGAACTGTTAGTTAGTGGGGAATTACCTTTGGGAGCAGCGGTTACTTACTTTGGAAACGGACAAATAGATGCAGGGGAGTACGAGGTAGAGGCTTTAGTGCAAGCGCCAAATTATTTAGATTTACCATTAAAGGCGAAGTTAACAATCGAAAAAATTCCTATGAAAGGGGTTAGTTTACTGGATTCTAGTTTTGCTTATGACGCAACAAAAAAAGAGCTGTTAGTTAGTGGGGAATTACCTTTGGGAGCAACGGTTAGTTACTCTGGGAACGGGCAAATAGATGCAGGAGAGTACGAGGTAGAGGCTTTAGTGCAAGCGCCAAATTATTTAGATTTACCATTAAAGGCGAAGTTAACAATCGAAAAAATTCCTATGAAAGGGGTTAGTTTGCTAGACTCTAGTTTTGCTTATGACGCAACAAAAAAAGAGCTGTTAGTTAGTGGAGAATTACCTTTGGGAGCAGCGGTTACTTACTCTGGGAACGGACAAATAGATGCAGGAGAGTACGAGGTAGAGGCTTTAGTGCAAGCGCCAAATTATTTAGATTTACCATTAAAGGCGAAGTTAACAATCGAAAAAATTCCTATTAAAGGGATTAGTTTACTGGATTCTAGTTTTGCTTATGACGCAACAAAAAAAGAGCTGTTAGTTAGTGGGGAATTACCTTTGGGAGCAACGGTTACTTACTTTGGAAACGGACAAATAGATGCAGGAGAGTACGAGGTAGAGGCTTTAGTGCAAGCGCCAAATTATTTGGATTTACCATTAAAGGCGAAGTTAACAATCGAAAAAATTCCTATGAAAGGGGTTAGTTTACTGGATTCTAGTTTTGCTTATGACGCAACAAAAAAAGAACTGTTAGTTAGTGGAGAATTACCTTTGGGAGCAGCGGTTACTTACTTTGGGAACGGACAAATAGATGCAGGAGAGTATGAGGTAGAGGCTTTAGTGCAAGCGCCAAATTATTTAGATTTACCATTAAAGGCGAAGTTAACAATCGAAAAAATTCCTATGAAAGGGATTAGTTTGCTAGACTCTAGTTTTGCTTATGACGCAACAAAAAAAGAGCTGTTAGTTAGTGGGGAATTACCTTTGGGAGCAACGGTTACTTACTTTGGAAACGGACAAATAGATGCAGGAGAGTACGAGGTAGAGGCTTTAGTGCAAGCGCCAAATTATTTAGATTTACCATTAAAGACGAAGTTAACAATTGAAAAAATTCCTATGAAAGGGGTTAGTTTACTAGATTCTAGTTTTGCTTATGACGCAACAAAAAAAGAACTGTTAGTTAGTGGAGAATTACCTTTGGGAGCAGCGGTTAGTTACTTTGGGAACGGACAAATAGATGCAGGAGAGTACGAGGTAAATGCTTTAGTGCAAGCGCCGAATTATTTAGATTTACCATTAAAGGCGAAGTTAACAATCGAAAAAATTCCTATGAAAGGGGTTAGTTTACTAGACTCTAGTTTTGCTTATGACGCAACAAAAAAAGAGCTGTTAGTTAGTGGAGAATTACCTTTGGGAGCAGCGGTTAGTTACTTTGGAAACGGACAAATAGATGCAGGAGAGTATGAGGTAGAGGCTTTAGTGCAAGCGCCAAATTATTTAGATTTACCATTAAAGGCGAAGTTAACAATCGATAAGGCTGCACAATCTATTGATTTTAGAGAGTTATTACCTGTCGTATTTAATAATAATATCAAGTTGCAATTAACAGCGGCAAGTAGTTCGAGATTAC
>NZ_JBTXLO010000020.1:0-3486 GCF_054871605.1 Myroides sp. LJL119
AGGATAATAAACTCACTTCTTCTGTTTAATTGATGCTCTTGTATACTACAAGGAACCCCATTAGAACAATTATTTATCAACTGACTCTCGCCATAACCACGACCAGTTAAACGATCTGCGGAGATCCCTTGACTAATTAGCCACTGAATTGTAGATTTAACTCGACGATCGGAAAGCGCCATATTATAAGCATCATTTCCTCTACTATCGGTATGTGAACGAACATCTATCTTCATGGTTGGATATTCCTGCATAACCGCGTAAATCTTCACTAGCTCATTGGCTGCATCCTCACGGATATTAGATTTATCAAAGTCAAAGTAAATTGGATTCAAGCCTAATGTCTTAAATAAATCATCATTTACATTCAAGGCAATAACCGATTTTTGTAAAACAACATCCTTTTGATCTACTCCCGGTGTAGCGCTTAGAGTTAATCCAGTTTCTTTGGTGTGATAATCTGGTTTTTCTACTTTTATAAAGTATTTACCACCACACTGTAAAACACTAGTCCCTTTGAAGTATCCGTCTTGATCTGCAACCACCACCTCTACTACTTGACCCTTAGAATCGGTTATAGTTACCTGAGCAAACGGGATTACTTGTTGGGTTTTCTCATCGGTTATCACACCCTGTAATTGTTTATCACAAGGGGTTTGGGTAAAGAAATAAATATTATCGCCTTTAAATTCATTTTCTCGGTTTGAACTAACAAACCCTTTTTTATTAGATGAATCGATATAAAATGCAAAATCATCTAAACTTGAATTTATAGGACTTCCCATATTAACTACCTGGGACACCTCTGCCTTGGCATTTAACTTGGTTACAAAAACATCTAAACCTCCTAAACCTGGATGACCATCCGAGGCAAAAAATAAAAGACCATCTTGTGAGATATAAGGGAAGGTTTCTCTTCCACTGGTATTAATCCCTGCACCTAGATTTTCTACCTCACCGTATTGGTTATCGGGATAAATAGCTACTTTAAACAAATCGGAAGAGCCTAAACTACCTTGGCGATCCGAGGCAAAATATAAATACTTTTCATCTACTGACAAGGCTGGATGAGCCGTATTAAAGTTGTCCGAATTAAAAGGTAACTCCACAATATCTCCCCACTGTCCGTTGTCTTGTCTGGTAGCCTTGTAAATCTTCAATAAAGTATCTTTGGATTTATTGCGACGTCTTTTTCCTTTTTCATTGGAATTATTACGAGTGAAATACAGGGTTTGACCATCTTTGGTTACAACACCAGAGGCATCGTTTACCTTTGAATCTAAATTAGGGGCATAAACCTGTGGCTCGGAAAAACTACCATCTTCTTGGATTTGAGTAGCAAACAAACTAGTGAAGTTCTCCTTGGTCCAATCGTGTAAGGCTGTACTTTTTTTATTTACATTACCACGGGCCGATGTAAACAACAAAGTATCTCCTATTAAAAAAGATCCATAATCGGAGTAATCCGAATTCACCTCGATGGCCTTTACTTGGTACTTTTGATATTCTGTTTGAAGATCTTGACGATAATCTGTATTTAAAGCAAATAGTTTTGCACGAGAATCATCCTGATTCATAGAAGCAAAAACAGTCATAACAGAGTCACTCTTTTGGTAATTCTCTACCGCTCGAAGACTCTGTGCGTATCGGTAATAAAGCTCCGGAGCAATGGCATCTAGATTTTTATCTTTATAATCCGATTCAAAAAGATCGGTATACCAAATATTTGCTTGTTGTAACTTACCATTAAAGTAATAAGCATCTGCAAGGTTCTGTAAAACTTCTTGGTTCTTATACCCCTTATTGGCAATGCGCTCATAGATTTTAATAGCATCTACATAAGCCAAGCGTTCGTATTTAGTATCCCCTTTTCTATGGGAACCTTCTTGAGCCAAAACCCCCAAAGAGCTAAGACTCAAAAGCCCCATTAAAAAGCATGTTTTTCGTATATAGTTGATCATAGCTTTTAAAATAATTAGAAGAATCGCGGTGTATTGATACGTCCTCGATTATTAAACAACTCAAATCGCAAAATAAACTCATGACTTCCCGAGTTATAATGACGAAGTTTGGTAGTTTCTGCATCATAGGAGTAACCGATAAATAGGTTCTCATTGATCTGAAATCCCGCCAAGGCGCTAACTGCTGCATCCCAGCGGTAGGCTGCACCAAGGGTTAATTTCTCCATTAATAAAAAGTTTGCAGTAATATCTACCTGAAGTGGAGCTCCTGATACAGCTTTTGCTAAAAAGGCTGGTTTAAACTTTAAATTATGACTTAAGTCAAATACATGTCCTCCCATTAAATAAAAATGAGGACGTTGTACCATGGTAACCATATCATTATCATTATAGCGATCGGTTTGTAAAAACATAGGAACAGAAAATCCTAAATAAGTGCGATCAGAGTATAGATAAACCCCGGCTCCAATATTGGGATTAAACTTATTTTTTATATTATTTACAGCCACTTGATCATCCGGGTGACGAATAGTTAATCTACTGTAGTCAACATCTAATAAATTAGCTGTTCCCTTTATTCCAAAGGCTAATTTATATTCGTAACTCAAATCAATAGCATAAGAAAGGTCAATGGCGATATTGTTCTCATTCATTGCGCCTAACTTATCATTATTAAAATTAACTCCTAGACCTAGACCTGAATCTCCCAAGGGAGTATTCAATGAAAAACTTGCAGTCTTGGGAGCTCCTTCTAATCCTACCCACTGGGTTCGGTATAGTCCAATGGCAGTTAAACTTCCTCTACTACCTGCATATGCGGGATTTATCATAGAGGTATTATACATATAATGCGTGTATTGTGGATCTTGTTGACTATATGCATTTTGGTAACAACTCAAAGCTAATAGACTGATACCAAGTGTTTTTAATATTTGAAAAAATCTCATAAATCTGTTTTTTTTTAATGCGTTTCAAGGTGTAAATAACCCGCTTTTTTAACGCTACTTGAACCTTGGGAATCCTTGTATTGATAAGTTAATACATAATAATAGGTACCTGTTGGAAGCATTTTACTCTTATCCATAGTTACCCTTCCATCGGAGTAACCTCTAAATACATTAACAGAACCGTCTCCTTGTCTGTCATAACCATCGGTCTCAAATACCTTTACTCCCCAACGGTTAAATATCTCAACGCGGTTCTCTGGAAATTTATAAAGGTTCTCAATCTCGAAGTAGTCATTTTTACCATCTCCATTAGGAGTAACTAAATTATAGATCACCACATCGCCATCTAAAATGATGTCGGTCTTTACAGTGGCTAGGGTGAAAAATCCATAGCCTCTAACGCTAGTTGGTGTGGTGATTTCTTTGTTTACTAGGTCAACTACTCCACCCTCGGAAACCCATAAATTCTGTTTTGCATCAAAACGAACAATATGTAATTCCTTCTCTGGATCTTTTAATAAATCCTGTAAAGTGGTTCTTTCATCCCAACTCAAAGTAAGTAAAATATCTTCTTTGGT
>NZ_JBTXLO010000021.1:0-2731 GCF_054871605.1 Myroides sp. LJL119
AGTTACCAAATTTTTTCAACCAATTTTTAACTGTTTGGTCGCCTTGAATACCATATTTAGTTTTAGCTTGAGCTAAACTTAACTGCCCTTGTTCTATTTCTTGAACAACCTGGAGCTTGAAACTTAAGGTATAATCTTTCTGAGTACGCTTTACATAAGGATTTGTCATAACGATTGTTTTTTGTGTATCGTTATTTCAGGACGTGACAAACTCCACAAAAAAAGAGCTTGGTTATCAACCAAGCTCTTTTTATTAAACTATATTTTTTTTGGTGTTTACACAAATTGTCCTAGGCAAATCTATTTCTTGACTTACACCGCAGAGCACAACTCTTTGTCTATTGCTTCATATTGTGAATTTTGACTTTTAAACTCTGGTACAATCACTTTTAATTGTTTAACCAAACCAGTAGTATCACATAATGCCCCTTCTTTAGTTACATACAAACAAAGTTGTTCTATGGCCTGTTTTATAACAACTAGATCCTGATCACGAACCTGAGCTATCATAATTTTTTCATGATGAGTCTTGATTGTATTTTCATCATTTGCCAATAATTCTTCAAATATTTTCTCCCCTGGACGCAATCCAGTAATTTTAATATCTATATCACCTGGGTATTCATATCCACTTAAGCGAATCATACGCTTTGCCAATTCCACAATTTTCATACTTTGTCCCATGTCAAAAACAAAAATCTCTCCACCATGTCCCATAACCGATGCCTCCAAAACCAATTGGCAAGCCTCAGGGATAGTCATAAAGTACCTGGTTATCTCTGGATGAGTAACCGTTAAAGGACCACCAGCCTCGATTTGTCGTTTAAAGAGTGGAATAACCGACCCGTTAGATCCTAGTACATTTCCAAAACGCGTCACAATAAAATTTGTCTTTCCTTTATCTTTTAAGCAAGATACATACAACTCAGCGGCACGTTTTGTCGCACCCATTACATTGGTCGGATTTACCGCCTTATCGGTTGAAACCATAACAAACTTACTGACCTGATAATCCACCGATAAATCGGCAATTACCTTTGTACCTTTAATATTTGTATGAATAGCCTCATAAGGATAATTCTCCATTAATGGTACATGCTTATAAGCTGCAGCATGATAAACAATGTTAGGCTTATATTTACTAAATAACCTCTCCATGGTTTTTTGGTCACGAATGTTTCCAACGACATATCGAATAGAATCACCCTTTATACTAACCATGGTTTGCTGTACGTCATACAATGCAGACTCCGCGTGATCTACTAAGATTAATTCCTTAAAATCAAAACGGGCAACTTGTCTGGCGATCTCACTACCGATAGATCCAGCAGCTCCAGTAATAAGAACTACCTTTGCTTGAATTTCATTACCTATAATTGGATTATCTAACTCTATACTTTTGCGTCCTAAAAGATCGTCAATCTTCAACTCTTTAATTTGCTTATTGGTAATTTTACCATTTAGCCAATCACTTGCTCCAGGAATAATCTTGATTTTCACTGGAAGTAATTCCAACCAAGCGGAAATTTCGTTTAAACGCTCTCTAGAAATATTTTGAATAGAAATTACTATATCATCTATCCTATTTTTTTTAAGATAAGACTCGGTAATACAAGCTGGAGAATAAACCTTATAACCAGCTATGCGTTTACCCACCTTATATTGATTATCGTCTACAAAACCAATAATCTCAGTACGTACTTTAGTATCTGCTTGAAGTGCTTTTACGGTTATAATCCCAGAATCACCCGCACCATATATCAAAACACGTCGTTGATTACGAACTTCTAAAATATAAGTATGGTAAAATTGACTGTAAAACAAACGAGCTAAACTCAGCATTACAGAAGTAAAGAATAATTGAAGGAAAATAAAAGAATAAGAATAGCGAAAGAAACCTTCAAAACTACTACCCAACACACCATTTCTCTGCAAAGTAGAACATATGGTAAGTAGAACACTTGCAAACAAACAGGTAAAGAAAATAGTCTCAATATCCCTAATACTGGTTTGTCTGATAATACCACGATAGGGTTTAAAAATATAAAAGGATATAAGGTAACAAACAAGTACCACTAGAACCTTGCTTAACATTAAGTCTACGGAATAATTTCCAAAGAAATTTGTCAAAAACAAATTTGAAATTACATAGGTAAACACAACAATAAGCAGGTCAATAAACAAGACAATACCCCTTGGAGTATCGCGCTTTAATTGCTCTTTTAAAGCTTTTTTCATAGTCAATAAATATTTACTTTACATAAGTCTCCTTATACTTTTCCCCTATCGCAAATATACTTATAAAACTATAGTATATAAAATTTAATAGCATCTAATAAATCCCAAGCTTTAAGCCTTATAAAATTGAATTTTTCACAATAAAATTACCTATATACAAACATACCTACATAAAAAACACTTTTAATTACATTATACTTTTATATATTCCAAAAAAAATATTCTTAATAAAGCATAAATTTCACCACTTCATATTCAAAAAAGTTAAAAAAAACAAGAATCTGTACGTTTTTATTAATCCTTGTCGTTATGGTAATATATAGCCAAAAAAAAATCCCCAACATTTCTGTTGAGGATTCTTAAAAAAAGGGCGGTGTCATACTCTCCCACTGGTTAGCAGTACCATCTGCGCAAGCGGGCTTAACTTCTCTGTTCGAAATGGGAAGAGGTGAGCCCCGCTGCAATAACCACCCTAAATCGGTTGTCATCACTT
>NZ_JBTXLO010000022.1:0-1936 GCF_054871605.1 Myroides sp. LJL119
TTACCATTAAAGGCGAAGTTAACAATCGATAAGGCTGCACAATCTATTGATTTTAGAGAGTTATTACCTGTCGTATTTAATAATAATATCAAGTTGCAATTAACAGCGGCAAGTAGTTCGAGATTACCTGTATCGTATACTTATTCTTTTGAAGGAAGTAAAGCAGCTGCTATAGTAACATCGTTGGGGAAAGTTACTGTTATTTCTACTGGGAGTATTGTTATTACTGCTCATCAATCTGGAAATGAAAATTATCTACCAGCTCAAAGTATTAGTCATGTATTAGTTATAGAGAATGATGAAGCACTTATAGAAAGTTATTCAATAAATAAAGTGAATAAAGGAGCCTTGTTATCCAGTTCATTTTTTAGAATGAATTGTGATGAAATAAGTAATCAAGTTAGCGTTGAATTACAAGTTAGCAGTGGTGCTTTAGCAAGTACAACGTCAAATTTTGTTATAAACACACCAAAACCAGGTATCTATCATCAGGAAATAGTTGTTACTTCTCAAAGTGGTTCAACAATCAAGAAGTATGAACTGATTATAGAGCGACCATTTAATTTTGAAGATATAGTTATACAGAAATTTGACAACACTCTTTTAGTGAATAATAACCCTCAGACTAATGGAGGCTATCGTTTTGTTGGTTATAAGTGGTTTAAAAACGGAAAATTAATAGGTACAGAACAGGCTTATTTTGTTGGAAATAAGAAAGAAGATCTTTTAGATCGAAATGCATTATACAGCATTGAGTTACTTACAGATAAAGGCGAGGTACTACACAGTTGTTCTTCTACAATAGAGTATTCATACTCACATAGTATTAGATTGTACCCCAATCCTATTGTTAAAAATGGAGTTTTGGAATTAGCTTTGGATTATCCAGATTCTTCATTAGAGGATGCTGTGGCAACAGTTTATAGTATAACAGGCCAGTTTTTATTTAAAATCCCTATAGAAGGGAGTATCTCTAAAATAGTTCTGCCAAATACTATATCAGAAGGAGTTTATTTTGTGATAGTAAAAATAAATGGTAAAAACCAGCCCCTTAAGTTTATCGTTAAACCTTAATTAAGATGAATGTGAAAAGAAAATATATATATGGATTAGTACTTTTTATATTATTTAGTATGAAAGGCCTTGCACAAGAGATTAGTATTTCTTTTGAAGGTTACTTTAATAATAGCTTGACAAGAGTAAAGACTTATGACAGTAATAGTGTTTTAGGTTATAGCATGGGAGTAGGATATAGATATTATTTGAATCAAAAATGGAGTTTAGCAGCAGAAGTAGCTTACCAAAATAGTAGTTTAGATTTTATACAACGCAATGCTAAGTCTAGTTGGTCTTCTATAGATGTTGAAGGGGATCAGTATATCCTTAAATATCAGAGTAAAATCAGAATAGAGCAGATTTCTTATCGTTTAATTCAAGTTCCCTTAACTGTTCAATTTGAAACCGGAAAAGAAGTAAAGTGGTATGTTCAAACAGGTTTAGCTATTGGTGTAATCACAGGAAGTCCAAAGTCAAGAATTACTATAAATGAACTAGATACATCTGGATACTATCCCCAGTGGGATGTAGAGCTACAAGGACCTAACTTTATAGGGTATGGACACTTTAAAAATATAAGCCATAAAAAAGAAATACATTTACAAAATCGATACTCTTGGTTATTTGAAACAGGGGTAAAACAGGAATTGGGTAATAAACAGAGCTTGTATATTGGTGCTTTTTTCAATTTAGGTTTGAACAATTTAGCAAAAGATGGAATAAGAGATAAACACCCAATTACTTTATCATCTAATTATGATAATCCTATTGAATTAAATAGTATTTGGACAGATATGAGTTATAGCAACCAAAAATTAAAAGATTATCATATTGGAATTAAGTTAAGGTATGCGTTTCATTTATAATTATTAAAGTAAAG
>NZ_JBTXLO010000023.1:0-1374 GCF_054871605.1 Myroides sp. LJL119
TGTCACGTCCTGAAATAACGATACACAAAAAACAATCGTTATGACAAATCCTTATGTAAAGCGTACTCAGAAAGATTATACGTTAAGTTTCAAGCTCCAGGTTGTTCAAGAAATAGAACAAGGGCAGTTAAGTTTAGCTCAAGCTAAAACTAAATATGGTATTCAAGGCGACCAAACAGTTAAAAATTGGTTGAAAAAATTTGGTAACTTTGATTGGGACAATCAAATACGTAAACCTATGGAAAAGACACCCGAACAAAAAGTACTGGAGCAAGAAGTGAGAATTCGACAGTTAGAAAAACAAATCAAGCAACTCGAAAGTGAAAAACACTTTGCTCAACAAAAAGCAATCTTCTTCGATATGATGATTGATATTGCTGAAAGAGATTTAAAGATTGATATCCGAAAAAATCAAGAAGCCGCACAATCCTTGAGTATACAGAGCAAAAAAAAGAAACTATAACACTTGCTTGTAGTTTGTGTGGGATCAATAGACAGGTTTACTATAGAGATATCAATCGGACAGAACAATCCAAGACTACAGCTAGTACTGTTGTTGATTTAGTTCAAGAAGTCCGAATGGTAATGCCTCGTCTAGGTACTAGGAAGTTATATTATCTGCTCCAAGAAAAGCTCGGAGCTATTAAAATAGGGCGTGATAAGCTATTTGCTATTTTAAAAGCTAATAATTTACTAATCAAACAAAAGAAAAAATACCATATTACTACGGATTCTGACCATCCTTTTTTCAAGTATCCAAATATAACAACGGATCTAAGTATTAATGGTCCTAACCAACTTTGGGTATCAGATATTACTTATATTGGAACACGAAAACAGCCTTGTTATTTAAGCTTAATTACTGATGTGTACTCCAAAAAAATAGTAGGTTATAATGTCTCTAATAGTCTTTCCTTAGAAGGGGCTAGTAATGCTTTAAAATTTGCAATAAAAGACAATAAAGCAACTATAAAAGGCTTGATACACCACTCAGATAGAGGTTTACAATATTGCTCTAAGTATTATCAAAAAATACTAAGAAGACATGAAATTAAGTGTAGTATGACAAATAATGGTGATCCTTATGAAAATTCGATTGCTGAAAGAATAAATGGTATTTTAAAACAAGAATTTATCATTGATAGATATAATAAAGATTTAGCTATCATGAAGAAAATCATAAAAGAAGTAGTATATACCTATAATAACTACCGTCCGCATAGCTCCAACTATATGCTGACCCCTAATCAAATGTTTGTTACGAAAAATCGGGTATTTAAAGGGTATAAAAAAATAGTAGCAAACTAAAGTCTACTACTATTTTTTATGTAATTTTATAATATTAATCCTGTATCGTTATTTCAGGACTAGACA
>NZ_JBTXLO010000024.1:0-837 GCF_054871605.1 Myroides sp. LJL119
TTCTTAACTCTAATTACGCTTTTATGGCCTAATTGTTTCATTAGTTTTGCGACTGTTTTAAAGTTTACAGCTGTCTTGAGTTCTTTTCTAAGAAGCAGAGTAACTCTTCTATATCCATATAACCCTCTGTTTTTCTTGAATATACGAGTTACATGTTTACCTAATTCAGCATGTTTATCCAGAAAATTTATACTCTTAGTGTGATAATAATAAGTACTACGAGCTAGCCCAGCTAAGTGTAGTAAGTACTCTAGTTTATGTTTGCGCCTTAGCTCCGTAATTATTACGGCTTTTTCTTTTTGGC
This sequence comes from Myroides sp. LJL119, assembly GCF_054871605.1. Taxonomy (NCBI): domain Bacteria; kingdom Pseudomonadati; phylum Bacteroidota; class Flavobacteriia; order Flavobacteriales; family Flavobacteriaceae; genus Myroides; species Myroides sp. LJL119. Next base: position 305 of record NZ_JBTXLO010000024.1, read on the forward strand.
TTGCTTGCTTTGAGCCAAGGCTTCCAACTTTTTTAGATAATCATTTTCTGCGCGAAGATATTCATTCTCGATTCTCAACTTTTCTAAATCTGTCATTGAATCTTTTATCCCTGGAATATTACTTTTCTTAGTCATCTTGGTATGTGTTTTACTGTTTCTAAAATGTTTACCGCGACTATCCTCTAGAGATTTATATCCCAATGTATCTAACTTCATTTTCCATTGGGCAATACTACTGTAATTTCCAATTCCATACTTAGCTGCGATAGATATCAAAGATAAACCACTTCTTTGATAATCTTGTAAAATAACTAATTTTTCTTCCGTATTAAAACTCTTAGAAACAGAAGGTTTTTCCAAACCTTTTGCTCCATGATAGTGATATTGCTTACACCAAAAGTCAAAAGTAGCAGCGGAGACTTTATATTCTCTACAAACCAAATGAGCTGTGTACCCTTGCTTAACGACTAGTTCCACTAGTTTAAGTTTAAAATCAAACTGATAATTCTGTTTTCTACTCATAAAAAATGCCC